>DYDL01000030.1 GCA_020717925.1 Desulfocapsa sp.
GAGTTCGTGGAGCGCTTCGATGCGCAGCAAAGCCGGGCGGACAGCCAGCGGCTGCTGGCCGCGGCCGACGCTGCCACCCCCCTGCTCTTCTTTGCCGAAGGTACCTGCCTGCGGTTGCCCGGCCTGCTGCCCTTCCGCTTGGGCGCCTTTACCGCGGCGGCCCAAGGCGGTCTCGCGGTGGTGCCGGTGGCCATCCGCGGCACCCGCTCCATCCTGCGGCCGGAGTCCTGGTTCCCCAGGCCGGGCGCGGTGAGCGTCACCATCGGCCCTGCGCTCAGCGGCGAGGCGGGCCAAGACCCTTGGGCCGTGGCCCTGCGTCTGCGTGAGCTGACCCGGGCCTGGATCCTGCAACATTGCGGCGAGCCGGATCTGGAGGGCGAGCGGCCGGCAAATTTGCTTGCCGCGCCTCCAAGCAACAAGTGAGAGCAGGGGCACCGCACCATCGAGTCCGACCTGTCCGACGAGTCAGACAGGTTAGACCGGTCACTCCTTCTTGCCCCCCGGCAAGCCGCGCCAGATGTCGGTGCGGTTGGCTTTGAGATCCTGTCCTGACAGGAAGCGGTGCATGGATTCGGCGGCCAGCCTCGCCTGGTAGATGGCCTTGGCCGCGGTCTGGGGGCCGAGCACGGCGTCGCCGCCGGCAAAGAGCCAGGGGATGTTGCTCTGCATGGTCTCTTCGTCCACCACAAAGGTACCCCAGCGGCTCATGTTGCAGCCCTGGCCCTGGCCGGCGGAGGCGTCCACGTCCTGGCTGATGGCCGGCACGATGGCGTCGGCTTCGATCATGAAGTTGGAGCCCTCCTGCACCACCGGCCGGCAGCGGCCCGAGGCGTCGCATTCGCCCAAGGTCATGCGGACGCACTCGATCCTGGTGAGCCGGCCGTTCTCGCCGTGGATTTTTACCGGCGCGGCCAGCATCTCGATCTTAACCCCCTCCTCCTCCAGGTGATGGATCTCGGCCTTGGAGGCGGGCATCTCCGCCTTGGAGCGGCGGTAGAGGATGAAGACCTGGTCCGAGCCCTCGCGCAACGCGGTGCGGGCGCAGTCGATGGCGACGTTGCCGCCGCCCACGATCACGACATTGCGGCCCAGGTTTAAGTGCTCGCCCAGGTTGACCTTGCGCAGGAAGTCCACGCCGTGGATGACGCCTTCCAGATCCTCGCCCTCGACCCCGAGCTTGCGGCTGGCATGGGCGCCGACGCCTACAAACACCGCGCCGAAGCCTTCACCTTTGAGCTGCTCCAGGGTCTTGTCGCGGCCGATGGTGACGCCCTGGACAATCTCGACCCCGCAGTTGCGCAGGGAATCGAACTCAACGCTCACGATGTCGCGGGGCAAACGGTAGGCCGGGATGCCGACAGTGAGCATGCCACCCAGCTTGGGCAGGCTCTCGAAGATGGTGCAGGCGTAACCCAGGTGCGCCAACAGGTAGGCCACGGTCATGCCGGCCGGGCCGGAACCGACAATGGCCACCTTCTTGTTGTTGGGCAGGGCGCAGGACAACTCGAGATTCTTGTTGTTCGCCACCATCCAGTCGGTGAGGAAGCGTTCCAGCATGCCGATGGCGACCGGTTCGCCCTTCTTGCCGCGCACACAGGAGCCCTCGCACTGGAATTCGTGCGGGCAGACCCGCGAGCACACCGAGGGCAGGGTGTTGGTCTCCCGGTCTTGCCAGTAGGCCTCTTCGATCTTGCCCTCCCTGAGCAACCGGATGAAGCCGGGGATGTCGTTGTGGAGGGGGCAGCCCTCGCGACAGGAGGGCTTCTTGCATTGCAGGCAGCGCTCCGCCTCCAGTTGCGCGGTCTTCAGGTCAAAACCGGCCGTCACCTCGTCGTAATTGATGATGCGCGCGGCCGGGGCCAATTCTTTCGCCTGCTGGCGCGGGATGGCCATTCTTTCCTTGGCGTCCATGGTCTTCTCCTCACTCTGCTTTGTATGCACAACCGTCCGACAATCCACGGGAAAAACCCTTCCCGACTGGCAGCGAGGCGGATAGTAATCGGTTTAGGCCAGCATTTCACCTCCAATTTTGCAGGGTAAAGGTTGAGTATCTTGCCGCGAGAGTTGACAAAAATTGGAAAATCTAGAAGTATGCAGTCGCATACCTAATATACGGGGGATCAATGAAAGTCGAATACATCAACCCTTTTCTCAAGGCCGCCAAAAACGTCATCGAGACCATGGCCCAGACCAAGGTCAAGCACGCCAAGCCGCTGCTCAAGACCGATGCCAAGACCTCGGGCGAGGTCACCGGTGTCATCGGCATGACCTGCGCCACCGTGACCGGCGCCATGGTGCTGAGCTTCAGCGAGTCGTGCATCCTGCATATCGTTGCCAACATGCTGATGGAGCCGGTACGGGAGAAGGTGGACGCCGACGTGGTTGACGCGGTGGGTGAGTTGACCAACATGATCTGTGGCGGCGCCAAGGCCGAACTCTCCAAGCTCGACCTGAAATTCGAACTGGCCACCCCTACCATGGTGGTGGGCAAGGATCTGGAGATCAGCATGTTCTCCAAAACCCCCACCATCGTCATCCCGTTCACCACCGAGCACGGCGATTTCGTGGTGGAAGCAAACCTGCGGGAAAAGAACTGATCAACCTCCAACCCTTTAACCGAGACGGCGCATGGCGAGCAGGTTGATATTGACCGTGGCCGCCGAGGCCCATCTGGCCGGGGGGAGCCCCCCGCTTCTGGCGGCCCTGAAAAAAGAACTGACCGTCGCCAACCCCGCCTACCAGGACGCCAAGAAATATGGGCGCTGGATCGGCAAACAGCTCAAGCCCTTTCTCTACTATTTCCGGGAACGCAAGGATGGCATAACCTTTCCCCGCGGGTTCGCCAACCATTGCGTGGCCCTCTGCCGCCGTTTGTCGCCTGACCTGGCCCTTGAGATCGTTGACCAGCGGCGTACCGCGCCCGAGGCGGCGCTCACCTTTACCGGCCAACTCCGCCCATACCAGGCCGAGGCGGTGCGGGCCATTCAGGGCCGCGATTTCGGGGTGCTGGAATCAGGCACCGGCTCGGGCAAGACCGTCATCGCCCTGGCCGTGTTCGCCGCCCGTCACCAGCCGACCATGGTGGTGGTGCATACCAAGGAACTGCTTTACCAGTGGGCGGAACGGATTGAGACCTTCATGGGCACGCAGGCCGGGCTGGTGGGCGATGGCCATTTCGAGCTGGCCCCGGTGACCGTGGGTATTGTCAATTCGGTGCGCAACCGGCTGGACGATCTGGTTGACAAATTTGGCCAGATTTGCGTCGACGAGTGCCACCGGGTGCCGGCCTCGCTGTTCACCGAGGTGGTCACCGCCTTTCCCTGCCGCTACATGCTGGGTTTGTCGGCCACCGCCTTCCGGCGCGACGGACTGACTCGGATCATCTCCTTCTATCTGGGCGACCCGGTACACCGGGTGGACCCGGAGCGGCTGCACACCTCCGGCGCGGTACTGCGGCCGGAGTTCATCCAGCACCCCACCGGCTTTACCTTCAATTACCGGGACAACTACCAGAAGCTCATGACCAGCCTGACCACCGACGAACCCCGCAACCAACAGATCGCCGACGACGTGGCCGCCGAGGTGGCCCACCAGCCGGGCACCATTCTGGTGGTGAGCGACCGGGTGGCACACTGCGAGAAGCTGGCCGAACTGCTGATCGAACGCGGGGTGCGGGCCGTGGTGCTCACCGGCCGGCTGGCCACCGAGACGCGCAGCGAGATCGTCGATGGGGTGCGTAACAACGCCTATCAGGTGCTGGTGGCCACGGTGCAACTGATTGGCGAGGGCTTCGACTGCCCGGACCTTTCCACTCTTTTTCTCACCACGCCTATCAAGTTCACCGGCCGTATCCGGCAGGTGGTTGGCCGTATTCTGCGGCCTTCGGCGGGCAAACAACCGCGGGTCTTTGACTATCTAGACCCGGTGGGGGTGCTGAAGTCCTCGGCCCGGGCCAGGCGCAACATGTTTCTGGAGCAGCAACAGGGGGTCTTGCCCCTGGATGTGGCATGAGGACGCGACAGGGGCGTTGTTGTCGGTCAAGGCGTAAGTTTGAGCCTGAGCCGACCCGGGATGAAGCCGCCGGGTTATCAAGACTTGAATCTGGCTGAATATGTGCTAATATTGGCCCCTCGTCCGCAGTGGCAGGCGTGGCAAGGGGCGCTGCTGTCGCCGTTAGCGGCAGGTACTGACGGATAAAAGCTTAATCCCGTGGAGGTTTCAATGAGTAACGTGTGTGCTATCGATTGCTACACCAAGGTCTGCGCCATCATCGGCAACCCGGTTTCGCACAGCCTGTCGCCTGCCATCCATAACGCCGCCTTTAGGGAACGCGGCCTGAATTTCGTCTATGTCGCCTTTGCGGTCGAGGATGTAAAAAACGCCCTGGCCGGCATGCGGGCCCTGCCGAATTTTCGCGGCATGAGCGTCACCATTCCCCACAAGGTCGAAGTGATGAAGCATGTGGACGAGATCGCGGAAGTGGACCGCAACATCGGTTCCATCAACACGATCATCAATGAGAACGGCAGGCTTATCGGCCTGGGCACCGACGGGCCGGGGGCGCAAAAGGCCATCGTTGACGCCGGGGTGGACATGACCGGCCTGAACGTCCTTATGCTGGGCACGGGCGGCGCGGCCCGCGCCATCGCCTTTACCCTGGCCCGCAATACCAAGCTTGCCGAGCTTAACCTGTTGGATATCAATCAAGGCATGCTCGACGGCCTGGCCGCTGATCTCAGGGCCGGAACCCCGGCCTCCATCAAACACGGGCTGCTCAATGACGATTCCCTCGCCGCCGCCATGGCCAAGGCCGATCTCATCCTGCATTGCACCCCCATCGGCATGCATCCGAAGGTGGATGCCTCGCTGGTGCCGGCCGGGCTGTTCCGCCCGGGCCAGGTGGTTTTTGACATCGTTTACACCCCGCTCGAAACCAAACTGGTGCGCGAGGCCAAGGCCAGCGGCCTTAAGATCATTTCCGGGGTGGATATGTTTATCAATCAGGCGGTGTTGCAGTTTGAGCGTTTCACCGGCACGGACGCCCCGGTTGAGGTGATGCGCCGGGTGGTGATGGAGCACCTGAGCAAATGAATATCGTACTCATCGGCTATCGCGGCACGGGCAAGAGTGTCATCGGCAGAATCTTGGCCAAGCGTCTCGCCATGCCCTGCATCGGCATGGACGCGGAGATTGTCAAAAGGGCGGGCATCTCGATTCCGGATTTTGTGGCCGCAAACGGCTGGCCGAAATTCCGTGATCTGGAGTCTGCCATTGCCATGGAGCTGGCAGAGCGTGACCAGATCATCATCGACACCGGTGGCGGCATCATCGAACGGCCGGAAAACATCGAGGCCCTAAGCAAAAATGGCATTATCTTCTGGCTCAAGGCCTCGGTGGACACTATTGTCGCGCGCATCTCCGGTGGCACGGAGAGACCACCCCTGGTCGAGGGCAAGACCTTCACCGAAGAGGTTGCCGAGGTGCTGGAACGTAGGCTGCCCAAGTACCAGGCGGCCGCCCGCCATGAGATCGACACCGATCAGTTGACGCCGCAGCAGATAGCAGCCAGGATTATCGAGCTGGCGCACCATCCTGGGCCTGAAGAGCCTTGATCTCCTGCAGACGCGTGCGGGCGGTGACGGCCAGTTCGCTCTCCGGGTATTGCGTGATGATCTGCTCGTAGAGCTTGCTGGCATGGGGGTAGTTGGTCTGCAGCATCTCGAACTCAGCGGTTTTAAACAACTGCTCAGGGTCTGGCCCGCAGGCCAGGAGCAGCAGCAGGCACAGCCAAAACAGGCGTTTCATCGTCTCCTCCAGATAGCAAGCCGGCGCCGGGTGCGCGGGCCAACCCTTTCCCTCACCCTTCGTCGTCAGCCAGCGGCTCACTGCCGGTATCCACCAGCACTGTGAAACATTCCGCGCTAAACCATTGCTGGAACAGTTCCAGATCCCGCTTGGCCGGCCAGAGCGCCGCGTCCGTGTCCCAGTCTTCCAGCTCGCTTTCAAACAGGTTGGCGCAGTTCATGGCGATCCAGGCCTCCACATCCTCCGCCTCCATGCTGTCGATGAGGTAGACGGTGCGGTCCTCGTTGACCTCCTCCAGGCTGAGTGGTGGGCGGCTGTCGTTGGGGTCGGTTTCATTCAGCCATTGCACGAACGGCTTTTTGGCCTTCAGGATCAGGGCGGCGCGATTGAGCATGATCAGGTACCTCTTCGGGTTGCGGGATGCGGGACAATAAAATCTGGCGGCTCGGGTTGGGGAGCGTTGTTGCCGGGTTGCCGTACCCTTTGTATGCCAAAGAGAAATTGCTGACAAGGATTTTCGTCGGAATCGTACCCAAGGCATTCGCGGTTTATCCCCTAACCCTTTGCCTTTTCAGCTCATAATCTGCTAATGTGGGTAACGGGACCGGCAATAAGCGGATTGGCCAGCGCACGCCTGCACCCGGCCCGCCGAATCTGGAGAGGGAAGATGACCGAACCGCGCGGATCGAACCGACTGCTGCTCTGGGCCTCCATTCTCGCCTACCTGCTTATCGGGGTGGAGATCGTCATCATGATCTCGCCCTTTGCTCTCTATTTCTATTCAGTATACGGTCCTGTCCTTGAGTTTTTTGCCCGTTTCCCAGCGCTGAGCTGGACCACGGAATTTTTTCTGCCCCACATGGTCTTTCCCGACGACCTGCTCATCACCGCCATCTCCCTGCTGCAGATCCTGCTGGTGGTCGGCCTGGTCCTTTTCCTTTTTGCGGCGATTCCCCTGTACTACGGTCGCTTTACCAACAAGGGCGTGGTGCGCGCCAGTTTTTACGCCCGTATCCGCCATCCGCAGTATCTTTTTCTGGCGATTTCCGGCCTGGGCATGCTGCTGTACTGGCCGCGCTTCATCATCCTGGTGCTCTACATCACCATGCTGTTCGTTTATTACATCCTGGCCCGTAACGAGGAATGGCGCATGCAACTCGAAGCGCCTGGCCGCTATGAAGCCTACATGGCTTCCACCCCCATGTTTCTGCCAGGCGAACCTGGCGGCCGGATCTTCCGGGCGCTCTTCGGCTGGATCCAGCCTAAGTGGCTCGGCATCACCGTTGCCTATGCGGTGAGCCTGCTCTTAGCCATTCTCCTGGCCTTGTCCATTCGGGGGCATGCGGTCCGGTCGCTGCCGCTTTATCCCCAGGCAGGTCTCACCCTGGTCTCGGTATTCCCGCGGCCGGCCGGCGAGGTGCGGGAACTCTACGATATAATCAGCGCCTCGCCCGCCGTGCGTCGCCACCTGCAGGCAGACAAAGGCATCAACCTGGGCTACCTCATGCCTGGTGATTTTTTTCTCATGGCCCTGGTGACCGACGCGGATCGCCGTTTCTCGGACGACATGATCGAGCGTTTTCCCGAGATCCTGGAATGGCACCAATATAAATTCCGAGGCGGCCTGGGGAAGTTTTTTCTGATTTTTTATAACTTTGTCAGTCACCTGAGCAGCAGGCCGACCGACTATGACGTGGAGCGCTTCGTCTTTGTCCGCGTGGCGGACCGGGATGGCCGACCGGTTGCCGCCGATCGCCTCTTTGAGCTTGGACGGCAACGGACGCCGGCCCTGCTGGTGGACGTGGATGCCTCTTCCCACGAGGTGGTCAGCGTCATGCCTGTCGCCGGCAACCATAAATGGGGCGGCATGCCCATGCCGACCTTTTGAGCGCGGGCCGGTGCAACCGTTTGCCGGCCTGTGCTTATGCAATCGTGAGGTATAGCCGCCATGACTCGTCATTCGACCATAACCATCCTCGCGGTGGTGCTTTTGCTCTTCTCCTGCCATAACGGTTACGCAAAGGAGTTCAATAACAAGCGCGCCCTGGCGCACCTTGACGCGGTTAAGGTCTATTTCGACGTCAAGACCAAGGATCCGGACAAACTTGCACTGCAACTCGGGCAAATCAGTGAGACCATGCAGCAACTTGCCAAGGCGGGCGTCAAGGCGGAAATCATCATCGGCTTTCGCAGCCAGGCCAGCAAGTTCGTGACCAAAGCCGATGATTATGCCCTGGAGGAGGAGCTGGAGGCCAAGAAAAAAATCCAGGAATGGGTGCAACGCTTCCGTGGACTTGGGGTTTTCATGGAACAATGCCTGATTTCCGCCACCATTCAGGATATCGATCCAGATGATTTCCTGCCCGAGATCGAGGTGGTCAAAAGTTCCTATATTTCCATGATCGCCTATCAGGCCAAGGGGTACTCGCAGGTCACCATGGATTGACGGCGGGCGCGAGGAGACGCTGCCCCCGCTTACCCATGCCGGATGGCGACCGCGGTCAGGTTGCGGGTGGCCCTTTTTTTTCACAATAACCGGGACAGGATGGCATCAGCGCCTTATCCTATAGGCAAGCGCCCCACGGCAATCTGGCCGGCAGCGGTGTCTTGTCCCCATGGCCCGGCGCGCATGGCAACAGCGAGAGGAACGGGCCGGTGGATGTAATCCTTGGCAACCTGGCAATTCCCATTGAGAACGACGGGCCGGAGGCCTATCTGGAGGCCGCGGCGCAGCGGCTCGCGCTCGCCAGCGGGGAGATCGCCATTGCCACGATCCTTAGCAAGGCGCTGGATGTCAGTTGTGCTGAACAATTTTATTATAAGCTTGCCCTGGTGGTTCACACCCCGGCAGACTTTGTCAACACTCAAGGCTTCCCGGTCTACCGCGAACCAGCCAGGACCGAGCGGCCCATAAGCAACAGCCAGGAGCGGCCGCTCATTGTCGGTTTCGGTCCGGCTGGCATGTTCGCTGCCTTGGAACTCCTTGCCCATGGTCTCAAGCCCATAATTTTTGAGCGCGGCAAGAGGATCGAGGAGCGCAGCAAGGACGTGCAGCGCTTCATCGCCGAGCGGCGTATCGACGCGGAGTCCAATATCCAGTTTGGCGAGGGCGGCGCTGGCTCGTATTCGGACGGCAAGCTTTTTTCCCGGCGCAACAGCAACTCGGGCTTTGTCAACCGGGTGTTGGAGACCTTTATCCGCTTTGGCGCGCCCGCTGAGATTGCCTACATCAGCAAGCCCCATCTGGGCACGGACGTGCTCCGCGTCATTGTCCGCAATATCCGCGAGCATATCCTGGAGCGCGGCGGCGAGATCCACTTTGGCGCCAAGATGACCGACCTGTTGCTTGCCCAAGGCAAGGCGGCAGGGGTTGTCATAAACAACGAGCGGGAATATCTCTCCTCCACGATCTATCTGGCTCTGGGCCATTCGGCGCGCGACAGCTTTGCCATGCTGCATGAGCGCGGGGTGGCGCTCGAGCGGAAACCGATCGCCGTGGGGGTGCGCATCGAACACCCGGCGGACACCATCAACCTGTTGCGCCATGGCGCCAAGTATAAGGACTTTCCCGGCCTGGGGGCGGCAACCTATTCGTTCAACTATACCAACCGTGAACGTTGCCGGGGGGTCTATACCTTCTGCATGTGCCCGGGCGGCGAGGTCATCAATGCCTCTTCCGAACCCGGCCTGATGGTGGTAAACGGCATGAGCTACTCGCACCGCGCCTCACCCTTTTCCAATGCCGCGCTGGTGGTGACCTGCCATGTTGACGATTATCCGGGGAGCGGACCCCTGGCGGGCGTCGCTTTTCAGCAGGAGATTGAGCGCAGGTCATTTGCGGCCGGCGGCGGCAGTTGGGCGGTGCCGGCGCAAAACCTGCTGACGTTCATGGGGGAGAAAGGCGCAACCGGCCTTCATGACCACTCCTATCGGATGGGGGCGGTTGCTGCTGACCTGCACGAGATCTTTCCCGGCTTTGTGGGCAACGAGCTGACGGCCGCCTTCAGGCAATGGCAGGGTGAGGTACCCCTGTTTGTTTCCAGCCAGGCGATACTGTTGGGCGCGGAAACCCGGACTTCGTCGCCGGTGCGGATAAGCCGCAACGACAGCTTTGAATCAATCAATACAAAAAATCTTTACCCGCTCGGCGAGGGTGCCGGCTATAGCGGCGGCATCACCAGTTCGGCCGCCGACGCCATCAGGGCAGTGGCGATGCGCTGGGGCGGGCGGTCGCATAAGGCCTGAGCGAGGGAGGGCTATGAAAATACGCAAACTCACTTTGGATAATTATGCCAAGGCCTACGCCCTGCTTCGTCATGCCTTCCCCGGCAGCGCGACTGAGGCGCTGTTGGTGGCAGGACTGCACCAGCATAACCGGACCCTGCATGAGTGGGTGTGCATCCATATCAATGCGGTTATCGCCTATGTCGCCTTTTCCCATGCCTATGAGGGCGTTGCAGTCCGCGGTCTGCACCTGGCGCCGCTGGCGGTGAAGCCGGATTTTCAGGGCCAGGGCATCGGTTCGGAGTTGCTGCGCTTTGCCCTGCGCCAGGAGGTGATCAAGGACAACACCATCTTTGTCCTTGGCGCCCCAGGCTTTTATAAGCGTTTTGGTTTTGCGCCCTGCGCCCAACCGATCTGTCCCTTTGACCAGAACAATGCCCATTTCTTGAGCCTGCGCAATACCACGGACCGCAAGTTCACGGTGGGTTATGAGCCGGAGTTCCGGCACAGGAGCCTATGACTGACAACAATATCATCGCCTTGACGCCGTTCCGCGCCGACCTGACCCGGGCCCTGGCCCGCCGGGGCGAGCGGTTGTTGGCCACGACCGATTTGGCGGACGAGGTCGCCAGCCTCGAACCCCTGGAGGCCTACTATATCGTCCGGGAGATCGGCCTGGACCTGGCCCTGCCCGTGTTGGTTCTGCTCAGCCACGAGCAGTTGCAGGCCTGTATCGATCTGGACTGCTGGCAGCGCTATGATTTTGCCGTTGACAGCCTGGACGAGTGGCTGTCCGCCTTTGCCCTGGCCGGCCCCGAGACCCTGGCCCAGGCCTTTTTTTCCCTGGACTATGTGGTGCAACTCCTCTGTCTGACCCAGACGGTGACGGTCTATGATCCGGATATGGATGAGGTGCCAGAGGAGGAAGAGGACGCGAGCCGCGCCATGACCCCGGACGGCTTCTATCTTTTGGAGTTGCATCCTGACGTGGTGCTGAAGACCCATGCTTTTATCCTGCTGGATGCCCTGTACCAATACGACCTTGAAGCCACGCACGGCCTGCTAAGCGCGGTACGTGTCGATCCGCGGACCCAGATCGAGGAGGAGGCCTTGCGCTTCCGCAACGGCCGCATGCAGGATCTGGGCTTTGTCACCCCGGACGAGGCCGGCGTGCTTTTCTCCCGGCCCGGCCCTGGGCAGCCCCTGCCCAGGCCGCGGCAACCGCTCGACCACGCCCTTGCCCGGGTACCCTCGATCTATGCCACCCCCTTGAGCGCTACCAGCCTGTTGCAGCAGGCCCTGTCACTGATCACGGACCAGGACTTTCTCGCCCGCCTGGAGCAGGAGATCGTCTGGGCCATCAACAGCGCTATCATCGCCTATGGCGAAAAAACAAAGGACTTAAAGCAGATCGCTGACATTGCCGAGCGGGTGCGGGACACCATCTCCCTGGGCCTGGAGGTTCTGCTGGCCAAAGAGGTAGTAAGCGTCCCGGAAGACGATGGTGTTGTCGCGGCCAAGGCGGCCGCCCTGCTTTCGGTCTGGGGCATCACCGACCTCTTCAGGCACGGCTTTGCCGCGACCCTGGGCCTGCGGCAGGAGGCGCGGCAGGCCCTGTGCGCGCCACGGTTCCGGGCCTGGTATGAACTGGCGGACACGAATCAGTCGGATGACCCGGGCGATCGGCTGGAGCGCGCCTTTATCGCGGCCCTGCTCGGCCACCACCCCTTGCGCGGCGGCTTTGCGCTGGCCAACCCCGAGCAGATCAAGGCCTTTGCCGACCTGGCCGAGATCGATGTCGCCCGCCTCCGCCTGCAAAGGCTGGTCGCCCGGCTCGCATAAAGAGGTACGCTAAGGGAGCAACAGGCAGATATGCATATCGACATCAATTGCGCGCCGCCATCTGATATTTTCCGCAACCGGGGCCGTTACATCCGGATCGCCATAGCTCTCCTCACCCTGTCGTTGGGCGGGGTGGCGCTGGCCGGGTACGCCATGCTCTCGGCCACACCGCACAGCGACAACCTGGAAACCGCGGCCCTGGTCCTCTTTGTCGGTCCGGCCCTGGTCTTTGTCTTCTTTGGCGAGAAACTGCAGGGCTATAAGCGGCTGACCCCGGAGCAGGAGCAGGTGCTGGTCGAGTTGGGCAAGAAGCATACCGAGATCGCCGGCTATTGCGCCCAGGTGGTAAGCACCGGCCGCCGGCTGATCCAGGCCGAGTTCGAGGCCTGCCAGGCCTGGGCCATAGCGACCAAGGGTCGGCAGGGGTGATCGTGCAACCGGACGCGGGCAAGGCCTGGCTGGCCCGCCCGCGTCTGGCCTGCCTTACTTGGCCGCCACCGGCTTAGGCGCCATCGCCTCGGTGATGAGCTTTATGCCCTCCTGCGACTCGTTCATGGACTTGGTCAGCGATTCCTTGGCCAGTTCGGGGTTGTGGAAGCCGTCCGAGTTCTCGGCGGTCCAGTACTCCCAGAGGATGTGCGCCTTCAGGTGCTGATCCTGGGCCTTTTTGATGACCTCGCCGTCCACCCCGGCGCTCTTGGCGGCCACGATCTTGTCGATCAGGGCGCTAAGCCAGTACTCGGCCTTGCGCATCTTGCCGCGGATATGGGCCTTGATCGAATCAATGGCATACAGGGCCTGCTCCTTGGTCCACTGGGGGTGGCACTGGAGACAGGTTTCCTTGATCTGCACCCTGGGGCTGACGGCGAAGTGCGAGGTATAGACCTTGCCCGCCTTGTTCTTCAGCTTGGGGGTGTGGCAGGTATCGCAACCCACCCCGACCTTGGCGTGTTTGGAGTTATAGTAGCTCTCGGCCTCGGGGTGCTGGGCCTTCCAGAGCATGCCGCCGGTGAGGCTATGCTTGAAGTCCAGGAAACTGGCCTTGTTGGTGTAATGCTCATAGAGATCGAGCACATCCTTGAACGGGAAATGGTTGGTGCGGCGGTCGGTCATAGTGACCTTGTCGCCGGTTTTGGCATCCGTGCCCGGATTGCAGTTGTACTCCACATGGCACTGGCCGCAGAGCAGCCGGGAATCGTAGCGGTCGAGCAGGGCGATCTTGCGGGTAAAGCCGCGCAGCCCCATGTCGATGACCTTGAAGTTGGTGTGCTGCGGGTCTTTGTGCCAGAGAGTGTCGCCGTCGGGCTGGGTGAGGGTGTCGATGAGGGCGTCGCGCACGATCCTGGGCTTGGCCGCATGCGGGTCATGGCAGGTGAAGCAGTTGAGCCCGTGCTCGACGCCGCGTGCCACCTCCACCACGTTGGACTCCCTGGACCATTGGGCGCCGTCCACTTTGTCGCCCATGTAAGCCCATTTCAGGATATTGTCCTGGGTCTTGCACTGCAGACAGACGGGGTTGGCCGCCGCCGCGGTCTGGGGCAGGAAGGGCTTCTGCTCGTTGCTCTCGGGATGGCTATCGACCAGCACGTCCCAGACCTTGCCTTTGTCCAGGATGTAGGCCCAGCCGTTTTTGCCCTGGAAGCGGCCGCCAAAGGCCCGGTCCACCACGAACTGGTCGACGAGCATGTTGATATGGCTGCGGGTAAGGTTGTGCTCCTTGGTAAAGCCGTGGCCGGCCATGAGTTTATCCCAGTAGGGGTTGGGGGAGCGATTGGTGAGCTGGGACTTCTCGTCGCGGGCGGGTCGGTGGTAGCTCTGCTGCATGAAGCTGTCGTACTGGTCCTTGTGGCAGGCGCCGCAGCTCTCCCATGACACCTGGGTGACCGGCCGGGTCTCCGGGCCGGGCGCGGCGAGGTGGTTGGCCAGGCCGCTGTGGCAACCGACACAGTTCACCTTGCGGTGCTTGCCCATGAGGTGGAGTTCACGGATGGGTTCGTGACACCCGTAGCAGGTTTCGGCTGTCACGTTTTTCTCCGGGGCTGCCTTCTTGTCCTGGGCGGCCGTCGTGGTGGTAGCCAGGACGGCCATGGCGCAAAGAGCGGCCCCTCTTAGCATGACTTTTCCGACCATCTTTCTCCTCCTCGTTCTTGTCTTTTTCTTGCGGCCCAGGTGGTGCGGGCCTTCTTCTCAGCCCGCCTTTGCAGGGTGGCACGTTCTCTATCCTCTTTTATTGCATAATTTTTGCCACAAAACAAGCAAGCGGGGTAAGGGTGAAAGGCGGAAGGGGCGCAACGCAGTTAGGCTTGATTTTTTTCGTCGCCCCGCGCCGCGGCCGGCAAGGTGATGGTAAAGGTCACCCCTGCCCCGTCCGGGTTGTTCGCCACCGCAATGCTGCCGCCGTTTTGCTGCTCGACCACCCGCTTGCTGATCGCTAACCCCAGGCCGGTGCCTTGCAATTTGGTGGTGAAAAATGGGTTGAACACCTTGTCCAGAGCCTTGCTGTCGATGCCTTTACCATTGTCGGCAATGGCGATGTGGACAAAGCCGTCCGCGCTGCTGTACCGAGTGCTTATGGTGATTACCCCCTGGCGCTCGGGGATGGAAAGGATGGCGTCCACGGCATTCAGCAGCAGATTCAAAAAGACCTGTTGCAATTGGCCCGGGTCGGCAACGATATGCGGCAAGTCAACGCTGAAGTCCTTGACGAATTCGATTGGCCGTTCCTGATCCTTGCCCCTGTTTTTTGTGGCGCGCTGGGCATAGCGGGCCGCCTTGATGGTCGCCTCCAGCACCTGATTGACATCCAGGACAATCATCTCGGGTTTGGGGGGGCGGGCATAGTTGAGCAGGCCGTTGAGCAGGGCGGTGATCCGGTCAATCTCATTGATGACCAGGCGCAGCACATCCTTGTCCTCCGGGCCCAGGGGCGAGTCCTGGCTAAGCACCTCCATGGAGACCTTGATGCCGGCCATGGGATTTTTGATCTCATGGGCAATGCCAGCCGCCAGTTCGCCCACCACGGACAACCGTTCGGTTTCCTGCAATTTGTTGTACTGGTCCTGCAGGGAAGCCGCCATCTCGTTGAAGGATTGGGCCAGCTCGCCAAACTCGTCCTTCAGCTCTTCCTCGATACGGTAGCCCAGCTTGCCCGCCTTGATCTTGCGGGTGGCGCCCAAAAGATCGGCGACCGGGTCGGTAATGCTTCTGATGAGGTACAGGGAGATGAGGATGCCCACGCAGAAGGAGAACGCCAGGGTGCCGAGCAAGATTTTTTTTGAGTTCGCCACCTCGGCCATGGCGGCCGTGGTTTTTTGACGCAAGGCCTCGTTGGCGGTCATGGCCATCCACTGTGACTTGTCAATGATCCGATCGCCGATTTCGGCCGCCAAGGCCTGCAGTCTCTTAATCCGTTGTGCGTCCGCCGTGGAGGTGATGAAGTAACTGAGGGCCTCCTTGTAATGTTCGGTCAGCTCCTGCAAGTGCAGGATCTCTTTTTCCACCCCTGGTTCATGATGACAGTCGGTACAGGTCTGCGCCCGGCCCCGTAGTTTGAGGACATTGTCGACGATGATGTCCAGCTCCTTGCCGAACGAAGTGCCCGTGGTATAGAGATTGGACTGTACCGTTTGGACATTGATGACCAGATCCTGGCGGATGACCTCCACCTTGTGCAACAGAAGCAGGGCGGTAAGATTTGCCGTGGTCTTGTTGATGATGTGCAGGGTGGTGACCGTACCTGCAAGAACCAGCAGGAATAACAAGAGAAAGGCAATGATAATTTTGTTTTTCATCAGGTATTTTCAGTGTTCCGCCACGGTTGCCCGGGCTTCCAGCGCCATCTCTTCTATGCTGACAAAGTCCGTCTTGCTTGACTTGACGAACCGCATGGCCTTGAACTGCTTGAGCACCTCCTTGCCGTCGGATGTTTTGTCCATCCGCAGCAGCACATCACCCAGCTTTTCCCGTAACTCCCGCGCAATTTCACTTCTTATGCAGAGGGTGATCTCGGGAACCTTTGGGGATTGGGCAATGATCTCCAGTTCATGGGCAATAGAAGGGTCGCCATGGGCCAGTTTCTTGAAAACCGTATCCTTGGCCGCCCCGATATCGGCCCGGCCGTCGAGTACCGCAAAAATCGCCGAGGCATGGCTGCCGGCAAAATCAAAGCGATTGAAAAAGTGATTGATATCCACTATGCCTTGCCGCCGCAGGTAGGCCAGGGGAAAGAGATAGCCTTCCATGGTTGCCGGGTCTACAAAAACGATGCTTTTTCCCTCCAGATCCTTGATGCTATGGATGCCGCTGTCCTTGCGCACGAACATGTAGCCCTGCGAGGTTGACTCGCCGCTCAGGTTGACCGGGTTGGCTATGGGTTCCAGGTTCAGTTCCTTGATCCCCATGGTAGCGGTATAGGAGGTGAGAAACGCCCCATCCAGCTTGAGGGTTTTAAACCGTTTGATAACCTCTCCATAACGGCTCATGATGGTGAGCTGCACCTTCACCCCTAGTTGTTTGGCCAGATAGCCGGCCAAGTAACGATATTGTTCCATCTGATCGAAAATATTGTGCTCGGGCTCGATGCCGATCAGCAGTTCCTCGGTCTGCTCGGCCGCGGCCACCGGGATGGCAACAGCGAGGCAAAGAGCGATGAGCAGGCTGGCGAGCAGCCGTCGCGGATAGCTATGTGCGGACCCCGGATAACGGTTCATTGCACTACCCTGGTCGCTTCCATCAGCAACTGGATGGGGAAGGTGATGCCGAGATGCCTGGCCTCCACCTGATTGAACACCAGTTCGGTGTCACGAAAGGTATGGGCGCTGATGTTGTCGGGTTTTTCACCATGGAGGATCCGCCATACCATTTCGGCAGCCATTTGTCCCTGCGCCTTCGAGGGTTGAAACAGCGTCATCAACAATCCGGCTTCGGAGGTGTCTGGCATGATATCCGCGGCCGGCACCCGGGCACTTTTCAGGATTGCTAGGATATCATCCAGCCACAGATGGGCGATGGCGCTGCCGGTAATGAAGACGGCATCCGTTTTTTTGGTTTTCAGCTTGTCCAGGTCAGCACGTGCGCGGATATCGATTTTCTCGGTCTTTAAATTTTGCTGCTCCGCCAGCCCTTTCATGGCCTCGTATTGCCGGATGGAATCTTCCTCAATACTGCTGAAGACGATGCCAATGGTATTGACGGTTTTGATGCTTCTGAAATAGCGAATGATACTGGACAGGGGAACCTTGAAGCCGCAACCGGTAAGGTTCTTGCCGGTCAGGGCGGCATGCTCGGGATCATACAGCCCGGCGTAGACCAGCGGGATGCGGCTTTTTTCCTGGATAACCGCCTGGGTGGCCGGCGCCCCATAGGCGACAATAAGGTCCACGTCAAAGGCGATTAGCTTACGCGCGGCATTGCTCCAGGAGATAACGTCCGCAAAAGGTCGTTGCAGGATAATTTCGATCTTTTCAGACCCGGCGGGCCGCTTGTTGATCTCGGCGATAAAGGCCTCGTGCATGCCCCTGTAGTAGGGGATGTCGCCGGTCATGATCACGCCGATGCGTTTTTCAGCCTGCCCGTGCGCGGCGGCACCGAGCACGAACACGACGGCGAGCAGGATGCTCGGTAACAATGAACGCACGGTTTTCAATTAAAAATACCTTTTCACGGTACAGATGGTGGTGAGTTCTTTGCCATCCAGGACGCCGTATGCCCGGTCATCATATAGTCCAAGGTAGGATCTGAGCCCAACCTCCAGGTTCTGGGGGAGTTTTTTGGCAAGGTAGACCGAAAAGGCAGTTTCGTTTGCCTTTAAAGCGGAAAATGAGGCCAGGGCAAAGGGCGCGTTGCCCACAATATCGTCATAGCCAGTGTTGCCCTCGAAGATGGTATGGGTCACATCAACACTCAGGCTGAGACCGGGCAGCGGGGTGGTGTTCAGGGCCAGGGAAAAGGAGTTGGACTCATCGGTATTGGGCACCTCGGGATCGATAAACGGCAGGTCGCCGCCAGTGCCGTCGATGAGCCGCCTGCCGAAGGCGAGGCTCTGCGTGACCGCAAAGCGCTGATAGAACCAACTGGCGGTGAGCGAGGTTATCGACGACAGCGATTTCGTGACGCTGGCGAGGATCTGGTCGTTGCGGCCGTCCCGCTCGCCGAACTCGAGCAGCACGAGCGGAGAGTTGTTGAGGTAAGAGAGGGAATCGCGCTCGGTTACCGCCAGCAGGTAGTAGAGGGAGAGGTTGAGACCGGGCGACGGCGTGTAGGTCGTGGTCAGCTTGAGCTTGCCGGTTTGATCCGGGGTGTTGTTATAGTCCGGGTTCTCGTATTTTTTGAACTCATAGCTGGCCTTGACCTTGACCTTGTCCAGGGGCCTACCATCCGCCGCGAAGGTAAGGGTGTGGATCTTGGTCTGCCCGGGCAGCACCGGCCATTCGGCGACATTTTTCCGCTCCAGATAGGAAAAGTCATAGGCGCCAAGGAGAGAGAGGCCTGGCCAGAGCCGGTATCTGGATGTCAGGGAGAATGTGTCGTTGCTGTAGGAAACCGCCTCCCGGACCGGGTAGTGCAGGGTGTTGGCGAGCCCGGCCAGGGTTACGGTGGCGGGCGCGTCCATGTCCACATTTCTATGCCGGTACTTGAAGAACAGGCCAACGTTTGGCTTGTTGATCCAACTGCAGTCAAAGGCCCCCTTCCAGGTAGTGGACTCGGTCTGGCTGTAGTTGTTTTTCTGAAAGAGATTGCCGAGGGTGGCGGAGGTAACCAGGCCGCCGGTATACGAGGAATGCAATTTTACGGAATGGGCCGATGATTCGGTTTCAGGCACCACGCTGTGCGGATAGACGTCGCCCGCCCGAACCGTGGAATCAGGGTAGGTGTCATAAAGGATATTGTTGGCGCCTGGTTGGAATTTGGCCCGGTCATAGGCGTATTCCATTTCCATTGGCCCGAGATGGCTGTTGGCGCCCAGCATTACATCGTTGGACTCCCAGTCGATGTCCCGTGATACCGTCGTCTTGTCCAGTTGACTGAAGTTCCCCAGCAGGAAGCGCTGTTGGATCCTGCCCTCCTGGGAAACATAGCGATCATTGATAAAGGTATGAAACGGAAAATCCGGTGCCTTGAAGCGGAGCGACAAGAGATTGCTGGTCAGGTCGGTATAGTACAGGTCGTCTGGATCGCGGTCAGCGTAGGTAAGCTCGGGAGGCTCGCCAACATGCCGGAAGTCCAGATGATGCAGGTTGTGATGCACCCCGACGAGGATATCCCGGAACAGCACCAGATCCTTATAGGCAAAGCCGGCATCACCGTAAAAATCATGCTGGCTGAGAAACTCGGTGTTGAGGTGATAACGGTAGGGCAAGGGGCAGGACAGCAGATCAAGGCCAAAGGTGAGCGATGAATGGGGATCGACATATTCCGCCGCCTGCAGGGCATCTGTTTCAGAGGGCCACCGGTAGCCCAGGAAAAAATCCCCGGGTTCGCGGTAGTAGAGGTAGGGCTCCTCTGCTCCCGGGGTAGCCGTTATCCCGGCAGCGCCTGGCGTGAGCAGGTCGCCTGTTGCCATGGCCGGGGCAACGCCGTTGCCGAGGGCAAGCACGGCAGCGAAAACCTGCAGGATACCTGGGAGTTTTTGGTATCTCATTGGATAAACCTTCCCGCGCCCGAGGCCGACGGTACATCCGAGCCATGGATTCTGGAATGGCAGTCAGTGCAGCGCGTATACAACGCCCTGGCCCGCTCTGCCGTGATGCTGCCGCCATCCTCCTGGTTCAACCGATGCCCCCCATGACATTGGAGACAGAGGAAGGGTTCCCGGGCGTTGAGCAGTTTGCTGTTGACCGAACCGTGCGGGCTATGGCAGGTGACGCAGTTTTCCGCCACATCGGCATGGCCATACAGGAACGGGCCGCGCTTGTCGGGATGGCACTGAACACAGGTTTCCTTCACCGTGTCCCGCAGCAGGCTGTGTTCGGCAAAGCCGCCGTGCGGGTTGTGGCAGTCCACGCAGTATACCCTCCCCTCCTTCAGGGGATGGTGGCTGGGCAGGGAAAACTGGGCCTGCACGTCTTGATGGCAGCGAAGGCAGAGCATGCCCGTGTCCCGCGGAGTGACCTTCAGGTCCGGCCCCGCATGAATGTCATGGCAGTTGAAGCAGGATATCTCGTTGATGGCATGGATGCCGGCGTTCCAGTTGTGCAGGTTGAAGGTGGCGTTGGCGGTGTGGCACTTGAGGCAGATAAGCGACTGGGCCGTGGCGGGCAGGGTTTTGAGGTTGATCAGGCTCTTGAAGTTGCAGGTGGTTCTTATCCCCTGCTTAAGGTTCTCGGCCACCTGTTCGGGGGTCAACCCCTGTATGGCCAGGCTGCCGGGGCCATGGCAGGATTCGCAATCCACCAGGGGCATGCCGGACTCCTTTCTCAACTGCGCCCCCATGGTGCTGGCGTCAAAGAACAGCTTCAGCTTGTCATGGGTATGGCACGCGGCCAGGCAGTTCTGGGTGCCGACATAGTCGGCATTGAGGTCGCCGACGATAAGCTTTTCATACTCGCGGATCGGCAGGATAGGGTTTGATTTTTTTAAGGCGGTGCAGCCGCTGATCCAGGCAAGGATTACCATGAGGATCAGGCATGCTTGGTACAGATGGCGGTCCCTGGTGCACATGTCTGTCTCCTTATGCCTTCCATTCCGCGACATGGACTTGCTTGCTGGAGAATACCGTATCCGGCAAAGGGGTCCAAGGAAATATTACAGCAATTGAGGCGGAAGGGGCAGAGGTAGTAGGCACGGAGTGGTAGAAAGAGAGCAGACGCCGGGGTTGAGAGACCCCTTGGTTGTGTCGCAAGCAGGGGCTTGACACGCTTCTTGGAATTCGCTAATTTGACCAGCTCGTTTACAGGTGGTCGGCTCCGCATGGGGACGCCGGCAGGAATGGAGCATGGAGCATTGACGCGGCGTATCTTTGCTTGCGTCTCTCCCGGGCGCCCTTGCATTATAGCGATGCCATGAAAGACGTAGCAGCAATCTTGTCAGACAATCTGCCCTCGGCCCTGCTGACCGATCCGTGCCTGCGCCAAGAGATTTGCGGTCGGGCTGTTGACTGCTTCAAGGCCGGCCGTCTGCACGAAGCGGCCGGACTTTTTGCCAGCATTGTCGAGGTGGCGCCGGAGAGCAGCGAGGCCCACTACAATCTGGGCCTGGTGCGCTACCACCAGGAGTCGTTTGCCGAGGCTGAATCCTGTTTCCGCCAGGCGGTACTTGCAAACCCGGCCAATGTCGATGCCCACTTCAACCTGGGACGGCTCCTGCACCGGACGAACCGGCTGGCCGAGGCCGCGTCCTGCTTCCTGGAGGCCCTGGAGACCAGCCCAGAGGATGTCGAGGCCCATGATCAGTTGGGCCGGGTGCTCAAGGACATGGGGTTGTTCGATGAGGCGATCCACTGCTTTGAGCAGGCCGTCAAGCTTGATGCGCGGTATGCTCCGGCCTATGGTCACCTGGGAGTGGTCCTGCAGATCCAAGGCCGGGAGGAGGAGGCGATTGCCGCCTACCAGGAGGCGGACCGCCTGGGCCATGACTCGCCGTCCAACCGCCATATCCTGAACGCCCTGACCGGCCAGCATACCGACAGCCCGCCGGAGCATTACGTCACCCATCTCTTTGACAGCTATGCGCCGCGCTTTGATGAAAGCCTGGTCGCCATGGGCTATGAGATTCCCATGCTCCTGCGCCGGGCCCTCGA
>DYDL01000226.1 GCA_020717925.1 Desulfocapsa sp.
TGTCGGGTTTGCCCTTGTGGAGGGCGGTGGTGTAGCGCTTGAGGCGCTGCTGGTAGAGGGCTTCCATGTCCTTGGCCATGATGGTGTCCTTGCTTTCTGTGATGGCGCGCCGGCGGGCGCAAACGATGGCGCGGAGATTACGGATTTCGCCCGCGCAAGGCCAGTCTGGAATTGAGTGAAGGTCGAAGAACCGAAGGCCGAAAGCCGGGAGCGGACGCGAAACTTCTCAGAAGCGCCAGCCGACGCTGAGTTCCGGCCCGATGGCGTCTATGGCGCGGTTTTCGTGGCGCGGCTCGGAAAGGCTGGCGTTGGAGTAGTGAGTGTAAAAGCCCGCAATCTCCACATACCAGTCGTCGCTGATCGGGATGCGCAGGCCGCCGCTGATGGTGAAGTTGAAACTGAAATCCTGTCCGAGGCCGATGTCATGGCCGTCGTGTTGCATGCCGCGCGTGTCGGCAAATCCAAAGCCGACCGTGGACTCGATGAACGGTTGCACGCACCAGCCCGGCTGGACGAACGTGTAGCGCGGGCCGAAGTTCGCGCCCAGGATGCGGGACTCCGGCCCGTGGGCGACCCACATGCCGGTGGCGCCGAAGAGGAACTCGGTGTAACCGCGCCACCAACCCTCGTCGGGCGTGTCCTCGTCGAGCCGCAGCGCGGCCACAAGACGTCCGGGGATGAGGGTGTAGCCGTCCAGTTCGGAGTTGCGCATGTTGGAAAAGATGGCCCCCGTGGCGAACTCCAGCGACCAGTCCTTGGCGGTGGAGTTTTCGGGTGGTGTGGCAATGACGGCCGTCGCCGATACGGCAAGTGCCACTGCGTGGCGGATGAGCCGCCAGATGTTTGTGATGTTCATGGCAACGCTCCTTGTCGGATTGCCTGACGGTCCAACGGCGCAGACGATTACACACCGGCGGCAAAACTTCAACCGACGATTGCGGCGCGCGGCAAGGTGCGGAGTCAGCGGTTCTGCTCGAGCACGAAAGGCTCCCGCGAGCCGTAACCCACCGTATCGTAATCCTTGCCGGGCGGCAGGCCGGCCTTCGGGCCGACTTGGAACATCCGCAGCCATGCGCTGCCAAGCGGGTGCTTGCCGTGGTGCGGGCCGAGCGTGTTCTTCAACGTGCCGATCACGACGACGTCAATCGTGTTCGCGCCGCGCTTGATGGAGTCGCTCACGTCGCATTCCCACGGCGGGGCCGTGATGTAGCCGGCGGGCTTTCCGTTCACGACCACCTTGGCCACACTGCCATACCACGAGGGCAGCGACACGGCGTATCGGCCAACGGGCGACGCCACATCGAACTTCGCCCGATACGAGACGCCGGCGCTGTAGAACGGTTGGCCTTGCTCATTCCAATGACCCAGCTTCAACGGCTGGTCGGGCGCAATCACGAAACCCTTCTCCGCCGCTTTCAGCGCGAAGTCGCCGAGCACGTAAGCCGGCTCTAACTCATGGAAGATGGTGAATGGCGAGCACTTGATGGTGACGACGTTCTCGCCGACTCGCGCAGCCTGCGCGATGGCGATCCGACCGAAGGCTTTATCCAGCCACCAATCGCCTTTCTTCGCGCTGACAGGCTTGCCGTTGCAGGTGATCGAGTAGAGGTCAGGTCGCTCGATGACGATGGCGAGGTTGGCGGGAACTTTTTCTGCGATGGCGAACTTGTAGCTCGCCTCGAAACCGCTGCCCGCCGGGAACTTCTTCTTGATCAGCTCGTCGCGGAACTGCACGGCGCTGTCCCATGGATTGCGCTCCATGCCATTCTTCTGGAAAGCGAACTGGCCGGCTGGGTAGAAGTAAATGTCCTTCTTCGTTTCGCCGCCGGCGGTGATGTCCACGTGGTCGAGCGTCAGCACGTTCGGCCCCACACGGCGGATTTCCATCGGCCCCGTCGCGGCCAGCGTCGTCACGGTCTCTGTCACGACTGGCGCGGGCGCGAGCGGCTGCCGCGAGAGGAACAACAGCAGGCTGCCAGACGGCGGCAACCGGAAGGTGGCCCTGACGCCGTTCGCAGTTTTCTCGAACGGATAAGCGCGCGTCTTCCCGCTGTAGAGGTCCCACTGTTCGACACCGTTCAGGTTCACCTCGACCGTGCCTGCGGATGAATTCTCAATGCTGGTGTTGACCAGGAACAGCAACTGGCCGTCAGCGAGTTGGCGGCGATGGTGAAACAGGATGCCCTTGTCGTCCGGCTGGCGGTTGATGGCGAAACCATCGGGACTGCCTGCGGCGCGCACCAGCGCGGGCACGGCGGACGGCTCGACCCGTTTCCATTGTTTGGACTTCGCCAACGCAGCGCCGGCTTCCGAGACTGCGCCGTCCACGCGCGTCGGCGGTTCGCCGCAACAAAGCACCGTGCCGCCGTTTTTCAGGAACCCCTCGACCAACTTCAGCGTCGCGCCGTCGAGGTTTTCCGTGCTGGGCGGCAACACCAACGTGGCGTAGCGGCGTTGTCCGACGACCAACCCGGCGCCTTTGACCGAACCGTGGCGGGCGATGATGTCCTCGTCGCCGATGTCGTATTCGACCTGCGCCGCCTCCAGCGCCATCAGGATGTTGAAAAACGCGTCGCCGACTTCCTTCAATTTGGCCTCGTTGCCCTGATACATCCACGCCGTCGTCGTCGGTTCGAGCACGAGCACGCGGTTGATCTGCTCGCCCTGCGACAGCGCGCACGAGACCCGCGTCAGATAGCTCGCGTTGACGTGATACGCCTCCCACCACGGCTCGTGGTAGCTGAACGACTGCGGGTGGTCGCGTTTGCGCGCGCCGCGCAGCGTCACGTAGGAGAGGTGTTCGTCGAAGAGGTTCACGCCGAGCACGCCGAGCCAGTCTCCGATGCGTTTCATGTCCTCGAACCGCAGGTCCCAGCCCCCCGCGCCGTAGATTTCGCAGAGCGTGCGCTTCAGGCCGAGCTGGTTGGCGACGCTGCCCAGTTCGCGCACCATGCGGACGTTGCCGAACTGCGCGTGCGTGTCCTCGCGATACTGGTTCATCAGGCAGTCAATGCCCGGCAACTGCTGCCACGCCGCCATCGCCATGTTGTCCGGCACGGCGCCGCAGCGCGGCCACTCGTGGTCCCAATAGTGTCCGGTGAACGCGAGGTGGTTTTTGGCGCAGTATTCGTAATACGGCTTGGCCCAACGCTCGATGAAGAGCGTGTTGAGCAGATGGAAGTAGTTGTGCCGCACCTTGCGCCAGTTGCCGACTTCCTGGTTCAGGCACGGCAGGTTTTCCGTGAGGCTGTAGCCCCAGCGTTTCTGGAACTGCTGCGGCAGATCCTCAGTCCACGGCAGGCCGCCCGCCGGCCGGATTTCCGGCTCGTCGGTGAATGAGCCGGGGATGCGTTTGCCGAACTGGCTGCCCACCTCGCGCCGATACGCCTCCAGCGTCACGTCGAGGAACTTTTCCGTCACGCCCGGATAGAGCAGGTCCACGTAACACCGGTCGCCGTGCCAGCCGCGGTTGGGCGCGCGTTGGATGTCCGCGACGAGGTAGCGCCCCTTCGGCGGCAAGTTGCTTGAGCGCGCGGCGCTGGTGACGTCGGTGAACTTGTCGGCGTCCAGACTGAACACGGCGAACGTGTTGGTTCCCCACGCCGGCGCCTTCGGCAAGACGCGCAAGTGCAGCCCGCGCCCGCGCGACTCCGGCATCAACTCCGGCACCCAGCCGCCCGCGAAGCCGGATGGATATGAGTTCTCGTCGTAAATCCAGCAGTTCATGTCGAGCCGCCCAGCTTCCTTCAACGCGACCTTCCACAGCCGGAACCACTCCTTGTCGAGATACGGCGTCATCAGGCCCGGTCGCGGATGAACGAAGACCTGCTTGACCTGCTGGCCCGCCAGGTCGCGCATCGTGTCGCGCACCTGTTGCTCGGTGAGCATGTCGTTCCAGACCCACAACGGCCCGGTGCTGTATTCGCGTGGCGGGTTGGCAAACAGCGCCTTCACGGCCGTCGCGCTGCTTTCCCCTGCGAGCGCCGCACTGGGCGGCATCCACGCGGGAAACAGGAGGCTGAGAACTGCTGTCAGCGTCAGGATGGACGGGGTCTGCATAGGCGTGCTCCATTTCGGATATGTCCCGCCGATAGTTGAAACTAGCGGTGATGCATTGGTTGTTTAGGTGGCTTGTTGTTGAGAGTCAAGAGTCGATTTGAGGGCGGCTTCGAGCGCGGGGAGCGCGGTGTGGCCTTTGATGCGTTGGAAGTGGCCTTCAGCCCACAGCAGAGCGCCGGCGGCCCAGCGCTTGGCCATGTGTTGTCCGCGCCAGCGGCTCACTCGCAAG
>DYDL01000227.1 GCA_020717925.1 Desulfocapsa sp.
GGAGGCCAATACTCTATCCAGCTGAGCTACCCGCCCATAAAGGAAGGGGAATATACCCCAGAAACAATCTTCCGTAAAGCACCTTCTCCTGAAATCATCCGGCAGGCCGCGTCACTGCCGCACCCGCACCCGCAGGGTTCTCGCCGTGGCTGGCGTCACCCTGGCCCATTGGGCCACGCGCAACCCCGGCACCACGGCGATGCCGCCGGCCGCCACCAGTAGCGGTCTCTGACGCTTGTCTCTTGCGACCTTCTGGTCGGTGAAAAAGTCAGCAAGCTTCTTGGCGCCAGGCGCGCCCAAGGGATGGAAACGGTCACCAGGCCTTGGCGGCCTGATGGTTAATGGAAAACCCACCTCGGCAAAATCGAGAAAATCCGCCCTCTCTTGGCGCAGCTCATGAGGGCCGGGAGGATTCTCCAGCAGTTCAATAACGACCTCCAGACCGTTACCCGGCAGCGGATAAATGCCTGGTCCGGTAACCATAACCTCATACTCCACCCTTTGCTGTCCAGCAAGGACACCCCGATGCGCCCCACGGCCGAGTGGATAAGAAAAAAGCAGATCCTCCCCCTGCCGCCCCACCCTGAGCCCCGCAGCCAGGTGCAAACCGGCGCCTTCGCCGGCCTGCCGCGCCAGCCGCCGCACCTGCTCAATCTGGCGGTAGGAGGGAGCGGCCCCTGCCGCCAACAAAACCTGCTCCACCATCCGGCGCTGGATGGCGACGGGTTCGGCCAGCAGCGCCGTGATGGCCAGGACCAGACCCTCGCCTGCCTGCCGCACCGCAGCCTGGTATTTGTCCAGCGCCAGGCCGGCCAAATAGCCCTCCTCCTCGGCCAGCACTTCGGCGGTCTGCCTGAGCGTGGTCCGCACCCCGGCATGGAAATGCTGCTCCAAAAAGGGCAGCAGATCGAGCCGCACCCGATTGCGCAGAAAACGACGGTCACGATTGGAGCTGTCTTCTAGAAATGGAATGTTACGGTCAACAAGGTAGCGCAGCAGCGTCTCCTTGGTGGTGTTGAGCAGTGGCCGAATGACCTGGGCGTCGCTACAGCAGGCCATGCCGGCCAGCCCCTTGCGGCCGGTGCCGCGAATCAACCGCAGCAGTACCTCCTCGGCCTGGTCATCGGCGGTGTGGGCCACGGCAATCTTCCAGGCCGGGTGGTGCTCAGCCTCCTGGCGCAAAAGTGCGTAGCGCAACTGCCTTCCGGCGTGCTCAAGGGAAAGGCCGGCCTCCCGAGCCAGCCCCTGCACCTCGGCCCGGGCCAGCACGCAAGGCGCCTTAAGCCGGGCGGCGGCAGCCTGCACCAGCTCCGCCTCCGCCCCACTCTCCCCCGGCCGAAGACCATGATCCACGTATAACGCAACCACGGTAAAATCACCCGGACCGGCCAGGGTGGCCAGGATATGCAGCAGGGCCATGGAGTCAGGCCCACCGGAAACCCCGACTACCACGGTCTCCCCCGGACTGATCAGATCCTCTTGCCGGATGATGGCTTGAACTATTTTTTCAAGTGCATGCACGATGTTTACCTTAAACGCAGGACGCCTTGCTGACCTTGTAAACTACCCCAATCCGGCCTCGGTTTCCTCTTTTTTCCACTACCATAAAGACAAACGAGTGATAATACCACCCATCGCACCGCCCCGCTGTCATCCCAACCCGGCGCCTTTGCATGTCAGGATTGTTATGCCGGGGCCATGGGCCGCCTTCTGGATTGACAAAAAATTGGCAATACGCTATTCAGACATAGGCCGATGAGTAGTTTTACTCATTTCCAGATACTGAAAGACGATTACGATCAGCCTGAGTAGGAAAAAACAGATCGCATGAGTTCATGGGCAGGCCATTTCACCTTCCTCACCTGGAACCTTCACCAAGGAGAACTGCATGGCTAAGACGACAAAATCAGTACATGAGGTACTCGAGTCACAACAATTCAAACAACTGGTCGCAAAACGGTGGAAGGTTTCCATCACCCTCTTAATCCTGCTTTTCGTGATCTACTACGGTTACATCCTGCTGATTGGTTACAACAAACCTCTGCTGGCCACAAAGATCGGCGAGGTGACCCCGCTCGGGATACCGTTGGGAGTCCTGGTGATCGTCCTCTCCTGGGTGCTCACCGTGATTTACGTGATCTGGGCCAACAACTCCTATGATCCCGAAGTGCGCAAACTGAAAGACCAATTAAAATAAGGGAGGGTCAAGTCCATGCCTGTCAGCGTACCAGCAGCAGTAAACGCGGCGGTTGATGCCACCGCACCGATGCAGACCTCCCTGGGTTCACCCACGGGTTCGGCTATTTTCTTCTTTTTCGTCATCGTCGCCCTCACCCTGTGCGTCACTTATTGGGCCGCCAAGAGAACCAGAACCGCCAGCGAATTCTATGCCGCTGGCCGCAGTGTCAGTGCCCTGCAGAACGGTTTTGCCCTATCCGGCGACTACATGAGCGCCGCCTCCTTCCTCGGCATCGCCGGCCTCGTGGCCCTGAAGGGCTACGACGGCATGATCTATGCCACGGGCTGGCTGGTCGGCTGGCCGGCCCTCATGTTCCTCATCGCCGAACCGCTGCGGAATCTCGGCAAATTCACCTTTTCCGACGTGGTGTCGTTTCGTCTCCGCCAGACCCCGGTCCGGATTGCCTCGGCCATTGGCGGCATTCTCACCGTGCTGTTCTACACCATCGCCCAGATGGTGGGGTCAGGCAACCTGATCAAGCTCATGTTCGGCATCCCTTACGAGTGGGCGGAAATCCTGGTGGGCTGCGTCATGTTGCTCTATGTCCTTTTCGGTGGCATGATCGCCACCACCTGGGTGCAGATCATCAAGGCGGTGCTGCTGCTCTGCGGGGTCACGGCGCTCACCCTGATGGTGTTGTACAAGTTTGATTTCAATCCCGGCAATCTTTATGCCGCCGTCGCCAACACCTATGGGCAAGGCGCGCTTGAGCCCGGCAAGCTGGTCACCAACCCGATTGATGCCTTATCCCTGGGACTGGCGCTCATGTTCGGCCTGCTAGGCCTGCCCCACATCCTCATGCGCTTCTTTACCGTACCCGACGCCAAGGCGGCCCGGGTCTCGGTACTCTACGCCACGGGGTTCATCGGCTACTTTTACTGCATCATCCCCATCGTCGGCTTCGGCGCCGCCGCCCTGGTTGGCAGAAATATCATTGAGGGTATTGACAAAGGCGGCAACATGGCGGCGCCGTTGCTGGCCGAGATGCTGGGCGGCACACCCTTCCTGGGCTTTATCGCCGCCGTGGCCTTTGCCACCATTCTGGCGGTGGTCGCCGGCCTTACCCTGGCGGGCGCCTCGGCCTATTCCCACGACATCTATGTCAACGTCATTAAGGGGGGCCGGGCTACGGAGCAAGAGCAGATGAAGACCGCCAAAACCGCCACCGTGATCTTTGGTATCTGCGCCGTGCTGCTCGGCATTCTCTTCAAGGGTCAAAACGTAGCGTTCATGGTGGGCCTGGCCTTTGCCATTGCCTGCAGCGCCAACTTCCCCGCCCTGCTCATGTCGATTCTGTGGAAAAAGTTCACCACCGCGGGCGCGGTTTCCTCCATCCTGACCGGAGCCACCCTGGCGGTGGGGCTTATTGTGGTCAGCCCCACGGTCTGGGTGGACATCTTTAAATATCCGGAACCCATCATCGCGCTCAAGAACCCGGCCATTATCTCCATGACCGCCGCCTTTGTGGTGGGTATTGTCGTCTCGCTCCTGACCAAGGAGCAGCGGGCCGAGGATATGTTCGAGGATGAGAAGCTCCGCGCCTATCTTGGAGTCGGCGCCGAATAAGACCTCTTCACCCCTGCAAGTAGTCAACGGGGGCGCGCCATGCACTGGCGCGCCCCCTATTTTTTCCAGGCCCCCCTGGTCCACCCGCGGTCCGCTAACGGTTGCGTGCTAGCGGAACAGCTTCCACCCCTGCCCGAAGGTAGAGAAATCCCGCAGCGACGCGCACCCCAGCCGCTCAAGTTTTTTTACCAGAAAAAGGAAGAGATAGGCGGTCTGCAAGGCGTCCTGCAGGGCATCGTGCAGGGTGAATGGTGGCAGGTTATATCGATCCCGTAGGGTTCCCAAGTCGTAGCGTTCGTGGGCAACCCCTCCTTGGTGCCGGTGCCAGTCCCTTTCGGTATAGACCTGCGCCAACCGCAGGGTATCCATACAGGGGTTGGCGATCTCGGCCCCGTAA
>DYDL01000031.1 GCA_020717925.1 Desulfocapsa sp.
TGGGATTGATACTTTTCCAGCAGATCGTCCGCGGTTTCGCCGTTGGCGTCGCTCACCGCGATAACCTGCTCACCTAATGGTCCCACCGCGGCAGCATGCGTTGTCACGGACGGAGGAAGCGTACCGACGGCAAGGAAGGCGGCGCACGTTCCGGCATCGGCAAAAAGATAGATACTCCCCTGCCAGGCAACCGCCTGATACTGGTCCCGCTTCACCAACAGCCGGGGCGCCTGCTGCTCGGCACCCTCGGGGGCATACAGCGGCAGGCTGTCATGAGCCAGACGGAGTTGCGACAAATTAATCTGCCGGAAAGTGGAACAGCCCGCCAACAATAGGGCAATTCCAGCAAACACATACCAAATACGTTTCATTAAGTTGATTTCTCCATTGTATATTTAGATACGCATGTGCCAATAGCAAGAGGCTCGTTATGCATTGTTTAACTTTTCATTTTTATTTACGCGACGGGGAATTTGTCTGTAAATACGAGTGGTTTCTTGGGATGGTTCAATACCAATGCCGGCTGCCAAGGCGGCGCGGCAACGCTGGTAGATCCCAATGGCCTCGGCCGGCCGGTCCAGTTGCAGGTAACAAACCATGAGCCGCTGGTGAAATTCCTCCACCAGATTATCAACGCCAAGCCCCCTATGGTAATGGCGGATCGCCTCCTGCCAACGACCTTGCATTTCTAAATGCTGGCCAAGCAATTCGGCGCTGCTGATGTATTTTTGGCGCAGCCGCTCCCGCAGGAAAAGCGTCCAGGACTCTCCACCCTTGTGGGAAAGGAAAGCGCCCTGGTAAAAAGAAAAGGCCTTACCCGCGGCACGCTCCGCCTCCGCGGGCTCCTTTTTTTGCTGCCAGGCGGTTTCCGCCGTGCCCAGCAGTCGTTCGTATGCCCAGGTGTCCACCCAGCAATAGGCGGGGTTCAAGGTGAGCTGGCCGTCGTGGTGAATGATGGCCTCCTGAAAGCCCAACAACTTGCGCAGCCGATGCAGGGTGGTGCGCAGGCTCTGCATTTGGAGATCGCCATCGGCGTCCGGCCATAGGATGTCGGCCAACCTGGTCTCATCCACGCCACGGCCACCCAAAGCGATGAGGGCCTGGAGTAAAATGATGGGCTTCTGCTGCCCCCTGCTGCCAAGCAACACCGGCATCTCGTCACGCAGGACAGAGAATCGTCCCATGGTATAAATACGTAAGGCCCAAGGCCACTCCTCCAGTTCCAATGGTGCCGCGGTGAGGTAAAGGCGACGCCTGCCGATCAACTGCCTGACATAGTCCTTTTCCAGGTTGTTTTTAAGCGCGGTGACGCAGAGGAAGGAAGAGATGGCTGGATCCCACACCGGCCAATAATAGATGCCTTGATCGCGGCCGACAAGTAAACCGCTGGCCAGACTTTCCAAGGCGTCGGCCTCGTTGCCCATGGCGAAATAGATCGTGGCCCGATAGATCAGACACATGAATGTTACGAGGGCGCTGCCCAACTCCCGGCCGCCCCGCATGGCGCGGTCGAAATACGCAAGCGCCTTGGCATGCTGACCAAGCCTGGCCAGGACATAGCCTTTGCCGACTCCGATCATGCACTGGTAAAAAGGATCACCAACAGCCACCACAAACTTTTCCGACCGGTCGAAAAACTGCATGGCCTTGCGCAGCTCATCCCGCATGGAGAAATGCAACCCGGCCCAAAAGTAGTAAGTGGCCATGTCGCGGGGGTGGTTCTCGGAGATAGCGACCGCCATCTCATGCAGCAGGGACTGAGCGCCAGCCAGGTTGCCCTCGCTGAGTTGGTCATATATCTTCTGGGTCAGCAGGTCGATGCCCTGGTCCGGCTCCCCAGTGTCTAACAACAGAGAAGCCTCAATGCCCGGCAATTCATTGCTGCCCAATGAGGGCTCAAGCCGCCCTGAAAGATACGGCGGAGCGCAAATCCCGTCTCGGTGGGAAGCGCCGTACTTGTCTGGCCTTATGTCGTGCGCAATAAGAGATTCCATAATTATTCCTATCTCTCGTCAGGCGTTATACAGGGGAGCAGCAACAAACGACCCCCAAATAACCACTGTTTTACGTCTACATCACCAGGCCTACTAAAAGGCTGCTTGTCCCACAAGCAGCCGGCCTGAGTCGGTTGGGAAAACATAGGCTGGACAATTGTTATAGCGGCCAGGCTTACAGAACCGTTCCAACTCAACCAGACTGGGATTATATGGGGTCTTTTTGGCGGAACAGGTGGACACGGACCAGGTGTCGCTGGCCGAGGCGTAATGAAAGAGATGTCTACAGGTCATGGCGCTATCCTCCATTGGTCAAAATATGCGTTAATAAGTTATTTCCCTAATACAGGGTCACGATAAAGTGCGTTTATTAGGCAGTGATTAGCATAAAGTTATTTTCTCTTTAAAGTGTCGTAAGCCGCTAAACGCGGTACATTAACTTTTTAAGGGAGCGATACCGCACCCCTCCTGGCGTCATTCTTCTGTTCATTTTCTAACCAAGTCCTAATCAAACTCTAATAATCAGGGTGCATAGTAAGGGCACTTAATTACCGGCTGCCCCCCAATTACGGGCCTAAGCCAACCACCGTCATAAAGCATGAAGGAGAACCAACCATGATGATGAGCAAAGTTTTTTCGGGCAGATCAGTGAAAAAGGCCCTGCTGACCGGGTGTCTAGTGACACTGGCCGCCACGAGCGCCTTGGCCGATGACGTGATCAAGGTCGATGCCCAGATTCCCGCCTACAACAAAACCAGCGGCGTCTCCGGCAACCTGGACAGCATCGGTTCCGACACCCTGAACAACCTGATGACCATGTGGGCCGAATCCTTCCGCAAGGAGTATCCCAACGTCCGCATCCAGATCGAGGGCAAGGGCTCCAGCACCGCGCCGCCCGCCCTCATCGCCGGCACGGCCCAGCTTGGTCCCATGTCCCGGCCGATGAAGGGTGAGGAGGTGGACGCCTTTACTAAGAAATTCGGCTATGCGCCGACCAAGATCGGCGTGGCCCTCGACTCCCTGGCGGTCTTTGTCAACAAGGACAACCCGATTGAGGAAATGAGCCTGCCCGAGGTGGACGCCATCTTCTCCAAGACCCGCAAGGGCGGTATTGCCGAGGAGTATGTCACCTGGGGTCAACTCGGCCTTGCCGGCGACTGGCAGCAGAAACCGATCAGCATCTATGGCCGTAACTCCGCCTCTGGCACCTACGGCTACTTCAAGGAACATGCCCTGTCCAAGGGCGACTTCAAGGACACCGTCAAGGAGCAGCCCGGCTCCGCCTCGGTGGTGATGGGCATAACCGAGGATAGCGCCGCCATTGGCTACTCCGGCATCGGCTACAAGACCTCCGGGGTGAAGGCCCTCGCTTTAAGCAGCAAGAAGGGAGAGAAGGCGCAGGAGGCTAACTATGAAAACGTGTTGAGCGGCAGCTATCCACTCTCCAGAACCCTTTACGTCTATGTGGCCAAGGAGCCGAACAAGCCCCTGCCCGCCATCACCGCCGAGTTTTTGAAATTCGTGCTTTCCAAGGCGGGTCAGGAGATCGTGGTCAAGGACGGCTTCCTGCCCCTGCCCGCCAGCGTGGTCGAAAAGGAAGTGGCCAAGCTCAAATAATTCCTCCCGGCGGTCATAGCCGGCCCCTGTTACCATCCCGACTGCCGGACAGGTCGAGCCCACCGGCAGACCTGTCCGGCAGTTTACCCAGCCAAGATCAACACCAAGTGCCCTGGCCGCAAGGAACAGTTCATGCAGAAACTTGACAGACAGTTCATCCGCAAGGTGCGGCGGCAGGACCGCGTCGCCACCCGGATCATCACCCTGGGCGGGCTGCTGGTCATCGCCAGTGTGATCGCCATTCTGGTGCTGATCGTCCGGGTGACCCTGCCGTTGTTTCAACCGGCGCATGCCAGCATGACCACCAATTTCTCCTTGCCAGCCACCACCGCTACCCCCTTGGCCGTTGGCATAGACGACACCGGCGAGGTCGGCTTTCTGCTCGACGACCATGGCCTCTTCTCCTTTTACCGGATTGGGGACCACAGCCTCCTGACCACCATGGCCGCGGCGCCGAAGAAAGAACGGGTGCTGACCGTCGAACGCAGCAAGGACAACGTCTTCACCCTGCTCTGGGCCGACAACAGCATCACCGTGACCCAGGTAGACTTTCGGCTGCTCTATGCCGAAGATGGCCAGCGGACCGTAAAGCCGGAAGTCATGACGTTGGAGGAAAGTCCAGCCCGCCAGTATCCGGTGGCGGTCAAGGAGATCAAGGCCAGCGCCCATGAGGGACGTCTTACCCGGGTGGCGCTCCTGGCCAACGACCAGTTCCAGATCGACCGCGAGGTCGTCACCACCGATCTTTTTGACAACCAGAAAAAAGAAACCTTTTCCCTGCTGATCGATGAAGCGCTACCGGGCATGGTCACCACCTTTCTCTTGGACGCCAAGGGCGACACCCTGTTTGCCGGTACGGACAACGGCAGCCTGCTGCGCTGGGATCTGCGAGATAACACCTCCTGCCGCCGCACCGACAACGAGGTGGCGGTACCGGGCAGAAAGGCGGTCACCTCCCTGGCCATGGTCTTTGGCGACATCTCCGTGGCCGTGGGTGACGCCCGGGGCGGGCTTGCCACCTGGAGTCAGGTCTGGACCGGTGAAGGGAAAGAGCGCACGCAGAAACTCCGCCAAACCCATGTCCTGACCAGCCATGCCGCCCCGATCACCAGCATCCTGCCCACCCGCCGTTCCAAGTCGCTGTTCAGCATGGACGCGACCGGGCTCGTGAACTACGATCACATGACCAGCGAAAAGCACCTGCTGAGCCTTGACCGCCCTTTGAACCTCTTCGCCCTCAGCGGCCAGGGCGGCAGCCTGATCGGGCTCGATCAGCACCGGACGGTCACGGTCTGGGGGATCGACTGTCCGCATCCGGAGATCAGTCTGAAAACCCTGTTCGCCAAAGTCTGGTACGAAAATTACGACAGGCCGGAGTATGTCTGGCAGTCCTCCTCCGGCAACGACGACTTTGAACCGAAATTCAGCCTCATCCCCCTGCTGTTCGGCACGGTCAAAGGCACCCTCTACGCCATGCTCTTCGCGGTACCGCTGGCCATCTTCGGGGCGGTCTACACCAGCCAGTTCACCACCTGCGCCTTCAAGAAGACGATCAAGCCGGTGGTGGAAATCATGGCCTCGGTACCCTCGGTGGTGATCGGCTTCCTGGTCGCCCTCTGGCTGGCGCCGATCATCGAAAACACCATCCTGGCGGTCATTCTCACCGTGCTCATCCTGCCGCTGCTCTTTGTCATCATCATGTCCGCGCTCAAGCCATTCTACAAAAAGCCGAGCGTGAAAACCTTCTGCCACAGCTATGAGTTCCTGCTGCTGGTGCCCGTCATCATCGCCAGCATGGCCCTGGCCGTCTGGCTGGCGCCCTTCGTGGAGCACCTCGTCTTTGCCGGCAATTTCAAGCAGTGGCTCTACAACGATCTGGGCATGCGCTACGACCAGCGCAACTGCATCATCATCGCCTTTGGCCTCGGTATCGCGGTCATTCCCATCATCTTCTCGATCACCGAGGACGCCATCTCCAATATCCCACCCAGCCTTAGCGCCGCCTCGCTGGCCCTTGGCGCCAGCCGCTGGCAGACGATCTGGCGGGTGGTGATGCCCTCGGCCAGCCCCGGCATCTTTGCCGCGATCATGATCGGCTTTGGCCGGGCGGTGGGTGAAACCATGATCGTCCTCATGGCCACCGGCAACACCCCGATCATGGACTGGTCGATCTTCAACGGCATGCGGACCCTCTCCGCCAACGTCGCGGTGGAGATCCCGGAGGCGGCGGTGAACGGCAGCCTGTACCGGGTGCTCTTTCTCTGCGCCACCCTGCTCTTTGCCCTGACCTTCATCGTCAACACCGGGGCGGAACTGGTCCGCGAACGGCTGCGGAAAAAATATGGCCGCTATTAGGATGAGGTGCGCATTGTGAGTAAAAAATTCTGGCAACAGGGTGAGCCCTTTGTCTGGGCCACGGGCCTGGCCCTCTCCCTGATCCTTTTCTTGACCATGCTGCTGCTCTACGTGGTCATAGCCAACGGCTTGATGGTATTCTGGCCCAAGCAGGTCGCCCTGGCCACCCTGAGCGACGGCCGACAGCTCCTGGGCGAAATCGTCCGCGAGGAGGTCATCCCGGGCGGGCAGGCAAAGCGGCTGCAGTTCAAGATCGGCAACCGTGATCTCTACGGTCTTGACTTCAAATGGGTGGATGCCAGCAGCATCACCAGCATGAGCTTCCCGCAAAATGTGCAGGTGCTGGAACGCCAGGAATTCGGCAACTTTTATGGCTTTTTGAGTGAGCTGGAGGTCAAGGGCCTCGCCCCGCCTGCCACGGGCTCAAACAGCCTGGAGCAGACCATTGCCGCCCTCGACTCCAGGAAAAAGGAGGTCAGCCTGCTGGGGAAAAAGATCGCGAACCTCAACCGGCGGGTGGAAATGATCGACCACCGCCTGATCCAGGCGCACTACGACAAGGAGGAAAACACCCCGGCCCTGGCCGCCCTGCAAGGCGAGAAGGAGGGGCTCAAGACCGAGTTCGAGGCCCTGGTAGGCATTCTCAATGAGAAGGGTGCGGCCCTGGCAACCAATCAGGCGATCTTCCTTGATGCCAACGGTCGGACCAAGGCCATCCCCCTGGTCAATATTGTGCGCAGCTATCAACCCAATGCCATGTCGGTCCTGGCCAAATGCGGATATTACCTGGAGCGCATGCGCGAACTTTTCCTTGACGAGCCCCGGGAATCCAATACCGAGGGCGGGCTCTTTCCAGCTATCTTCGGCACCATCATGCTCATCCTGCTGATGAGCGTCCTCTCCTTCCCGCTGGGGGTGCTGGCCGGCATCTATCTGCGCGAATACGCCAAGGACGGCTATCTGGTAAGGCTGGTCCGCATCGCGGTGAACAACCTGGCCGGCATTCCGTCCATTGTCTACGGCATCTTCGGCCTTGGCTTCTTCGTCTACGGCGTCGGCGGCAGCATCGACCAGATGTTCTTCCCGGAAAGGTTGCCCACCCCGACCTTTGGCACCGGCGGCATCCTCTGGACCAGCCTCACCCTGGGTCTGCTCACCGTGCCGGTGGTGATCGTGGCCACCGAGGAGGCCCTGGGCGCCATCTCCCCCGGCATCCGGGAAGGCTCGCAGGCCCTGGCCGCCACCAAGCTCCAGACCCTGACCCGCATCCTGCTGCCCATGGCCTCACCCGGCATTCTCACCGGCTTTATCCTGGCCATGGCCAGGGCCGCGGGCGAGGTGGCGCCGCTGATGATCACCGGGGTGGTTAAACTGGCCCCTGCTTTGCCGCTGGACGGTGTCTTTCCCTATCTCCATCTGGACCGGAAATTCATGCACCTGGGCTTCCACATCTACGACATCGGCTTTCAGTCGCCCAATGTCGAGGCGGCCAAACCCATGGTCTATGTTACCACCCTGCTGCTGATCCTGATCGTGCTGCTGTTGACCAGCACGGCCATTCACCTGCGCAACCGGATGCGGCAACGCTACTCCGTCACCGACGTATAAGGAAAACATCATGCCCCGAAGTGATTCAGCCATCAGCGTTATCGAGAACCCGCAGGTCGTAATCAAGGATCTCAACCTCTATTACGGCGCCAGCCAGGCGCTCCATGATCTGAGCTTCGGCATTCCCGCCGGTCAGGTTACCGCCCTGATCGGCCCCTCCGGTTGCGGCAAGTCAACCCTGCTCCGCTGCATCAACCGGATGAACGACCTGGTGGACGGGCTGCGCGTGGAAGGGAGCATTACCATTGACGGCGAAAACATCAACGATCCAACGCTTGATGTCATTGAACTCCGGCGCAAAGTGGGCATGGTGTTCCAGAAATGGAACCCCTTTCCCAAGTCCATCTATGAAAATGTCGTTTACGGCCTCAGGATCGCGGGAATCAAGGAGCGAACCACGCTGGAAGAGGCGGCGGAAAAAAGCCTGAAACGGGCCGCCCTCTGGGACGAGGTCAAGGAGCGGCTGCACCAGTCCGCCATGGGTCTTTCCGGCGGACAGATGCAGCGGCTCTGCATTGCCAGGGCGATTGCCGTGAGCCCGGAGATCATCCTCATGGATGAACCCTGTTCCGCCCTGGACCCGCGCTCCACCGCCAGGATCGAGGAGTTGATCCGGGAACTGCGCGAGGAGTACACGATCATCATCGTCACCCACAACATGCAACAGGCGGCGCGCATCTCCGACTATACCGCGTACATGTATCTGGGCGAGCTGGTGGAGTACGGGCCGACCCAGCAGGTGTTCACCGTTCCGGTCAAGAAGGAAACCGAAGACTATATAACAGGACGGTTTGGTTGAACACGGGCAGTCTGGCGAGAAGAGAGCACCGGCTGGCGTCTCAGGCAACCAATCATGGAGTACATACATGGCACATAATATTCAAACGGAAGTAGCAAAGCTCAAGAACAAGATCGTATATCTCGGCACGACCGTGCAGGAAAACCTGTACAAATCGGTCAAGGCCCTGCGGGAAAAGAACCCGGACCTGGCCAAACAGGTGATTGCCACGGACAAGAACGAAATCGACAGCATTGAAATCACCGTGGAAGAGGAATGCATGCGCATTCTTGCCTTGCACCAGCCGGTGGCCGGAGACCTGCGCTTCATCATCACCGTGCTCAAGATCAACAACGACCTGGAGCGCATCGGCGACCTGGTTGCCAAGATCGCCGACAAGGTGCTGCTGCTAAGCGAGATCACGCCGATCAGCGTTGCCGCCGACGATATGCGAATTCCGGAAATCTTCAACTCCATGTTTGCAAAAACCGTCTGGATGTTCCAGAATACCATGGATGCCTTTGTCAATGAGGACATCGATCTGGCCCACAAAGTCTGCCTGACCGACGACGAGGTGGACATGGACAAAATGTCGATCCGTAGCCAGATGGAAGAAACCATCATGCGTGACCCGGCGCAGCTCGTCTATCTGGCCAAGCTGATCAGCGTGTCCCGAAGCCTGGAGCGCATTGCCGACCACTGCACCAATATCTGCGAGGATATCATCTACATGGCCCAGGGCAAGATTGTCCGTCATCACATCACTAGACCGTAGGGAGAGACACGTGGCCAGGGAAAGCATTCTTGTTGTGGAAGACGATGAAAACATCCAGCAACTGGTCGGCTACAATCTGGCCAAGGGTGGCTTTCATGTACTTTATGCCGAAGACGGCGAAAAGGCCGTCCGCATCGCCAAGCAGGAGAAACCGGACCTGGTGGTGCTGGACATCATGCTCCCCGGCCTGAACGGCTTTGAGGTCTGCAAGCTGCTGCGCAAGGATCCGCAGACCAAGACCCTGCCCATCATCATGCTCACCGCCAAGAGCGAGGAGAACGACGTGGCCACCGGCCTTGACCTCGGGGCCGACGACTACATCACCAAGCCTTTCAGCCCGAAGATCCTGATCTCCCGGATCAAAGCGGCCCTGCGCCGCAAGCAGGACGCGGACGGAGAGAGCAAAAAACTGGATGGCCCGCTGACCATCCACAACATCGTCATCGACCCCAAACGCTACGAGGTAAAGGTGGAGGGCGAGACCATTCCGCTGACGGTTACCGAATTCGGCATCCTGGCGTTGTTGGCCAAAAGGCCGGGCTGGGTCTTCAGCCGCCAGCAGATCATCGACGGGGTGCGGGGCTACGACTATGTCATCACCCCACGGGCGGTGGACGTGCAGATCTTTGGGCTCAGGAAAAAACTGGGGGAGGCAGGGGAATACATCGAAACCATCCGCGGTATCGGCTACCGGATGCGGTAAGCAAGCCTGTTCCAGGCAGGCCGTGAAAGCGGGGCTACCTCAGGTCTGGACTCGGGATATTTTTTGACCGCCCCTGCTAAAGAAATCGCCGGTAATCGCAGTTAAGCGCGGCAACCATTTCCTTAGCCATTCTTTTCTAGTTCTTCTTTGATGAAGGATGTGTCATTTTCATGTAGACACCGCCCGCCTTAAGCTCATCAAGCATTTGGTGAAGCCTTTTCTCTTTAGTTTCTTGAAGCTTTGCTCTATTGATCCAGCCGATATAGTCATTCTGCTGATATGCAGGCCGATTTCTGTATTCATCCATTAGACCACGTTCTTCGAGAGCCTGCTTTAAAAATTCAGGCATTGGATACTTAGGACGCTTTAAATTTGAACCCTTTTCATCCATTTATCATCCTATTCTTCATATACCTATTGATTGAAACGTAGGTAGCAAAGTTAATAGTTAAGGTTTGCGCCCATGTTCGCCTTGTTCATGGCACAAATTTCTTTATCCTCAGGTCTTTCATTGCCCTGTAATGCTTATCATTTCCCGTGAGAATGGGAAGTCCATATGCGATTGCCGTTGCTCCAATTAAAGCATCTGCCAATTGCATGGAATGGCTGAGAAAATGTTGCTCGACATAGAACATTGCTTTCGCTGATATCTCTTCGGACACATACAGAATTTGTGTTTTCCACTCATGAAGTGCTTTGCGGAGTTGATTCAGTTCATTTTTGTTTCTCATTCCTTGAACTAGTTCCATATATGTAATTACAGATATAAAAAAATTGTTTGAATTTTTAATGAGTTTATATGATTTTTCATTTCCTCGCATATACCAAATGAGAATATCAGTATCAATGACCATTAGAATCTTCCTTTTCGTAAACTTCTCACATACTCATCCACATTCTTAACCGTATCATTGTCATGCCATATTCCGAACAATTCGTTTTTTTCAGTTTGCTGCTTGATTTCCTGGTAGGGAACAAGTTTAGCGCAGGGTTTTCCGCGGAAGGTAATAACAACTTCCTCACCCCTGCTTACGGACTCTATTAGTACTTTTGAGTTAAATCTCAAGTCTTTTGCGGTTGCTTTCACAATAGCCCCTCATGGTTTTAGTTTATATTTCATAGTATAAACTCTGAAGGGGAGCATAGTCAATTATATTTTCTTGAACCAGGCAGATTACTGAGGCGAGCAAAGAGAGCCAAACCTAAAATTGCACGAGGTTGCCCCGGCCATATCCTTCTACAACAGCCCATACTTTTTCCGCTTCCGATACAGGGTGGAGGCATCGATCCCCATTTCCTTCGCCACCATGGCCAGGGTGTTGGGCACGTTGGCATATCTTTCCTCAAGCTCCAAGAGCAGCTCCCGCTCCCCTTGTGGCCTTGTTATGGTTGCGTCGGGCGTATTGCCGAAGGGGGGGAAATATTCCAACTCCAACTCCTCGCCATGAGAGAGGATAATGGCCCGTTCCAGACTGTGCTCCAATTCGCGCACATTGCCGGGCCAGTCGTAGGCCAGCAGCCTGGTCATCAGCGCCGAGGAGATGATCCTGCCTGTTTTCTTATGTTTCCGGCGGAGTTTTTCCAGAAAATGATGGGCCAGCAGCACGATATCGTCTTTACGTTCCCGCAGCGGGGGCACGTAAACCGGGATGACATTGAGCCGGTAGAAGAGATCTTCCCGAAATCTTCCCGTTTTGATCGCCTCCTCCAGGGGCCGGTTGGTCGAGGCAATGATCCGCACATCGACCTTGACGGTCTCGTTGCTGCCCAACCGCTCGAACTCCATCTCCTGCAATACGCGCAGCAGCTTGGCCTGCATATTGGGCGAAATATCGCCGATTTCATCAAGAAACAGGCTGCCGCCGTCCGCTGCCTCGAAGCGACCCATACGGTCCCGGGTGGCGCCGGTGAAGGATCCCTTGACATGGCCGAAGAGTTCCGACTCCAGCAACCCCTCGGGCAGGGCCGTGCAGTTGACGCTGACCAGGGGGTGCGCGGCCCGCGGGCTCGCATAGTGCAGCGCCTTGGCGATCAATTCCTTGCCGGTGCCGGTCTCGCCGCGCACCAGCACCGTGGCATCGGTCCGGGCAATGGTGGCCACCCGCTCAAGCAGTGCCACCATTGTGCTGTTATTGGTGATGATGTTGGCAAAGCGGTGCTGCTTGCTGACCTCCTGCTTGAGCTCCCGCACCTCGCATAACAGTTGCTTTTTCTCCAGCGCCTGACTGACCAGCAGGAACATCTCCTCATAGTTCAGCGGTTTGGTAAGGTAGCTGAAGGCCCCGAGCCGCATGGCCTCGACCGCCATCTGGATGGTGCCATGCGCGGTCACCATGATCACCAGAAGATCTGGATAGCTGCGCTGGACATGTTGCAGAAATTCCAGGCCGTTCATCCCCGGCATCTTGAAGTCCACCAGCACCAGGTCCACCACCTTCTCGCCAAGCAGACGCAGACCGTCCTGCCCCGAGGAGGAGGTATAAACCACATACCCCTTGGCAGCGAGATTGAGCTGCATCACCTCCAGGATGGCGGACTCATCATCAACCACGAGAATCGTGCAATTTTTAGACATGGCCTGCCGCCTCCTTGGCCAGAGAGGATCTTAGCGGTAAATGGATAATGACCTCCGTGCCCGGCCCGGGCTGGCGCTGCCGCAACTGGATAGTACCCTGGTGCTGGGTGACGATCTGCTTGACAATGGCCAGACCGAGCCCGATGCCGTTGACCTTGGTGGTATAAAACGGCTTGAAGACTGCCCCGGCGATCTCCTCGGCAATGCCGCTGCCCGTATCGCGCACCGTCAGCTCCACCTCGTCGCCAACCTCGGGGCGGAGGAGCAGTCTGGTCTCCAGGGTTATGGTGCCACCGGCCGGGGTGGCCTCGATAGCGTTTTCCATGAGGTTGATGATCACCCGTTGCCACTGGTTGGGATCGATGCGCACCAAGGGAAGCGGTGCGCCCAATTCCTTTACAAGGACCAGTCCGTGGCTCTCTATCTCCTCCCGGAGAAAGGAGGCGGATTCATCCACCAGTTCGTTAAAATTGCAGACCGTGTAATTCGGAACCATCGGCTTGGAGACCTGCAGCAGGGCGTGGGTGACGCTGTCCAGCCGTTTTACCTGGCCATGGATGAGATGGGTGATATTCTGAATTTCCGGGTCATCGGCATACCTGGTGCCAAGATACTGGATCCCGCCTTCGATGGCATTCAAGGGGTTGCGCACATCGTGGGCCACCTTGGCGGCCACCTCGCCTAGTTCGGCCAGGTTGCGGGAGAGATTCAACTCCTCGCGCAGCTTTTCGCGCTCGGTAATATCCTCAAAGGCCACGATAATTGGGGTTTTCCCCGGGGCGCCGCCCAGTCGGAGGGGCAGCACATTCAAACTGATGGTCATGGCCTCACCGGTCAGCCTGCGCACCGAGACCTCATGGCCGATCAAGGGGTGGCCGTCCTGCTGGTAGCGTTTGACCGCCTGCAGGATAAGGTCGAAGAACTCATGACAGCGACTGCATTCCTGCTGGATTTCGACAATATCCGCGCCGACCAGTTCGGCCAGGTTGACGCCGAGCATAACCTGGGCCGCCCGGTTATAGGCGCCGATTCTCAGATTTTCATCAAGCGAGATGACCGCCGAGGAGAGACTGTTAAGGATCTGTTCGTGGTAAACCCGCATCTCAATGTTGCGACGATTCGCCTGCTCCAGTTCCTCGGCATATTTTTCAATAGCCTCCTTGGCCTGCCGCATATCCTCGGCGTTAGCACGGAGGCTGCCGACCATGATGTCAAAACCGTCATGCAGCCGCTCCAGTTCATCGCCGCTGTTATTTTTGTAAACCACGCATTTGCGGCAGTCCCCAATCTTCTGGGCGTGCACCCCCTGGACCTTGCCCCGGCAGAAGGTACCGGCCACGGTCCAGCATTTCTCGTCCTTGTAACCGTGAGAAGGGCATCCGGTCTGGTGGCAGTTCAACTTTTCCCAGCAACAGACATAGTTGATGGGCAGCTTTTTTTCCGGGAAAATCCCGGCCAGCACCTTGTTGGTTTTCTCGGTCAGCACCCGGATGGGGTGGGAGATCAGCCGGATAATGATAAAGGCCCCGGCCAGTCCGAACAGGGCGACAAAGAAGATAACGTGGGTGATGATTCTGGCCGTGGTCTCCCGCGGGTTGTGCAGCAGGGTGAGCAGATCGGTGCTGTCAAAGGTCAGCAGAACGCTGCCCAGGTATTCCCCCCCGTCAAGGACCGGGGCGTAAATCACCTCGAGCCGGGCCGCTGGCATGGCGAAGGAGTAGTAACCGTGCGCCACATAGGCCTGCCGCGAGGCGGGGCCTACCGGGATTCCCTGGCCGATCATGGCCATGTCGGTGTGGGCCAGGGTGATGCCCAGGTGGTCGACGATGGCGCAATCCCTGACATTGGGCAACTTGCCAACAATGGTGGCGATCCGGTTGAGCATCATCTTGTGCTGAATTGCCAGCAGGGGCGCCACATTTTCCGCGATGCTCCGGGCCAGGGTAATATGCGCCTGCTGAATCACCGCCTGTTCATTCAAGGCGACCAACAGGGTACCGGCGCCGCCGACCATTATCACAAAAGCCAGATAGGCCAGCATGACCTTGGCGGTGATGGAAAGATGCTGGAAAAAATATAACAGCTTTTTCATGGCGCCCCCGCCCTGCCGTCATCCAGGGCATCTTGAGCCTGCTGGATAAGACGGTCCACTCCATCCAGCCGGGACGCCATCTGCTGCAACTGGAAGGTGTGCCAGAAATCCTTGCTGGCGTGCAATTCACGGCTGGCGAGGTTTAGAAAACCCATGGCCTTGTCCTGCTGCAAGCCTTGCAGGCTCTCCCTGTCATGCCTCTCCTGAGTCAGGGCGATTTTCCGGCCAATACCCTCCATCCTGCTCAAGATATTCCTGGCCAGGGCACCAACCTCGGGGAGATGCTTGTTGCCCGGGTTATGGCAGACATGGCAAAGCCTCTCAACTGCTTCCGCCCCGATGACCTTGGTCGCCATGGCATCATGGCAGGCGATACAGTCAGGCCCTGTCCCCTGGCTCGTCAACACCCGGTAATGACTGGAACTCTGAAAATCACTGAATTCCCGCACATGGCACTGCCCGCACAAGCCGGGAATTTTGGTGTAATAGACCGTACTCCTGGGGTCCAGGGCACCGTAAACCCCCTGATGGGCCTTGCCCTTATCTGCCTCCAGAGGGTTGCCGGCGTGGCAAACCTCGCAGGCAACATGTCTGCGCGCGTGGATTGACCCATCCCAATCGACATGAGAAGCCTGTAGCGACCGGGAAGCGGCAAAGGCATGGCAGTCAATACAACTGTTGGCCCCGGCAACAGCCACGGCCACGGGCATGAGGCAAAGCGCCAGGAGCGTCAGACAGGAATGCCGGAAGGTGATGCTGATGACAGGCGCGGACGAATCGTGCATGGTCACTTACTTATGCACGATTTTTCCAGAAAAGCGAAAAGAAAATCGTGCAGCGCCAGGGAGACGCGGCGAGCATTTACAAGCAACATGCCGTTATTTAAAGATTTAAATATTTCTTCACGCCATGGCAAGGGAATTGCATTATGCTCAGCATACCACCATGTGACATGTCACCGCGTGGCACACGTTTCTTTGTTTCTCACTTCAACTGAGACCACAAGCATGGAAAGAACAAACGCGGCAAAAGGGTTGGTGCTTAAATTTCCTGGTTTACCCCGCGGGGCAGGAACGGTCAGCCGATCCCACCTGGCAGCGGGGTTTTCGCAGGCATTGTCCACGGGGTGGCGCCAAACTTTTCCTGGCCAGACCTGCCAACGATAGCTGACCAATGCGGCAATGAGAAATAAAAACATAATGGAACGAGAGTGAATCCGGAGGAATGGTATGAAAAAGAACCTGACACTTTTACTTGGGGTCACCCTGGGCACAGCCCTGGGCGCCGCGTCGGCGGGGGCCGCCACAACCCCGCCCAAAAACGCCTTCAACATCCTGATGAACTACGAGCTGGGCATGCACTGCACCGGCTTTGAGTTTTCCTACTGCTGTATCCTGCCGCCCTACAATTCGATTCTCGCCCAGGTGGTGAAGACCGAGAAGACCACCGGCAAGCCGAGCCTGATGGAGGCTGACGGCGTGGTCGGACTTGATGGCCTTGGCCGGCCTACCGTGGTGCGTGACAAGGCCCTGGACAGCAGCGGCAAATTCAAGAAATACGTACTGAGGTACTGGCACGACGCCCAGCCGCGCAACGACGGCCGCGGCGCCCCGCAGACCAGCACCCTGATCAGCAAGGTGGAAGGCAACTCCCTGCTGATGTGGAATACGGTGCAGGATTCCGCGGCCATTAACGCCAACGGCGCCATTGTCTACGACGCCAACGGCGTGGTCCAGGGCGACGGCGACTTCACCGACGCCACTGACAACTACGCCAACGCCTGGCTGAACCATCTGTACATTTACGCCGACCTGGAGGGCGGCAACCCGACCAATTCCACCTTGGAGCGCAACAAAATCCGTCTTGGCGTCGAGGGCGGCGTCTATTATCCGCCCAACGTCGGCGCGGCCCTGCATCCGGTAGGCCCTGGCGTAACCGGCGGCGTCCCCTCCTCGAACACCCTGACCTTCTCGGGCGACAAGGGCACGGTGGTCTACACCCAGATGAAGGTGCTGGAGAACCTGCCCATCACCCTGACCTCGCCCGGCATCTGGGAGGCCCTTGGCCTGCCGCTCACCCCCTTTGAGGACACCATTAATTTCTTCGGCGATCCCGGCGCGGTGGATGAAGACACCATCCGGCCTTACGTCATCATGCGCGCCCAGCTCCAGGACTATACCACGGGCGCGGCCATTCTCGATAACGGCAAGCCGGTGCAGGGCATGGGCACGGCGCCCATCGATATTCCCAACTGCGAACGCTGTCACGGTATCACCAGCACTACCGCGGTGAACAGCGCCCAGCGCAACAACCAGAGCATCGTGCCCTTTGTCCAGGAAGAGATCGACTTCTGGAATGCCTACTATAACATCGACAAGGCGGCCGGCGACTCTGACTGGTATTCACGCATCAAGGGTGCGGCCATCTCCATCCTGGCCATACACGATGCCCAGCACGGCACCTCCTTTACCGCCAATTGGCCGGTTCTGGGCGGCACCAGCCCGCAGAAAACCAGGCTGGGCGGGCCGTCCATCATCTGCCAGCGCTGCCATGCCGACAACGTCATCGCCGCGGTAAAATCGGCCTATAATCCGGCCAACGGCAGCCTGATCATGCCGCTTTCCGAGGCCATCCACAACAACCATAAAACCAACCAGTTCTCCGATGCCCGCGGCCGCAACGGCAGTTGCCAGGGTTGCCATCCGGCCCATCGCTCCGACGGATCCATGGCCAACTTCCCCATCGACCAACTGGGTAACAACACCTTTGCCGCGGGCGACAACCGCGACGCTGCCGGTGGTTGCTACGTGGGCCGCGATGTCCATATCAACCCGGGCAAGGATACCGACGGCGCCGGCACCCCCAGCCATCTGAACGCCATGGGCAACTGGCTCGTGACCAATGTGGCCAAGGATACCGGCACCTGGAAGGGTATCTGGTGCACCAACTGCCACAGCCAGTTCGGCCAGGAACTGTGGAAAAAGGAAAACGTGAGCGACCTGGTCCATGCCAAGCCCGGCGACGCCGGTAATGTGCGTGAGCCCAAGGCCAACGCCACCCTCGCCGATGTAGCAGCGGCGGTCGGCGTTACCACGGCCCAGGCCACGGCCTGGCTCGATCCCAAGACCACTGCCACCACCTTTGCGCCCTGGGACCGGGATCCCGGACTGTGCGGCCATGTTGCAACCCTGTTTGGCGCCCCGGCCAACCCGGCGCAGGACGGCAACGTCGCCACCATCGAGGTGAACCTCACCTCCGCCAGCGGCTGCTCCACCCCGGTGGGCGCCCCTGGCCCTGACTGTGACGGCAACGGCTCGCCTGACTTCTTTATCTGCGGCTCCGCGGATGGTGATGGCGACTTTAGCGTACATATCCTGGACTTCTGCACCACCGCTGACTGCGTCAGCGCGGCCCAGGCCACCTTGCACACCGGTGGTGCGGCCGCCGTGCCCGTACCCATGTCCGCCGCCACCGATGGCCGCGACCACTGGCTCTCCCCTGGCGAGCCTCACTGCGCCGACTGCCATGCCGCCCCCTATGTGGAGCAGAGTGGCAACATCTCCAATAACCCGCCCTTCAACTACCCGAAAAAGGCCTCGCTGTTCCGCTATACCAAAGGCCATCAGGGTATCACCTGTCAGGGTTGCCATGAGTCCACCCATGGTCTCTATCCAGTGACCCCGAACATTGACACCACCACCTATGCCCAGGCGGCCAGTCTGAACACCGATGGTTCGCATGGGCCGCTGAAGTGCGGATCCTGCCATAAGGCCGACTCCAGAAGCGGGGTGAGCACGGTTGCGACCAGTCTCAAATTCAATGGCAACACCATTGGCACGAACTTTGATTCAGCGGTTGGCTGGGCTCACACCTACACGGATGAGGCTGACCCGCGCACCTACCTCTGCTTGCGTTGCCATGGCGATAAGTCCGACGAGATCTCGTCCACCGAAGGCGACTGGACGAAACATGCCAAGCAGGGCCGGGTATCACGGGCCACCATGGACAAGGTGGAGAAGCTGCAGCTTGGCCATATTGCCGGTGATCCGGCCTTTGAGAGCCCTTACACCACCTTGTGCATAAGTTGCCATGGTGACAATCGTACAACTTTAAGAAGTAAAGGTTGTACCACCAGATGGAAAAATCACCTGGTGGATGGCCGCGCCTCGGAATCGGTGTGGGAGGCGGTTTCCAAGGAGATCATCGGTAACACCTGCGGTTACTAACGCAGCGCCGGTTTAACCATTAACCTGAACGCCTGGAGGGGACAACCCCCTCCAGGCCCCCCTTACTGAGGCATAATCCGACCATGTGGAGGCAGAGAAAAATAATGAAGAAAGTCTGTTGTGGAATCGTAGTACTGCTGCTGGCCCTTGCGGGCGCGGTTGCCTATGCGGTGGATCCGCAAAAGCCGGCAACGGATGACGTCATTGCCAAGGTCGGCGATCAAACCATCACCCTCTCCCAGATTGACACCATGATCAACAGTTCATCCTTTGTCGGCATGGACATTCCCGCGGTCGGCACCCCGGAGCGGGAACGGGCCAGGATCGTTACCCTGGACAAGATGATCTCGGCCAATCTGCTCTACCTGGATGCGAAAAAGGAAAAGCTGGAGAACGAGCCGGGCTTCCAGGCCGAGGTGGATCGTTTCTCCAAGGGCATCCTGGCCGGCCTCTATCGGGGCAGGGTTCTGGTCGGTGAGATCGAGGTGACCGAGGCCGAGATCCAGGAATTTATCAAACAGAATTTCAAGGATGGCGTCGAGATCACCGACGACCACAAAATGGCAGCCGAGGCCATGATCCGCAAGGACAAACACAAGGTGCGCATCAGTGACATGCGGCAGCGGCTGCGGGCCGGCACCACGGTGACCGTGAAGCAGGAGCAATTGGCCCCTGAAGACGACGCCGGGCGCAAGGACGATCAGGTCATCGCCACCATCGGCCGGCAACCGGTGACCTGGGGAACGGTTAAGGACGTGCTCACCACTGCGGACGCCGGCAAAAGCCTGGCCGAGCGGCTTGACCTGGTGGAGCGTTTACTCGACGACCAGCTCATGACCGAGAAGGCCATGCAGGTCGGGCTGAACAAGGATATGGTCTTCCTGGAGCGCATGGCTGAATTCAAGAAGGCCAGGCTGGTCAATATGCGCCGCAGCCAGCTCATAGCCGGCTTTGAGCCGGACCAGCAGGATCTGCAAGCCTTTTACAAGGCCAACAAGCAGGGCATCATCAAACCGGAGTCCCGCGAGATCCAGATGGTCGTGCTGAAAAGCGAAAAAGAGGCCAGGAAGGTTTTGTCCAAGATCAAGTCAGGCAAGCTCACCATCCATGAAGCGGCGAGCCAGTATTCGATTGACCCTAATGTCAAGAAAACGCTAGGAGTGATCGGCTGGGTCACCAAGGGCACCGGCTACCCAGCGCTTGACAAATTGGCCTTCGCCGCGGCAAAGGACGCGGTTGTCGGACCAGTGCAAACCGAGGCCGGCTGGCATCTGGTGCGGGTTATCGATATCCGCGACGCCTTATATGACAACCTAGAGGACAACAACACCCAGGAACTGACCAAGCGCATGTACTTCCATGACAAACTCAACAACTATGTCAGCAAGCTGCGCCTGGAAAGCTTTCCCGTGGAGGTCTATGGCGAGGTTCTGAAGGAAAAAACCGGGATCAAGCAACCAGAGACCGCGCCGCCACCACCCGATAGTGCGGTTGACCGCGGAGCAAAAGGCTGAAACGCCATCTCCCTGGCGAACCGAGGCACAAAAACTCTTCCTCCATCTTCCTCCTGGCCCAAGACTACGGGCCAAGAAAAACCCCGGCTACTCCCACCAGCCGGGGTTTTTCTTCTCTCTGGGACCAAACGACTCATACCGTTTGCCTGGATCGTCAACAACATTAAGTCAAGGATATAGGGCAAAAACATTATCGGTAATCCGTGTCAACTTGTCCGCAGCTAGAGCGGAACCGCCGAATATGGACCAGACAACACACAATAGTAGAATTTTACATGGGGTGGCGAGACGTTTGGTCATTGATATACTCATTGTTTGAGGTGATTAGTTGGCCCGGATTTTTTACTTCTGTATCTCATGTACTGGCAAAATTTGTCTTCCATGCCGAACAGTAAGTATTGATATTTTCTCTTTCTCTACTCTGTAAATGATACGATAATTTCCATAAATCAATTCACGGATATCTTCCCTTTGTATTTCTGGAACTATCCGACAACTCTCTGGTGATGACTTAAGTATTTTAACCTTGTCGAACATGGTTTCTACCCATTTTGTTGCAGCCAAAGGATTGTCACGAGCTATGTATTCTGAAATTTCTGTTACCCTGTCTATTGCGATAGGGGACCATATGATTTTCATTTTCCGATCCGTCCTAGAATTACGGCCTTAGCTTCATTATGTTCAATGCCAGACCCAGCATTAATTTGTGCAATGGCTGTTTGTACGTCCTCTAAGAACTCAATTTTTTCTTGCATGGCTTCATACTCTGCAACATCAAGTAATACTGCTACACCTTTGCCATGCTGGGTAATGACTAGCGGCCTTTTTGTGTCATGTACTTGTTTTAGAAAAGAAGCGATTCCTGTTCGGAATTCTGACATTGGACGGATGTCTTGATCGATTTTCAATCTTTGCATAATGCACCTCATTGGTAGTTATTTCGTACACTATACAGTACATCATTTTGCTTACTCAAGTTTATTTTTTGGGCATGCCGATCACGCCGCTTGCGG
>DYDL01000228.1 GCA_020717925.1 Desulfocapsa sp.
TGAACATGCTCAAGGTCCGCGTCATCCCTACGCTGCTGTGGAAAGACTACGGCCTGGTCAAAGGCATTGGCTTTGACAGTTGGCGGCGCGTCGGCACGGTGTTGCCGGCCATCAAGGTCTATAACACCCGCGAGGTGGACGAACTCATTCTCGTGGACATCACGGCCACCGCCGAGGCGCGCGAGCCGGATTACGAGTCCGTCGCGGAGTTCAGCGCCGAGTGTTTCGTGCCGCTCACTGTTGGCGGCGGCATCCGAACGCTGGAGCACATCACCAATCTGCTGCTGGCCGGCGCGGACAAGGTCAGCATCAACAGCGCAGCCTACGAAACACCGGCTCTTGTCACTGAGGCCGCCAACCGCTTCGGGTCGCAGTGCATCGTGGCGAGCATTGACGCTCGGCGGATGCCGGATGGCCGGCACGAGTGCATCAGTCGCAGCGGCACCATGCCCATGGGCCGGCGGCCCGCCGATTGGGCGCGCGAGGTTGAGGCACTCGGTGCGGGCGAGATACTCATCACCTCCGTCGAGCGCGATGGCACGATGCAGGGCTACGACATGGAGTTGATTCAACAAGTGACGTCCGTCGTGCAGATCCCCGTCATTGCCAGCGGCGGCGCGGGCAACTACGACCACATGGCCGCCACGATCCGGACCGGCAGGGCCAGCGCGGCGGCGGCGGCGAGCATCTTTCACTTCACGCAGCAAACGCCACTGGAAGCGAAGCGGCACATGGCTTCCCTGGGAATTCCCGTGCGGTATGCGGGATGAGAGGGATGGAGCGCGCGAGTGCGGCCAGTTTCGTCCACACGAACGATTTGAGGAAACCTCTGATGCGGGCAGCTCTAAGAAAATTCATCGAGCACAACTCCGAGATGTATGCCTATGGCTTCAACCTGGTCATCAAGGAATACGCCCGGTTCCCGGCTCATTTGCCCATGCCCTGCCACATGGAACATGGCTGGACAGCGCTGACGCCGCCGCTGACCACCGATCTCCGCACGTGCAAGGAGTTGATGTTGGTTTTCAGCAAGCGGCGCAAAGGGGTTTGGCAGAAAGAGAGCCGGATTCCCGTCGAGATCATGGGGGCGCCTTTCATTCATTACCGGCGGATGCACCATCTGGCAGTGTCGCCCAGCGCTTCGGGAACCGTTGCCTTTGCAGCCCACAGCGGCTCCGAGGGCAACGTGGACTATGATTTGGAACAGCACTGCAAGGTCTTGAAAGAATTGCCCGCTGAATTCCAGCCGGTCCGGGTCTGCCTTATTCATCCGGACATCCAAAAAGGCCGGGACCGGGTTTACAGGCGCCACGGTTTTGAAATCGTGTCTCCCGGATGGACCAATGGCTATGGGTTTGTAAGAAACAGCTATGACATCCTTTCCAGGAGCAAATACGCCACGTCCAATGTTATCGGCAGCTACACTTTTCATGCGGTGGAAATGGGATTGCCTTTCTTCCTGCTGGGCGAGGAGCCGGTTGGCACCCTTTGGGTGGATGACCCCAATATCCTCCGCAACGAGAAGGTAACGCATTACCACTACGGCCGCGTGGCGACCGAGTTGTTCTCAACGGGTCCCACGCAGACAATCAGCAAGGAACAGCGGGAGTTTGTGTTGGAGGAAACCGGCGTCAATGATTGCCTGTCGAGGGAACAACTCAACCGGGTGCTGTGGGACGCCTTCAAACAAAACCACTACGGGCGAAGAGTGCCGGTGTATCTGTTTCTCAATGCGCTGCGACGGCTGCGTTACGGATCGCGGTTCCAATGAGGTAGGAAGCGCGGAAACACGGTTTCAACGGCTGTTGCGAGATGCGCGTGTCAGCGTTCATTGAACGCCGTCAACGGGACGTGATCCGCTGGATTTTCGATACAGCCGACTCCGGGAGGAATTGGATGTGCCGGAGAGGTTTTGCGCTTGGCGCAATCGTGTGTGCTGCTACACTGTCAACCAAGACAGCCGCATGCAAACCACTTTGAACCCATCCCAACTGGCCGGCTACGTCGTCCGGCAACTAAGAATGTTCTTCCCGGATGACCATAATCCGGATGCCGGTGTTCTGGAGGAATCCGTTGCGACATCGCTCCGGCGTCTCGATCAGTGTTTTTCGAGAGTCCGGGACAAGCGTTTTCGTAGAGGCGGAGAAACGGTGTTTGATCATCTACACTCGGACCAATACGCCATGTTTCTCTACATTCTGGGCAACCAATCCTGGAAAGATGGGGTGGAATCGAGGGTTCTGGACAAACTTTATCTCCTCAACAAAACACTCCATGCCTTGGACGTTTTCTATGAAGTCCAGTTGCCTGGTGTGTTTTTGTTTGGTCACCCGGTTGGGAGTGTCCTGGGGCGGGCCTCTTATGGCGACTATTTGGTCGTGGCGCAAAACTGCACCGTGGGCGGAATTGGCGGTGTTTATCCCGTCCTCGGAAAGGGGACTGTTCTTTCCGGCTCGGTCAATATCATCGGCTCCACCATCCTGGAAGACGACGTTTACGTGGGGGCCGGGGCCTTGCTGGTTAATGAGCTCGTTCCGGCCCGCTCGACCGTGGTGGGCCGCTCACCCAGCATCAAATTCTGGCCATCTGTAAGAGCCAGTTGGAAAGAATTCTATTTCGGAGAAACCCTGTAAGAACGACGATTCTGGTTCATATCCGGTTGCATGGTGATGTTTATCATCATGGATGAAAAGCGTGATGAACTCATACTTTAGGAACCTGCGCGAGGAAATGGCCGCCTTTCTGCCTGCAGACTACCGCACGGCCCTGGAGGTCGGGTGCGGCGAAGGCGAATTCCACCGGCAGTTGAGGCCGGGCACCGAGGTGTGGGGGGTGGAACCGAACCCCCAAGCGGCTGGCATCGCGGCTGGCAAACTTCACAAGGTCCTCGTCGGGCCTTATGAATTGATGGCGGCGGAGATTCCCGACAACCACTTCGACTTGGTCATCTGCAATGATGTCATCGAACACATGTCGGATCCCGGACGGTTTCTCCAGTCGGTGCGGGAGAAGATGAAGCCCGGTGCATGCATCATTGGATCCATCCCAAATGTGCGGTTCGCGTTGAATCTGTTCAACCTGCTCATTCGGAAGGACTGGAGATATGAGGACGAAGGCGTTCTGGACAGGACACATCTGCGGTTCTTCACGATCAAGAGTGTCGGGAGGCTGCTGGGCGAGCAGCAGTTTCAAGTCGAACTCATCCGCGGCATCAACCCGCCCAAGATTGTTTGGAAGAAGGTTGTCATGTGGACGCTTACCCTGGCCAGCCTGGGCCAGTTGATGGACAGCCAATGTATGCAGATTGGATTTCGAGCCAGAAGACAATGACGGAGGTATTCTTCGGGACCGGCAGCTTCACGGTGCGTTCAACGCCTGCTCGGGCGTGTGGGTCTCACCAAAGACGGGCAAACAACGATCCCAGTTGCCGGTTCGAAACCTGGCGCGTGGACTGGATCGTGCGGTGCTTCGGCCGCAGCTTGGACAGCATCCGTAGCGCATCAAACTTGGCCTTGATCACAAGCGGCAGATGGCGCGGGTCGGTAACCAGGTAATAAGGCAGCGTCAACAGTTGAAAGAAGAGGATGGCGGGGCCGAGGCGCCACAGGAGGGCGGTGGGGAAGTTCTTCCAAATCAGCAGTGGGGTGTTGCGGTGGCCGTAGTAAATGGAGATGTCGCTTTGCCGGCCCGTGGTGGCGGAACCTTTGTGGTAAACAACGGCGTCCGGTGCATACGCGCAGCGATAGCCTTGCAACAGAATGCGAAAGCCCAGGTCCACGTCCTCCCCAAACAAGAAGAAGTCCTCATCGAAGTATTCGCCCTCGAACCGGGCGTGTTCGAGGGCACTTGTCTTGAACAGGGCGCACGCACCCGAAGGGCAGAACAGGGGGGCCGCATCCGACTGCCGCCGGTAGGGCAGGCCGCTCCACGTCAGTTTCAGCCCCATCGTGTCAATGGTCTGGCAGTCGTCCGCGCTCAACACGCGGGCTGCCACCATGCCGATCTTGGGGTCGGCCGCTGCGACACGGATCATCGCCCCCAGGAACTCCGGCTCGACGGTCGTGTCATTGTTGAGGATCAGCAGGTAATCCGGGGCGAAATGTTGGATGGCGTATCGGATGCCGGCGTTGTTGCCCCCGGCGTAACCGAGGTTCTTCTCATTGCGGATTACCACGTGCTCGCTGCCGAAGGCGCGCTGCAGCTCAGCGCCG
>DYDL01000032.1:0-3244 GCA_020717925.1 Desulfocapsa sp.
TGCACCGGGGCCGAGGCGCCATCCAGGCTCAGTGATACCATCTTGATGCCGGCCGCCTTGATCCTGGCGCAGATCTCCTGGGTCACCAGGGTGCCGTTGGTGGCCAGGCACATGCGCAGCCCCTTGTCGGTGCCATGGCTGGCGATGTCAAAGACGTCCGGCCGCAGCAAGGGCTCGCCGCCGGAGAGAACCACCACCGGCTTGGCATAGGAGGCGATATCGTCCAGGATGCGTTTGGCCTCGGTCAGTGAAAAATCAGGATGGCCATCGATCTCCATGCCGGAAGAGGAGCGGCAGTGCACACAGTTGAGGTTGCAGCGCCGCGTGATCTCCCAGGCAATCCATTTGGCTTCAAATTCCACAACAGTTCTCCGATGGATTTTGCCGACTCACAGCATGTCGGCGGCCACCGCCGCCAGGGGGCTGCGTTCGGTCTTGGTCAGGGTGATATGGCCGTGCAGGGGCACGCCCTTCAAGCGCTCGGCAGTGTACACCAGGCCGTTGCTGCTTGAATCGAGGTAAGGATTGTCGATCTGGTAGGGATCGCCGGTGAGCACCATCTTGGTGCCCTGGCCGGCCCGACTGACAATGGTCTTCACCTCGTGCGGCGTCAGGTTCTGGGCCTCGTCAATAATCACATACTGCCGGGGGATGGAACGACCGCGGATATAGGTGAGCGCCTCCAACTCCACCTGTTTGCTGCGCAGCAACCCCTCGACCTGGGTCCGGGCCGGGGCGTCCTCCTCCCGCTTCTTGTGGCCGTCAGCCATGAGAAAGGTCAGGTTGTCGAAGATGGGCTGCATCCAGAGGGCAAGCTTTTCGTCTTTATCGCCCGGCAGGTAGCCAATATCCTTGCCGAACGGGATAATGGGCCGCGACACCAGAATCCTGTCATACAATTTGTGTCCCAAGGTACACTCCAGGGCCGCGGCCAGGGCCAGCAGCGTCTTGCCGGTGCCGGCCTGGCCCACCAGGGTGACGAGTTCAATGGCCGGGTCGAGCAGGAGTTCCAGGGCCATGCGCTGCTCCTTGCTGCGCGGCCGAACATGCCAGGCCTCGTCGTACTCCTTGGCAAGGGGCACCAGCAGGCCGGCGTTGTTAATCCGGCCCAGGGCGGTGTGCTTTTCGTCGGCCTGGTCTTTCAGCAGGACGAACTGGTTGGCCATGAGCTCCTTGTCCGCCAGGGCCAGGGACTTGTCGTGGTAGAACTGGTCGATCAAGGCGCCGTCCACGATCCGTTCGCACTGGCCGCAGTACAACTGGTCGAAGTTGACCTTCTGCTTCTCGAAATCCATGACCTCGATGCCCAGGGCATCGGCCTTTAGCCGGGCGTTGATATCCTTGGAAACAAAGATGACCGTCTCGCCCTGCTGCAGGAGGGAATAGGCCACGCTCAGGATGCGGTTGTCGGCCACCGCCATGTCCAGCCCGGACTGGTCCGGGGTGTCATGTTCGATGACGATCTTGACCACTCCGCCGTAATCGGTGGCCACCCCATCGCGCAGATGGCCCTTGGCCCGCAGGTTGTCCAACTCGCGGATGACCATCCTGGCATTACGGCCCAGTTCATCGTTGTGTGACTTGAAGCTGTCGAGCTCCTCAATGACCGACATGGGCAACACGACAATGTTATCGGCAAAGGAGAGAATAGAGTCGGCATTGTGCAAAAGCACGTTGGTATCCAGGACAAAATACTTACGCATGCACCACCTCGACGCGCCCCCACCCCATGACGAATGGGCGGCAGACGGAAATTAATCAGGTAACTTGCCCCCCTTCGGGCCGTTGGCAAAGGGTATCATACCCTACTGGCTGGCTGAAACGAACCTCTTTTTTCATCCCAAAGCGTGTGACACTGTGCTATAGTGGCCCATTCCGGCCCCGGCTGGCGGCCCAACCCCCAGGACCCCCACCATGCGCATCGCCCTTATTCAGACCAACCCGCTCATCGGCGATTTCCATCGCAACCTGGCGAATATCGCCGTCTGGACCGACAAGGCCCGTGCGGCCGGCTGCGCCTTGGCCATTTTCCCCGAACTGGCGATCTGCGGCTACCCGCCCCAGGATCTGCTGGAGCGGCCGGCCTTTCTGGCCGACCTGCACCAGGCCACGCGTCGCCTGGTGGCCGAAACCAAAGGGATCGGGGTGCTCTGCGGCACCATCCTACTCAACCCCGAGGCCTCCGGCAAACCGCTGCACAACAGCGCCATCCTCTTTGAAAACGGCGAGATTCTCTGCACTACCCACAAACGGTTGCTGCCCTGCTACGATGTCTTTGACGAGACCCGCTACTTCGAGCCCGGCAAGCTGAGCGTCCCATACAGCTACAAAGGTCTGACCCTGGGCATCACCATCTGCGAGGATATCTGGAACGACAAGGATCTCTTCCCCAGGCAACTCTACGCCACCAACCCGGTGACCGACCTGCTGGACAACGCGACGCCCCGGCCCGAACTGCTCATCAATCTGGCTGCCTCGCCCTTTCACCTGGGCAAGGCGCAACAAAAAAACACCATCTTCAGCCATCTCTGCACCAAGCACCAGATAGCGCTGCTCTATGTCAACCAGACCGGGGGCCAGGACGCCCTGCTCTTCGACGGCCGCAACCTGGCCATGGACCGGGGTGGCCGCATCGTGGCGCATGGTGCCACCTGCCAGGAGGACATGGTGGTGGTGGACAGCGTTGCCCTGCTGGCCGGCATGGCCGCGCCCGTTATCGAGCCCCAGGCCGACGAGGAGGCCACGGTCCTCGCCGCCCTGACCATGGGCGTCCGCGATTACGTGCACAAGTGCGGCTTTCGTCAGGTGGTCGTCGGCCTCTCCGGCGGTATTGATTCGGCCCTCACAGCCGTAATCGCCAGCCGGGCGCTGGGGCCGACCAACGTGCTGGGCGTGGCCCTGCCCTCCACCATCTCCGCGCCGGCAAGCGAGGCGGACGCCCGCAAGTTAGCCGCCAACCTGGGCATTGATTTCACCGTCCTCCCAATAGCCGCGGTGGTGGACAGTTTACAGGCCACCCTGGCCCCGCTCTTTACGGGACGGCCAGCGGACATCACCGAACAAAATCTCCAGGCCCGCAGCCGCGGCAACCTGCTCATGGCCCTGGCCAACAAGTTCAACCGCTTGCTGCTCTCCACCGGCAACAAGAGCGAGATGGCGGTGGGCTACTGCACCCTGTACGGCGACATGAGCGGCGGGCTGGCGGTAATCGCCGATGTACCCAAGACCATGGTCTACCGCCTGG
>DYDL01000032.1:3319-21139 GCA_020717925.1 Desulfocapsa sp.
CAGGCCAGCGCGATGACGACGACCTGCCACCCTATGACCTCCTCGACCCCATCCTCGCCGCCTATCTGGAGGAAAACAAATCGATCCGCGACATCGTTGCCCAGGGCTTTGACCAGAACGTGGTGGCGGACGTGGTGCGCCGCATCAGGCGCAACGAATACAAGAGGCAGCAGTCAGCCATCGGTCTCAAGGTCACCACCAAGGCCTTTGGCCACGGCCGGCGCTACCCGATCTGCGAGAACTATCAGGAGGGCGGAAGCTGATGGCAGGCCGCTGGGCGCTCCTCGCCCTGCTCCTCATTGTCCTGGGCCTGGTCGCCCGCGAAGGGTTGATGCAGCGGCCCGCCCGCCTGGCCACCACCACCACCGGCCGGGTGGAGATGTGCCTCTCCTGCCACGACAAGGAACAGCTTGAGCCGGCGCATGACGCCAAGGTGCTGGGTTGCTCGGTCTGCCACTTGGGCGACCCCATGGCCGCCGCCAAGCAGGCGGCCCACGTCGGTATCGTGAAAAACCCTGGCGACCTGCGGGTGGTGGAAAAGACTTGCGCTATCGAGGGGTGCCACGCGCCGGACGTGGTCAAGGTCAAGAACTCGCTCATGGCCACCAACCGCGGCATTCTCGCCACCCTGCTCTTCTACTGGGGCGAGGCCAAGGATCAGAACGGCGACTACTCGGTGGAAGAGCTGCTCCACTCCGGCCAGACCTCCCTGGCCTTGGACTACTATCGCAAACTCTGCGCCAGTTGCCACCTCTGGCAACCGCGCGGCGTCCTGCCCGGCGTTTTCGGGGAAAAAGGCGGAGGCTGCACCGCCTGCCACCGGGTCATGCCTACCGGCCACGAGGCTGACGACCCCAAGAAGACCCACCCGCTGCTTACCAAGAAGGTGCCGACGGAAAACTGCGTGCGCTGCCATAACCGCAGCGGCCGCATCGGCACCTCGTACACCGGGGTCTACGAGTCCGAGCAGTACGGCACCCCCTACGAAAATGGCGGCCCGAGCGAGAAACGCATGCCAGACGGCCGCTTCTACCTGGATCTGTCCGACGACATCCACCACCGCAAGGGCATGGCCTGCATCGACTGCCACACCAGAAATGAGATCATGGGCGACACCAAGCGTTACGCCCATTACGAGGAGGCCCTGGAGATCGACTGCCGCACCTGTCACAGCGCCACTCCCGGCATCACCCGCAAGAACAACCAGCTCAACAACGTGAAACGCGAGCCAGACGGCTTTGTGCTGACCGGAAAAGTAGACAACAAAAAGCACCCACTGCACCCGCCCAAGCCGGGGATCTGCGATTCCCCCCTGCACCAGCGCCTCTCCTGCGAGTCCTGCCACTCCACCTGGGTGCCGCAGTGCTACGGCTGTCACGCCAAGCAGGACAAGCGCGAAACTCACTTGGACAAGCTGACCATGAAGGAGACCAAGGGGTGGTGGGAGGAAGGCCGTTCCTACATCCGCTATGAGCGCCCCATGCTGGCGGTCTGGGATGACAAGGTGGTCATCGTCACCCCGGGCTGCCAGGACATGGTCACCCTGATCGATGAGAACGGCAAGCCCACAAAAACCTTCAACACCCTGACCATGGCCGCCTTAAACCCCCACACCTCCCAGGAAAAGGGGAGGCCCTGCGTTGACTGCCACGCCTCCACCAAGACCGTGGGGTTGGGCGAGGGCACCCTGTGGCAGGAAAACGGCGCCTGGCGCTTCACCCCCCTCCATCAGGGGGTTGAAACCCCGGCCGGCCGCACCGTACCGCTCGACAGCTTTGTCGATCTGGAGGGCACGCCCTTGCAACGCTCCTCGCGGCCCAACCTCAGGCCGTTCAATGGCCCGGAACTGCGCCGCATCCTGCGGGTCGGCCTCTGCCTGGAGTGCCATTCGAAGTACGACGATCCGGCGTATGCGCCTGGGAATAGGGATAAGGCTTGTCCGATATTTAAAGAAAGCTCAAAGCTCAAAGCTGAAAGCTGAAAGCTTAAGGAACTTCTTGAATTTTTTCGCCGGGCTTAGTAACTCAGATAGAGTCGTAATCAAATTGTCCTACCGTGAACTTTCAGCTTTCAGCTTTGAGCTTTCAGCTTCTTCAAAAGGTTCCCCATGATCATCACGCCCCACAAAACCTCCTCCCCCCAAGGCCGGGCTATCATCGCCCGCCTGCGGGACCGCTTTCAGGAGGGTGACGACTCCTGCCGCCAGGCGGTGACCGAAATCATTGCCAAGGTGCGCCAGGAAGGCGATGCTGCCCTGCTGGCTTATATCAGGCAATTCGACGCCCCCACTCTCTCGCTGGACGGTCTCCGGGTGACGCGAGAGGAAATCGAGGCCGCCTATGAGGGGGTGGACCGTGACTTCATGGACACCCTGGCCTTTGCCATCGACCGCATCGAGAGCTTCCACGAGCCGGACCGGCAAGAGGACCGCATGACCACCCGACCGGACGGCGCCGTCACCGGCCGCATCGTAAGGCCGGTGGACTCGGCTGGCCTCTACGTACCCGGCGGCCAGGGCGGGCAGACGCCGCTGGTCTCCTCGGTGCTGATGAACGGCATCCCGGCCGGCATCGCCGGGGTTAAACGCCGGGTGATGGCCACGCCGCCCAACAAGGAGGGCGCGGTGAACCCTGCGCTGCTGGTGGCTGCCAACGAAATCGGCATTGACGAGATCTACAAGATGGGTTCCGCCTGGGCGGTGGCCGCCCTGGCATACGGTACCAAGACCATCAAACCGGTGGATGTCATCGTCGGTCCGGGCAACCAGTATGTCGCCGAGGCCAAGCGCCAGCTCTCCGGCCGGGTGCGCATCGACATGATCGCCGGTCCCTCCGAGGTATTGATCGTGGCCGATGGCACGGCCAATCCTGCCTTTATCGCCGCCGACATGCTGGCCCAGGCCGAGCACGACCCCAATGCCATGGCCATGTGTATCGTGACCCAGGGTGATCTGGCCGCCAAAATCATCCTGCAACTGGAAATCCAACTGAAACATTTGAGCCGCGAGGAGATTGCCAGAAAATCGCTTGTTGACCACGGCGTCATCCTGATTGCCGAGACCATGGCCAAGGCCATCGACCTCGCCAACCAGATCGGTGCCGAACACCTCGAACTGCAAATCGACGAGCCTTTGGCATGGCTGCCCAGGATCCGCCACGCCGGCGCCATCTTCCTGGGCCACCACACCCCGGAGGCGGTGGGCGATTATACCGCTGGCCCCAACCACGTACTGCCCACCATGGGCACGGCCCGCTTCTCCTCGTCGCTGGGAGTGGAGACCTTTCTCAAGAAGTCCAGCGTCATTTCATACACCCCCGCGGCGCTTAAGCATGACAGCGACCACATCACCCGCCTTGCCGGCCTGGAAGGTTTGCAGGCCCACGGCCACTCCACCAGTATTCGCCTGCATGAATCCTAAACCCACCGAGATCCTGGCAGACGGCCTGGACCGCATGGGGCTCGCCATTGACAGCGAGGCGGTGGACCGCCTGGCCCGCTATTTCCAGGAACTGAAGAAATGGAACAGCACCTATAACCTGGTGGCCAAGGCCCCGGACCAGGAGCTCATCGAAAAACACTTCCTCGACTCCCTTACCCTGCTGCCCTTGCTTAAGGACTGGGAGTTTCCATCGCCGCTGCTCGACATCGGCACTGGCGCCGGTTTTCCCGGCCTGGTGCTCAAGGTAGCCATGCATGACCTTAAAGTCACCCTTTTGGAACCGCGCCTGAAACGGGTGGCCTTTCTTAAACACATTGTCCGAACCCTGGGCCTGCCTGGCGTCACCATCCTGGCCGCCCGCCTGGAACCGGACGGCCGGCTGACCTATGCCGCGACAGACCAGGCCAGCACCCCAACCACCCTGCCTCCCCACCCGGTCATCACCAGCCGCGCCTTCACCCAGATCGCCCCCTTCCTGGAGCTGGCCGCCCCGGTCTGCCTGCCCAACGGCCGCGTTATCTGCATGAAAGGTGCGAAGGCCGAGACAGAGATCGCCCAGTGGCAAGGAAGTGGCGCCTCAACGCCATTCCAACTGGCCGAAACTCGAAGCCTTCATCTCGCCTTCAGCGGAGATGACCGAACCCTCCTGGTTCTCCACCAGACCTCCATAATTTGTTAATCTACGCGAGGCACGCATGAAAGATATAAATTTAATCGCCCAACACTGGCACCACCTGCCCATTGATGAGGTGGTGGATTTGCTGGAAGGCAATCGGGAGCGCGGCCTTGACCGCTTCCAGGTCGATCACCGCCTGGAGGCGTTCGGCCCTAACACCATCACCGCCCAAAAGGGCCAGGGAGCGCTCATCCGTTTTCTCCTCCAGTTCCATCAGCCTCTCATCTATATCCTTATCGCCTCGGGGGTAGTCACCGCCGGGCTTAAGGAGTGGGTGGATAGCGGCGTCATCTTCGCGGTGGTGCTGATCAACGCCGTGATCGGCTATCTCCAGGAGGCCAAGGCGGTCAATGCCCTGGCCGCCCTGGCCCGCACCATGACCACCGAGGCCACGGTCCTGCGCCAGGGGGAGAAGCGGCGCCTCCCGGCCACGGAGCTGGTACCCGGTGATATTGTTTTCCTGCAGAGCGGCGACAAGGTGCCGGCCGATATGCGGCTCTTTCAGGTGCGCGACCTGCAGATCGCCGAGGCACCTCTCACCGGCGAGTCAACGCCGGTTGCCAAGGACCATGGGCTGCATGACCACGACATTGCCATGGCCGACCGACGCAACATGGGCTATGCCTCGACCCTGGTCACCTACGGCCAGGGCACAGGCATCGTGACCGCCACCGGCGATGACACCGAGGTGGGCCGCATCTCCCGGCTCATATTAACGGCCGAGGAACTGGCCACGCCGCTCACCCGCAAGATCAGCCAGTTCAGCAACGTCCTGCTCTATGTCATCCTGGCCCTGGCCGGGTTGACCATTATGGTCGGTCTACTCAGGGGCCAAACCTTTGTCGACATGCTCATGGCGGCGGTCGCCCTGGCGGTGGGCGCCATTCCCGAAGGTCTGCCCGCCGCGGTCACCATCACCCTGGCGATCGGCGTCTCGCGCATGGCCACCAAACGGGCCATTATCCGCAAACTGCCTGCGGTCGAGACCCTGGGCAGCACCACGGTGATCTGTACCGACAAAACCGGCACCCTCACCGAAAACCAGATGACCGTGCAGGAGATCTGGGCGGGCGGCCTGGAGTACGCGGTGAGTGGCTCGGGCTACAACCCCATGCATGGCGAGATCACCAGCCCGGTAACCGCTGCCGCCACATCGCCGGCGCTGCTGGAATGCCTGCGGGCCGGACTGCTTTGCAACGACAGCCAACTGGTCGAAGATGACGGGGCCTGGCAGGTACACGGCGACCCCACCGAGGGGGCGCTGCTGACCGCGGCCCGGAAAGGCGGCCTAGGCCCGGAAACGCTGGCCGCCTCTCCCCGCTTGGACACGGTGCCCTTTGAGTCGGAACACCAGTACATGGCCACCCTCCATGATATTGGTCCGGGCGCCGCCCGTTTGGTCTTGCTGAAGGGCGCGGTGGAGGCAGTCCTGACAAGATGCGGGATGCAACTTGACGCGCAGGGCAATCAGGTATCCTTGCGGGCCACGGAGATACATGGCGCGGTGGCGGCCATGGCCGACAAAGGCCTGAGGGTGCTGGCCACGGCCCGCAAGGAGATGGCCCCGGCGACCGTGGACCTCCACCATGCCGACCTGACCGCGGAACTGGTCTTTCTTGGCCTGCTGGGGATGATCGACCCGCCGCGCGCCGAGGCGGTTGCCGCCGTCAAGACCTGCCAGGGTGCCGGCATCGGGGTTAAGATGATCACCGGCGATCATCCGGCCACCGCCGTGGCCATTGCCCGGCAGGTCGGACTTTCCTGCCCGGCCACACCCCAGGGAGCCTGCGTGTTAACTGGCCCGGAGCTCGCCAAGTTGTCAGACAGCGAACTTATCGAGCGGGCCGAAGACACCTTTGTCTTTGCCAGAGTCAGCCCGGAGCAGAAGCTCCGCCTGGTGGAGGCCCTGCAGGCCAGGGGCCAGGTGGTGGCCATGACCGGCGACGGGGTCAACGACGCGCCGGCCCTGAAGCGGGCCGATATCGGCGTGGCCATGGGCATCACCGGCACCGAGGTGGCCAAGGAGGCGGCGGACATGGTGCTCACCAATGACAACTTCAGCTCCATTGAGGCGGCGGTGGAAGAGGGTCGGGGGGTATTCGACAATCTGGTCAAATTCATCGCCTGGGCCCTGCCCACCAACCTTGGCGAGGGGCTGGTCATCGTAACCGCCATTTTTCTCGGCATCACCCTGCCCATCCTGCCGGTGCAGATCCTCTGGATCAACATGACCACGGCCGGGCTCCTGGGCCTGGCCCTGGCCTTTGAACCAAAGGAGAAAGGCATTATGCTGCGGCCGCCCCGAGCGCCGAACGCGCCGATCCTGACTCACAGCGTAATCTTCCGGATTACCCTGGTGAGTTTGCTGATGACGGGCGCGGCCTTCTGGCTCTTTGCCCTGGAGCTTGCGGCCGGCGCCACCATAGCCGAGGCGCGTACCGCCGCGGTCAATGTCTTTGCCATCATTGAGCTGTTCTACCTGTTCAACTGCCGCTCCCTGGAAAAATCCGTGTTCCAACTCGGCTTTTTCTCCAACCTCTGGGTGCTGGGTGGCGTGGCCGCCATGTTCCTGCTGCAACTGCTCTACACCTATCTGCCGCTCATGAACCGGCTTTTCCAGAGCGCACCGATCGGCCAGGGTGTGTGGGGTCGTATAGCCGCGGCCGGGCTGGCGGTTTTTGTCGTGGTCGAGATTGAAAAATGGTTGTGGCATAAGCTGGGCAGGGTTAAGACTTGATGGTCCGCGGACAAGAGAGAGCAGGTCACGGCGTGGCAGTTGTCAAAACCTGAAAACAGTGCCGAACAACCGCATAAAAACATGAGAAGTTTATAAACTCTACCACCAAGATTGCCCAAAAGGAGCCCTCCAGTGCAAATTACCCGTAAACATTTTATGCCCCTGCTGTTCATCTTTTTGACCTGTACCCTGTTGGATCTGTGGGTATTCACCGAACAGGCCGATGCCCGTTCGCGGGCGGGTGGCCGCTCCTTCAGCCGATCCCGCTCTGTTTCGCCGTCGCCGGCACGCACCCCATCCTCGCCAAATCACAACCAAGGGACGGGCTCTGGTGGCTTCATGCGGGGCATGGCCGGCGGCCTGGTCGGCGGCGCCATTGGCGGCCTGCTGTTTGGCAGCCTGGCCAATGCCGGGTCCGGAGCCGGCATTGGCGGCAGTGGCATCGGCATCTTCCAAATCCTGGTCCTGGGTGGCATTGGCTACTTTGTTTATGCCCGTTTTCTCAAAAAGAAAACGCTCAGCCAGGCGCCCGGGGCCACAACCGGCGCTTTTTTTGATTCCGGCAGCAGCGGTTATTTTGCGTCTGCCCCGCACCCGGGCGGCGGGAGTGTGGCGGAGGGAATAGCGATGATCAGAAGGTCGGAGCCGGACTTTGACCCCGAACATTTCAAGGAAGTGGCCCAGGATGTTTTCTTTCAAGTGCAGGCCGGCTGGATGCGGCGCGACATCAAGTCGTACCAGCATCTCCTCGACAGCAGACTGGCCCAGGAGTATGAAGAACACTTTGTCGAGATGCGGCGCCAGGGGCACATCAACAAGTTGGAAAACATTGCGGTTCGCAGTGTTGCCCTGGTCGATGCCGGGGTTGACAATAGTGAGGAATTTGTCACCCTGCTGTTCACCGCAAATCTGCTGGACTATACGGTTGATGAAAAGTCCGGCGCGGTCGTGGAGGGAAGCATCAGCACGCCGGTCAAATTTGCTGAAAAATGGACTTGGGCGCGACCGCTGGGCGCTAGCAATTGGCAATTGGCAGGGGTGGCGCCTGACGCCCATTGACCGGCAAAGCTGGCCGCGAACCAGGCCACAACCTTGGCAACCGCTAACCTGGCGGGTTTCATGAGAACATCAACAATTGCATTTGCAATTTTGTCCCACCCCACCTATGCTCACGAATGGTTAATCAGGCCGATGCAAGCAAGGTGATGGATTGGAGTGATATTAAACATCATGGCAAGAAATCAGGAAAAGCAGCCGGAGTCGGAGGCGCTCATCCCTTGGAGCATGGTCTTCTCGGTGCTCACCCGCGTCTTTGTCTGGGGTATGTTCTTCGCCGCCCTCTACCTGCTCAACGCCTTTCTCCTGCTGATCTTCTTGACCTTTGTCTTCTCCTATATCCTGGCCAACGGCTCCAAGCGCCTGGAGCCTTATGTCAGTAACCGCACCTGGCGGGTCATCCTGTTCAGCACCCTTTTCCTTAGCATCATCACGGCGGTGATCCTCTACCTCATCCCGCGGGTCATTGATCAGGCCGAAAACTTCACCGACCAATTCGGGGTCTACACCGAGCGCATCGACCGCGAGATCCTGGACATGACCGAGCGCTACCCGGTGGTCAACAACGTCTTGCAGCGCCTCAAGAACCCCGAGGACAGCAGCGCCTCGCTCCCGTCACCCACTGCCTTTCTGCTAAAACAGGTGGTCGGACTGGAGGGTGGCGTTAAGGAAGATCCCCGTCAGGCGATACTAGCACTGTTGGGCAGCATAAGTCACCTCGGCGTCAACATCATTGCCACGGCCTCGGCCTTTCTCCTGTCGCTGCTTTTCTCCTTCCTCATCGTCCTCGACCTGCCCAAGCTGGAAGAAAACGTGCAAGGGCTGCGCCATACCCGGCTGCGCTTTATCTACGAAGAGATGTCCGACAGTATCTTGAGTTTCGGGGGGGTGCTGGGGCAGGCCTTCGAGGCCCAGTTCACAATCGCCGCGGTCAATACCGTCCTCACCGCCAGCGGCCTCTATCTTCTGGGCCTCGGACCACACATCGCCTTTTTGTCGGTGATCACCTTCCTCTTCAGCTTTATCCCGGTGGTTGGGGTCTTTATCAGCTCTGTCCCCATCTGCCTGATCGCCCTGCAGGTGGCAGGGCTGCAAGTCATGCTGGCAGCCATCTGCCTGATCGTTGCCATCCATTTGATTGAAGGCTACATCCTGAACCCCGTGATCTACGGCAACCGCATGCGCATCAACCCCGTTATCGTACTTATCATTCTCACCATCGGCGGCAAGCTCTTCCATTTCTGGGGTCTCATCCTGGGCGTGCCGATCTGCACTTACCTGTTCGGTCATGCCATCCGCCTGCCGAAACAAGAGGATTCCCAGGCAACAGAAGAGAGCCAGTAAAATCGGCCGATCACGTTGTTGCAGACACGCCGCCAGCCAACACCTGCCGGATCTTCACCAGAAGCTGCTCCTGCGAAAACGGCTTTTGCAGAAAGGGCGCCTGCCCAAGGTGGATGCCACGCCGGCCCATGATCTCGTCCGTATACCCGGACATGAAAAGCACCTTCAGCGCGGGTTTTTCCGCCAGCAGCAGGGCGTGCAGTTCCCGGCCGTCCATCCCGGGCATGATCACGTCGGTGAGCAGGAGGTCGATCTGTTCTTTGCGAAAGCTGAAAAGGGCAGCGGCCTCCCGGGGGTCATGGGCCGTCACCACCTGATAGCCTGACTCCCGAAGCATCCGCTGCAACAGCGCGAGCAGCCGGGCATCGTCTTCCACCAACATGATGGTCTCCGTGCCGGTCAACTGTTTTTCAGCCAGGTCCGCGGACGGCCGCACCCCTTCCCGCCCGACCACGCTGGGAAAATAGAGGTGAAAACTGCTACCCTGGCCTGGGGTGCTCTCCACCCGGACGCTGCCGCGATGCTGGCGGACAATGCCATACACCGTTGACAGACCTAGTCCGGTGCCCCGGCCCAGTTCCTTGGTGGTGAAAAATGGTTCAAAGATCCGCTCCTGGGTGGCCTGGTCCATCCCCTGGCCCGTGTCCCGCACCAGGAGTCGCACCCAGGTGCCAGTCGGGCACGAGCCGCAATCCGCGCAGGCCAGCTCATCATGCATTACCAGACTAGTGGCTATGCGCAGGATGCCGCCAGTCGGCATGGCGTCGCGGGCGTTGACTGCCAGGTTGATGATAATCTGCTCCAACTGCCCGGGATCCGCCTCGATGCAGCCCACCCCCTCGCCCAACTCAAGTTGCAGGGTGACGTCCTCGCCGATGAGCCGCTGGAGCATCTTGGCCACCCCCAGCAGCACCTGATTTGGATCGAGGACCACCGGCCTGATCGCCTGCTGGCGGCTGAAGGCGAGCAATTGCCGAGTCAGGTCAGCGCTGCGCTGGGCCAGTTTGAGCACTTCCTCCAGATCCGTGGTCAGCGGCGAACCATCCCCTACTTCCCGCAGCATGAGTTGGGTATAGCCGGTGATGCCGGTGAGCAGATTGTTAAAATCGTGGGCCACGCCGCTGGCCAGGGTGCCCACCGCCTCCATCTTTTGGGCCTGGCGGAACTGGGCCTCCATGCGCTTCTGCTCGGTGATGTCCTTGGCAATATGGATAAGGCCGATGACCGCGCCGCTCTCGTCGCAGACAGGAGAGGCCGAAACCATGAAGGTCTTACGCAGGGCGGCATGGGTGATTTCGGCAAGGTGGGGACGATTCTCCTGCATGGCCTTGATCTCCGGGCAGCCAGCACATGGTTCAACCTCGCCGCGGAACACCTCGTAACAGTACCGCCCCACCAGTTGCCCGGCCGGCACACCAAAGAGGTCGCAGGTCGCCTGGTTGACCCGGACCAGACGCATGTCGGTGTCCTGAATGGTCACCACGTCCCCGATGGCCATGAAGGTGCGCTCCCATTCCCCCTCGGCCTTACTGAGTTGCTCCATCGCCTGCTGGCGCCCGGTTACATCGTTGAAGCTCTGGATAACCCCCAGCATCCGACCCGCCGGGTCGAAGTATGGAGAGGCGGTCAGATCACAGTTTTTTTTGGAGCCGTCCCTGAGGACGATCACCGTTTCGCAGTGGACCGGCGCGCGCGCCTCCATGGCCCGCCTGGTGCAGCAGCAAGAGGTATCACAGTCGGCGCAGAAAAAGGCCTCATGACATTTGCGGCCCACGGCCTCCTCCGTGGCGATGCCGGCAAGCAGGGCAAAGGCCCGGTTGACCCGCAGCACGTTGAACTCCGAATCAACGATGCGGATCGGGCTGCCCACGGCCTCGAAGATCTGCCGCAGCTCGCCGTAGGCGTGCCGGGTCTCCTCCTCGGCCGCCATCCGGCCGCGAAGCTGGGCACGCACCCTGGAAAACCCGAGTCCAACGCCGGCCAGGCCCAAGAACCAGAAAAGCAAGTGGGCGGTCCGTTCGCTGACGAGGTGCCGACGCTCATCGGCCCAAAAGGGCGCCAGGGGCAGGGCATAGCTGAGGCCGGCCACCAGGTCGCCCAGCTTGAGGTTCTGCTCCGGCCGGGCCGCCACACAGATGGTGCAGGCGCGCAGGGCCGCGAGAAAGCGCACCTGTTCTCCATCCGGCCCAACGACGATCTCGGAGTACTCGCTGGCGCCTTGTTGCAGGGCCTGGAAAGCCTTGTCCTCCCAGGCGTCCGGGACCATATCAGGCCCCAGGGGGTTCGGGCTCTTGATCCGGCCGATCATAAAATTGGTATTCTGGTCCGCCAGCTCCCGGACCTGCGCGAACATAGCCGGCACGTGAATCAGGGTCAGGGTGCGGTCCGGTGATACCACGATGTCCCGTTGCGGCACATTGGCCAGGCTCTCGTCCGGCCGGAGATCATCGGTAACCGAAAGATACACCCCGCCGTTTTGCATGTTCCATGTGCGCCAGAGCACATCCTTCTCGGCATAGGCGCGGGCCACGCTCCGGGCGGTGTCATATACCTCCTGCTGGTGGGAATGAAAGTTCCAGGCCAGGGAGGCCAGGATCACGATGGTCCAGAACCCGACGGCCCACAAGGCCAGGGTCCGAATCCGAGTGGGTTGACCGCGATCCTCCCGTGCTGCTTCAGTCATCAGTGTCTCCAACTCCGCCGGGGCGGCAAGCGAACTGCCTTCATTGATGACGTTTCGGCCCTGATCATTTTGCCCCTTGGCTGCAACACCGGGTAGAATTATTTGTTGCGCACAGTAAATACTGTACATGATTCCGCCGCTCCATTCAAGAAAGATGCCCGAACCGTGGGGCATGGAAAAACGAGTTGACCATACCCGTGGAACCAACTACATATAGGCAGCAGGGGCGGGACGCATTCATCGGCCCCGCTTGAGCATTGTCGAGGATAACGCCATGACCACCATCGCCACTTTGGGCCCCAAGGGCTCCCACGCCGAGGCAGCCGCCCGCCAGTATGATGCCCAGGCGGAGATCCGCCTGTTTCCCGGTGTCGCTCAGGTCAAGGAGGCCTTTGAGAGCGCTGAGACCGAATTGGCAGTGATCCCGGTCTACAATACCAGGGAGGGCGAGATCAGGGAACACTTCCGGGCCATTGAGGAGCTGCGCCGCGGCACCTGGATCGACAATGTGGTGCTGCCGGTCAGCCTCTCCCTGGGCGCCTTGGACGAACACATGCCCCTGCGCTACCTGGTGGGCAGGGGCCAGATCCTGCGGCAGTGCGAGGAATACATCACCAGCCACTTTCCCGAGGCCGCCCTGGTCGCCACCGCGGACCTGGAAGGCTTCATCGCTGAAATCAAGGCCGGCCAGCGCCTGGATCACGGAGTCATCGAGGCCGAGGCCGCCCTCCTCGTTCAAGGCTTCACCATCCGCGAACGCGAGGTGGCGCCCCACAACCGCACCCGCTACGCGGTGCTGGGGCCTGACAAACCGCCCGTAAGCGGCTACGACGCCACCGCGATCATCACCGCCGCGCTAAAGGATCGGGTGGGGTTGCTCTTCGACATTCTGGGCGAATTCTCGGGCCGGGGCATCAGCGTACAGGATCTGCGCACCACCTCGGACGTCAAGACCCAAAAACTTCGCTTTTACCTGGAGGTCGAGGGCCACAGCGAGGATAAGGAGGTCAAGGCTGCCCTGGCCCGCATCGAGCAGCACATCATCGGCGAACCTGGCACCATCAAGGTGCTTGGCAGCTACCCCAGGGTGGACATCCGCACCAAGCTCATCGGCCACTGCGGCTTCATCGGCACCGGCGAGATGAGCCAGTGGTTCGCCCGGCGGCTGGAAAGCGAAGGCTACCGCACCGTGCTCACCGGCCGCAGCAGCGAAACCAGTCCAGCGGAGATGATCGCCACGTCGGACGTGGTCTTCATCTGCGTGCCGATCAGCAGCACGGTGGGCACCATTGAGAAGTACGGCCCGCTTATGAAGGACGGCCAGGCCCTCATCCTGCTGGCCGGCGAGGCCGAGGCCACCCTGGCGGCGGCCCTGGCCCACACCCGGCCGGGCGTGGAAGTGATGCTGCTCCACAATCTCTGGGGCCCGCAGGCCGCGACCATGAAAAACAAGAACGCCGCCGTGGTGCGCACCCCGCGCAGCGGCGCGCTGTGCAGCGAGTTCGAGGCCTTTCTTTACAAGCACGGGGCCGACATCCAGCACGATGGCCCGGGGTTGCACGACCAGCTCATGGGCGTGGGCCAGAAGCTGCCCACCTCCATCTCCGTGGCCCTGGCCAAAACCCTGGTCGACAATAAAGTCCCGACCACGGCCATCGCCACCCACTCCACTCTAACCTCGCTCTACGGCATCCTGGCCATGGCGCGCATCCACCGCCAAAGCCCACGCACCTATGCCGAGATCATGGCCACCCAGGGTGCGGGCCGCAAGATCGTCCAGGACTTTGTCTCCAACCTGGTTGCGGTCATGAACCTTTCCGAGGCGGGTGATATCACGGGACTGTGCGCCCTCATGGAGGGCAACCGCCAATATCTGTCCGACCAGTTTCTGGAAAGCTGCATGGCCCAGTCCCTGGCCATGGATGAAACCCTGGGCCGGCTCATCAAGAGCTGAACCGCGACGTCCATGCTCCCTATCATCACCCTGGCCGTGCCCCCGCTCATGGGGGCGATTATCGGTTACGTCACCAATTACGTGGCCATCCGCATGCTCTTCCGGCCGCTTAAGCCCTGGCGCATCATGGGCTTTCGCCTGCCGCTGACGCCGGGGGTGATCCCCTCGCAGCGGGCGCAACTGGCCGAAAACCTCGGCGCCATGGTAGGCGAGCATTTGCTCACCAGCCAGGACGTACGCCGGGCCTTGGTGGAGCGCGGCTTTCAGCGGGAACTGCGCCAACTCATCGGCAACCGGCTCACCGCCATGTTCCAGAGTGACCTCGGCCCCGTGGCCAGCTTCATTCCCGACCGCTTCCAGAGCCATTTCCAGGCCGGAGTCAAAATCCTGCGCTGGCGTTTCCTGAAACACCTGCACGGTCATCTGGTCTCTGCCCAGGTTCTCGACCAGGTGGAGGCCGCCGTTGCGCCCTGGCTGGAGCACATACTGCGCCAGCCGCTGGGCCAGCGCCTTTCCCAGGAAGAGCTGGACAGCCTGATCGCGTTGCTGGAAAAGGGCGTGGCCAGCCTGCTGGCCAGCCCGCCCGCCACGGCCTGGGTGCAGGCCCAGGTGCATGCAGGCTTGCAAGGATTGCGGGCGGAAGAACGCAGCCCGCGACAACTGCTGCCGGCGGAATTGACCGAGTTCCTGCTCAGCCGTCTCGAACAGGCCACGCCCACCCTGCTCGCCAGACTGGCAGAGCTGCTGCACGAGCCGGCGGTCCAGGAAAAGATTGCCCGGGCACTGGGCAGCGCGGCCATCAACTTCGCCGCCTCCCTTGGTCCGGTGGCCGCCCTGCTCGGCGGTTTCCTGAAACCCGACACCATTGCGGCCAAGATCCTGGCCTATCTGCAAAAACCGGAAAACGACCTTTCCCGCCTCCTGCTGGACGCTACCATGCAGCAGCGGTTGGCCGCCCTGCTGCGCGACCAGGCCGGCCAGTTTCTGAACCGGCCGACGGGAGCCCTGCTCGCGGAACTGGGTTCGGACAACCTGGAGAAGCTCGGCAACACCCTGGCCAGTCAGGCCACGGCCCTGCTTACCCGGCCGCGCACCGCCCGCCTGCTGGCCGACCTCTGCCGCGACGAACTGCAAAAACGGACCAACCTGCCCCTGCAAGAGGTTCTAGCCAACCTGATTGGCGAGCAGCGCCTGGCCAGGGGCAAGAGCTGGATCAGCGGTGAGGCCAAGGGTGTGGTGGCCAGCGATGCCATCAAACGGTTGCTCGACCGCCTGATCACCGAGCTGGTAGAGGAAAAGCTCCTGGCCCGCCCCTTGGGCCCGCTCTCCGACCTGCTGCCCAAGGCGGTGATGGCCGGGATCGAGGACTTCCTGCTGCAGCAGACGAGCGACCTGCTGGAACGCGAGGTGCCAGCGCTGATGGACGCCATCAATATCCGCGGTATCGTGGCCCGCAAGGTCAATTCCCTCGACCTGCTGCGCCTGGAGGAACTGCTGCTCTCCATCATGCAGGATCAGTTCAAGTACATCAACCTCTTCGGCGCCCTGCTGGGCTTTATCATCGGCTGCGTTAACCTGCTCTTTCTGCCAATGCCATGACCAAGCCGCTACGCCTGCTGGTGATCAGCCAGTACTTCTGGCCCGAGTCCTTCATCATCAACGACCTGGTGCAGGGCCTGACTGAGCGGGGTTTTCAGGTCACCGTGCTCACCACCATCCCTAATTATCCTACAGGCCGCTTTTTCCCGGGCTACGGCCTCTGGCGTAAACGAAAGGAAGATTTTCACGGGGCTCGCATCATCAGGGTTCCCCAGATCCCGCGCGGTCAGGGCAAAGGAGTCAGGCTGGCCGCCAATTTCCTGTCGTTCGCGCTAGCCGCCAGCCTGATGGGTCCATTGCTCTGCCGAGAACGCTATGACCTGATCCTGGTCTTTGAGCCGTCACCAGTCACCGTAGGGTTGCCCGCCCTGGTGATGAAGAAAGTTACCAAAGCGCCCATCGCCTTCTGGGTCCAGGATCTCTGGCCCGAGAGCCTGTCCGCCACCGGCGCGGTGCGCTCCTCCTGGCTCCTCAAGCAGGTCGAACGGTTGGTCCGCTTCATCTATCGCCATTGCGACCTGGTCCTGGCCCAGTCCACCGCCTTTTTCCCATCCATCGAGAACCTCGGAGTGATAAAGGAACGGCTGCGCTATCTCCCCAACTTTGCCGAGGATCTCTACCAGCCCATGCAACTGCCGCCTGACGCCCCGGAGCGGGCCATGCTGCCGACGGGGTTCAAGGTGATGTTCGCCGGCAACCTCGGCACGGCCCAGGACTTCCCCACCATCCTGGCGGCGGCGACAAAGTTGCGCGCTCATGCCGACATTCACTGGCTCATCCTGGGCGACGGCCGGCAACGGGGCTGGATCGAAGAACAGATCAAGGCCCAAGGGTTGCAAGCGTCGGTCCACCTGCTGGGCCGCCACCCCAAGGAGTCCATGCCCCGCTTCTTCGCTCTTGCCGACGCCCTGCTGGTCACCCTGAAAAAAGACCCCATCTTCGCCCTAACCGTGCCGGCCAAGGTGCAATCCTACCTGGCCTGTGCCAAGCCAATAATCGCCGCCCTGGACGGCGAAGGCAGCCGCATCGTCACCGAGGCTGCGGCCGGCCTGGCCGTGCCCGCCGAAGACCCGGAGGCCCTGGCCCAAGCCGTGCTAGCGCTTGCCGCCCTGGACGACGGGCAACGGCAGGCCATGGGCCAAAACGGCCGCACCTGCTTTGAACAGAATTTCGACCGCACCATGCTCCTGGACCGCCTGACCGGCTGGCTGCGGGCCATGCCCCCGACCGACCCGTCACAATGAAGATAAGAGCCCGTGCTATGGGGATCAAAATCATTGAGGTGAAAAAATGAAAGCCTATACCTACACAGAGGCAAGAAAATACTTGGCGGAAGTGCTGGACACAGCCAAAAAGGAAGAAGTCCTGATTAAACGGAGAGGAGGAGATGTGTTTTCTCTCCGCATGAAAAAACAACGGAATCACCATTTGATATTCCCGGAATAAGCACACAGGTTTCAACGGCTGATGTTCTGCGGGCGGTTAAAGAGTCAAGGGTCGGAAAATAATTTTTCGTGCAAGCTGTATGAGGTGATTCGTGTCCCAGAGAAAAAGAGCCGACCATCACGAAGAAGGGACCGAGGTCCCGTACGAGCGGCTCGACCTGGATACGCTGCACAGGATGATCGAGGAGTTCGTGACGAGAGACGGGGCGGATTGGGGTGAGGCGGGGTGTACGCTGGCGGACAAAATCCAACAGGTTATGCAGCAACTGCGAAACAAGAAGGTGGTCATCGTTTTTGACCATACCTCACAAACGGCGAATCTGGTTGTCTGCCGTCAAGGGACGTCCCGGAGCCACTCCTGAAGTGCGTCATCATTAACTTACCGCCTAGGAATATCGTTTGACAATAGTATTGCCAGGCGATACACTACTTTTCGTGATCACCTCATTTCTTGACAACGAAACGGAAAAGGTGTGGCGCGGCGAATTTTCGCGGCGTTTACCGAATCAGATTCAGGCCGTTGCCCGTCGTAAGCTGAGAATGGTCAACAACGCCCGCGCTCTCGACGACCTGCGCATCCCCCCGGCCAATCGCCTTGAGCGGTTGTCCGGAGACCGCGACGGGCAATGGAGTGTCAGGATCAACGCCCAGTGGCGCGTGTGTTTTGTCTGGACAGACGGCCACGCGGAACAGGTCGAGATTTGCGATTATCACTGACAGGAGGCCACTATGAACAGACTGCCAAACATCCACCCCGGTGAAGTGCTGCGGGAAGAGTTCCTGAAACCGATGGGGATCAGCCAATACCGCCTGGCCAAGACCATTGGCGTGCCGGCCATGCGTATCAGCGAGATTTGCGCCGAGAAGCGCGCGGTCACCGCCGACAC
>DYDL01000229.1 GCA_020717925.1 Desulfocapsa sp.
CGCGAAAAAGAAATCATCTATGTGCCGTCCTTCCCGGCCTACCCGGAGATGATGGCCCCCGAGGAGAGCGAGGTCGATCTCCGCCGGCTCTGGCAAATAATCTGGGATGCCAAATTTTTTGTCGGAGGTGTGACGCTGGCCGCCACTCTGGTGGCCGTTATCGTCACCTCATTTTTGTTGAAGCCGACCTACCGGTCCGATGCGGTCCTGCTGCCTACGGCAAGCGACGATAGTGGCATTGGCGTCATGGCCGGCTTGGCGAAAAGCCTGCCGTTGCCCATCAACATTCCGGGAAGCGGAAAAAGCAATCAGATCATGAGTTTCCTGGGGAGCCGCAACTTGCGGCAGCGGCTTATCGAAAAGTATGATCTGCTGCCGCGCCTGTATGAAGATTTGTGGGATGCCGAAAAAAAGGCGTGGAAAATTGCCGACCCACGGCAACAGCCCACTGTTATCAAAGCCCTGCAGAGTAATATTTTTGCGGCCAGCTATAGTGTCAGCCAAGACAATAAAACCAACCTGATCTCCATCTCCTGGGTAGACGAAGACCCCGCTTTTGCAGCGCTCATGCTGCAACGGCTGATTGGTGAACTCAACTACTATCTGGACAATGAAAACGAGTCGGACGCTAAACGGGAACGCGAGTTTGTCGCGACTCAGCTCGACAAGGCCACCAAGGAACTGGAGCATTGGGAAAAGCAGGTGCCGAACAAGGAGTGGACCCAAGGAACCATCCAGCGCGAACGCTTGGCTGCCCAGGCTGTTTATACCGAGTTGCGGAAACAGTTGGAGATCGCCAAAATCGCCGAGGCCCAGGAGTTGGTACGTTTCAAGGTGCTGGATTCTCCTTTTGTGCCGGGGAAAAAATATGGCCCTAAGACCAGACAGATCTGCACCCTCACCCTGGCCGTCTCCTCAATTCTAGCCATCTTTGTCGTCTTAATAAAAAGATGGCGCGTCCAAGAATAAATTCGAACAGTTCACGCGAGGTTTGTGTGTTTTTGGTAGGCCGCATATGTGCGAAAGCAAGGAAAGGAGGAAGCGAAAAATGAAGGCGGTTATACTTGCCGGTGGCCTTGGCACCCGCATTAGCGAAGAATCAGCTCTCAGGCCCAAACCCATGATTGAAATCGGCGGCAAACCGATATTGTGGCACATCATGAAAATCTACTCAACCCATGGCATAAACGACTTCATCATTTGCCTCGGATACAAGGGGTACGTGATCAAGGAGTATTTTGCCAACTACTTCTTGCATATGTCCGATGTCACCATTGACATGCAACAAAACAAGCTCGAAACCCACCAAAACAACGCGGAACCTTGGCGCGTTACTTTGGTGGATACAGGGGAACACACCATGACAGGTGGTCGCCTGAAAAGGGTAGCCCACTATCTGGATGATGAGGCCTTCTGCCTCACTTATGGGGATGGTGTCGGCGATGTGGACGTAACTCGTGCGGTTGCTTTCCATAAAGAACAAGGTATGCTGGCAACATTAACGGCAACCCAGCCTCCTGGGCGCTTCGGTGCGCTCAATATGGACCGGCACAAGATCACCAGTTTCCAGGAGAAGCCACAGGGCGACGGAGGCTGGATTAATGGTGGCTTCTTTGTGCTTTCGCCCAAGGTGATAAATTACATTGAGGACGATTCCATTCCCTGGGAACGCGAGCCCATGGAGCGACTGGCTTCCGAAGGGCAATTGTCGGCATATCTGCACCACGGTTTCTGGCAGCCGATGGACACCCTGCGCGACAGGACTTTTCTTGAGGAGTTGTGGGCCAACGGCAAGGCCCCGTGGAAAACATGGTAATCAAAAAAGAATTTTGGGCCGGCAAACGCGTCTTGATTACCGGGCACACCGGTTTCAAGGGAAGCTGGCTGTCGCTTTGGTTGCAATCCATGGGCGCGCAGGTGGTCGGTTATGCACTCGCTCCGCCCACCAAGCCCAGTTTGTTCGAGGTTGCAGAAGTCGACAAAGGAATGACCAGCATCACCGGTGACGTCCGGGATTTAAAGACACTGCGTCAGGTCTTCGTTGACCACCGGCCGGAAATCGTGATTCACATGGCGGCCCAACCACTGGTGCGCTACTCGTATATTGATCCCGTCGAGACCTACTCAACCAACGTGATGGGGTCCGTCAATTTTTTTGAAGCAGTACGCACTACGGCCAGCGTGAAGGCGGTGGTGAATGTGACCAGCGACAAGTGTTACGAAAACCGCGAATGGGCGTGGGGGTATCGGGAAAACGAAGCCATGGGTGGCTACGACCCTTACAGCAATAGCAAGGGATGTGCGGAGTTGGTTACATCTGCATACCGCAATTCGTATTTCCATCCAGGCAAGCATCAACAGCATGGCGTGGCGCTCGCCTCGGTAAGAGCCGGCAATGTTATCGGCGGTGGCGATTGGGCCGATGACCGGCTTATCCCGGACATCATGCGCGCCTTCAGCCAAGACAAACCGGTCAATATCCGCAACCCGCATGCTATTCGCCCCTGGCAGCATGTTCTAGAGCCGCTGGCCGGGTATTTGCTGCTGGCGCAAAAGCTCTATGAAGCGGATGCGGATTACGCGGAAGGTTGGAATTTCGGGCCGAACGACGAAGACGCCAAGCCTGTGCAATGGATCGTGGAGAGGCTAGCAAAATCCTGGGGGGAAGGTGCAAGCTGGGTGTTGGATGGCGGCGATCATCCCCACGAGGCGCATTACCTGAAACTGGATTGCTCCAAGGCAAAGGCACGCTTGGGTTGGTATCCGAGATGGCATCTTGAAGACGCATTGGGTGCGATCATTGAATGGCATCGCGCATATCGGGCCGGGGAAGACATGCGCGAACTGACGTTACGTCAGATCAGCGCATATATGGTCAATTTGCCGAATCATTGAACAGGAGTTTGCATTGGACAAGTCGGAATTAAAACAGCGGATATTCGAACTGGTTGAGCAATATAGTGCCTTGCATTTCGCGGAGAAGCCATTTCAGGCAGGGACCAGCGTCATTCCGCCCTCCGGCAAAGTGCTTGGGGCAAGCGAACTGAAAAACATGGTCGAGGCATCCCTGGATGGATGGCTAACCACTGGACGTTTCAACGAGGCATTTGAAAAACGCTTTGCCGAGTTTGTCGGCGTACCACACGCCTTGACCACGACCTCCGGCTCGTCCGCCAACTTGTTGGCATTAACCGCGCTTACATCGTACAAGCTGGGTGCACGGGCATTGAAGCCGGGCGATGAAGTCATCACCGTCGCGGCGGGCTTTCCCACCACCGTGAACCCCATTTTACAAAACAACATGGTTCCCGTGTTCGTGGATGTGGACATCCCCACCTACAACATCGACCCGCAAAAGATCGAAGCCGCGGTGACCGAGCGCACTCGCGCCATTATGGTGGCCCACACACTGGGTAATCCGTTCGATCTGGATGCGGTCATGTCCGTGGCCAAGCAACACAATCTCTGGGTTATCGAAGATTGCTGCGATGCGCTGGGTTCGTACTACAAAGGTCGGCACGTTGGCACCTTCGGCCATATCGCCACGTGCAGCTTCTATCCCGCGCACCACATCACCATGGGTGAAGGTGGCATGGTTTTCACCACGGACCGCAAGCTGCGTACCATCATCGAATCCTTCCGCGACTGGGGCCGTGATTGTTATTGCGCACCGGGTTGCGACAACACCTGCGGCAAGCGTTTCGGCTGGAAGTTGGGTTCACTACCCGAAGGGTATGATCACAAGTACACCTATTCACATTTGGGCTACAACCTCAAAATTACCGACATGCAAGCGGCTTGCGCGTTGGCGCAGATGGATCGATTGCCGGAATTCATTGAGGCGCGCAAACGCAATTTCGCCTTTCTGAAAGAGCGGCTGCAATCTTGCGAGGAGTTCTTGGTCCTGCCGGAAGCCACCGCTGGCAGTGATCCTTCATGGTTCGGCTTCCCGATCACCCTGCGCGAATCAGCCGGTGTTGCACGCGTGGAACTACTCAAGTCTCTGGATCAATACAAGATCGGCACACGCCTGTTGTTCGCTGGCAACCTTACCAGTCAACCTTATTTCGCGGGGCGTGCCTATCGCATCAGCGGGGAACTCACCAATACCGACAATATTATGAACAATACCTTCTGGATTGGTGTTTATCCCGGATTGGATGAAGAGATG
>DYDL01000033.1 GCA_020717925.1 Desulfocapsa sp.
TCTTACGTCTACAACGTCGGCGAAACGATCACCCCCAATAGTGACGGCACCTACACCATGGCCAAGGCCAACGGCAAGATTTTTGACGGTAAGTCCAAGATCGTGCCGATCAAGAACCACACAAGCAACATGCCGTTCATCGCCAATAAGGTCGTGCCGCCGGCCATCATGTGGATGTTCATGACCGGCAGGTTTGATGAGGCAGTGACGAAAGGCATGGTGGATTCCGGCATGACCGGCTCCTACGCCATGAAGAATGTCAATGCCGAGATGCTCATCACCCACGGGGTTGAGCCCAAGTCCATGGCGCCCACCTGCACGGAATGCCACGGTGGCACCGGCTTGACCGCGGACGGCACCAAGATGGTGCCGTTCGACCAGCTCGGCTACCATGTCTGGCCCGCCAAGGTCAAGTCCTGCACCCTGTGCCATTCCGCCAAGAGCGCGGGCTGGGAATCCATGCACGACCGGCACGTCAGGAGCGAAGGCATCAAATGTGCCAACTGCCATACCGGCGAGCCCACGGGCCTGAAGGAACCGGCAACCAACACCGGCCTCTGCAACAACTGCCACGGCAGCGAAACGTACAGCAATGCCCAGGATCTGCACAATAAACACATCCCCAAGCGGGTCTGCGCGGACTGCCATACCTTCTAGGACTTACCTAACCGACAAACAGTAAATTATAATTGAAAAAAAACGCCTGTCAGACTCACAGTCTGACAGGCGTTTTTTTGTTTCGCCGCAACGGCAATATGCTTAAAGCATCTCCTTCCCCTCCAAGGCCAGCTCAATAAGCCGGTCAAGCAGCCTGGGGAAGGGCAGACCGTGGACCGCCGCAGCCTGGGGCAACAGGCTGGTCGGGGTCATACCGGGGATGGTGTTGGTCTCCAGCACGTAAAGGCCACTGTTGGCGACGATCATGTCGGTGCGGGAATAGCCCCGCAGCCGCAGGGCCCGATGGGCGGCCATGGCCGCACTCTGGGCTCGGGCCATGGTCTCGGGATCGAAATCGGCCGGGCAGACCTCGCGGGAGGCGCCGGGTGTGTACTTGGCCTGAAAATCGAAAAAGGTAAAGGCCTCGCCCGGGATGATCTCGACCAGGGGCAGGGGAATCAGTGCGTCGTTGCCCAGTACGCCCACGGTGATCTCCCGGCCGCGGACAAACTCCTCCACCATGACCACCCGGCCGTAGTTAAAGGCCGCTGCCATCCCGGCAATCAAGGCCGGCTCGTCGGCCGGCATGCTCATGCCGAGGCTGGAGCCCTGGCCCACGGGCTTGATGACCACAGGGTGGCCAAGCCTGGCAAACAAATCGTCAGGGTTCACCGGCTCACCGCGTTGTAGCACCACCGCGTCCGGCACGGTGAGGCCGGCACCCCGGTAGAGTTGCTTGGCCAGCTCCTTGTCCATGGCCAGGGCGCTGCCCAGCACCCCGGAGCCCTGATAGGGGATGCCAAGGAGTTCCAAAAAACCCTGCACCGTGCCGTCCTCGCCCATGGGCCCATGCAACAGAATAAAGGCCACATCAATGCGGTCGGCGTCCTGGGTAAGGCGGGCCAGGTCAATGGCCGGGTCGTAGGTCGTGACCTCGTATTGCGCCGGATCCAGGGCGCTGGCCACCTCCCGGCCACCGGCCAGCGACACCTCCCGCTCCCCGGACTTGCCGCCGCAGAGCAGCGCCACGCGTAGTTTTTTTGCCATGATTTCCTCGATGTTAGAGCCCTGCCCGGTAGAGCCGCTTGCGGTGTGGCAGAGGGCTGGATATAGTAGAGTTCAAAGGTGAAAGGTGAAAGGTGAAAGGTGAAAGCTCAAAGCAAAAAGAAGAAATGACCTGCTTCCGACGACTTTCAGCTTCTTACCAATTTTCCCCCCCATCGGCAACGGTTCTTCCCGGTGCGGCAAACACTTGGCGAAAAATATGGCCAATACCCTGAGCAGCACCACCATAAAAAGCCTTACGGCCATCGTTGGGCCGGAACACGTGACGACCACGGCCGAGGAGCTGCTCTGCTATGCTTACGACGGTACGGCCCTGGAATATCCGCCCGCGGCCGTAATCTTTCCTGGCTCCGCCGCTGAGATCGGCCGGATCATGGAACTCGCCAACCGAGTGCCCTTTGCCGTGGTGCCGCGGGGTGCTGGCACCGGCATGACGGGTGGCGCCCTGGCGGTGCGGGGCGGCGTGGTTCTGGCCATGAGTCGCCTGAACCGCATTCTGGAAATCGACACCGCCAACCAGATCGCCGTGGTCGAACCCGGTGTCATCACCGGCCAGTTCCAGGCCGAGGTGCAACGGCTGGGCCTCTTCTACCCGCCCGACCCTGCCAGCGCCGCCTTCTGCACCATGGGCGGCAACGTTGCCGAATGCGCCGGCGGCCCGTCGGCGGTGAAATACGGGGTGACTCGCGACTACGTACGCGGCCTGGAGATCGTCCTGCCCGACGGCCGCCTGCTGGTCACCGGCGTACGCACCGCCAAGGGGGTGGCGGGCTACGACCTTACCCGGCTCTTTGTCGGCTCCGAGGGTACCCTGGGGATCATCACCAAGATTATTGTCAGCCTGCTGGCCGCGCCAGAGGCCAGGCAGACCTTCCTGGTGCTCTGCGCCTCCATGGCCCAGGCCACCGGCCTGGTAACCAAAATTCTCGCCCAGCACCACCCCTGCACCCTGGAGTACATGGACACCACGGCCCTGCAAATCGTGGCCCATAGTCTGCCGGCGCCGCTGCCAGCGGCCGCCAAGGCGCTGTTGCTCCTCGAATTGGATGGAGACCAGGCCAGTCTGGTGCACCAAAGCCAGGCGCTCACGACCTTCCTCGCCTCCTGCCCGGACCTGATCGCCGTGCACCAGGCAACCGACCCGGCCGAGGCCAATGCCCTGTGGGCAGCCCGCCGGGCCATTTCACCGGCCGCCTTCAGCTTGCGGCCGCACAAAATGAGCGAAGACGTGGTGGTGCCGCGCACCAGGATTCCCGATCTGGTCGCCTTTACCCAGGAACTCGGGAAGCGCCTGGGGCTGGTCATTTTCACCTTCGGCCATGCCGGCGACGGCAATATCCATGTCAACATCATGCTGGACCGGAGCAAACCGGACGAGGTGTCCCAGGCCAACCGCGCCAAGGAGCAACTGTTCGCCAAGGTGCTGGCACTGGGCGGCACCCTGTCCGGCGAACACGGCATCGGTATCACCAAGGCCGCCTTCCTGCCCATGGAACTTAGTCCGGTGGCCATGGCGGTGACCCAGGACATCAAGCACCTCTTCGACCCCAATGGCGTCCTCAACCCCGGCAAGATCCTGCCGACCGGGTCGGCGTAGCAAGTTGCCTTTTTCAGCCATGCGCGCTATACAATACTAGGTCGTTGCTATCCATAACGGTATTTCAAGTAACGTATTGATCCGCAAGGCTTAGCCAAGCACAAAATCAGACAATTGGAGGTAACAGATGAAAATACTTCAGGACTTCAAAGAGTTTGCCGTCAAGGGTAACGTCGTTGACATGGCCGTCGGTATCATTGTCGGAGCCGCCTTTGGCAAGATCGTTTCATCCTTTGTCGCCGACGTCATCATGCCGCCCATCGGCCTGCTCCTCGGCGGGGTGGACTTTTCCAACCTGGTTATTACCCTGAAAGCCGCGGCGGATGGCGCTGCCGCCGTCACCTTGAATTACGGCAAATTCATTCAGTCCGTGGTTGATTTTGTCATCATCGCCTTTGCCATCTTCATGGGCGTCAAGGCCATCTCCGCCCTGAAGAAACAAGAGGCCGCGGCGCCGGCCCCGCCCCCCCCGACCGAGGTCCTGCTGACGGAGATCAGGGATCTGCTCAAGAAGAAATAACCCATGGAACTGATCACCACCGACCTGCTGTCCGGCTTGCTCGCGCAAGCCGGCGCCAACCCCCGCCTCCGCACCCATCACAACATTCACGAGTCTCCGGCCGACCCGGTGCAGCGCTTTTTTGTCGCCGCCTGCCGGGGCTCCTATTTCCGGCCACATCGCCACCGCCAGCGCGCGGAGTTCGCCATGGTCATCCGGGGCCAGGTGGATGTCATCGTGCTGGACGATTTTGGCAAGGTGCTGCAGCGTCTCTCCCTTGGTCCAGACGCCCAGGTGCTTGGTTTTGAGATGGCGGCCGACACCTGGCACGCCTGGGCGGTGATGAGCGATGAAGCCATTTTTTTCGAACTCAAGCAAGGCCCCTACGATCCGCAAACCGCTGCCGAGTTTGCCCCCTGGTCGCCAGCCGAAGGCGCTCCCCAGGCGACCCCCTTCATGCTCAAACTCCGGCAGGCCAAGGTCGGCGACCAACTGGCCCGCGACTGAAACCTCCTTGCTTTTCATAGCGACACATGTAACTCTGGGATAGGCGCCGTCCTGCTAAAGCATTATCCTCAGCCAACGGCAGGCCGGATTCCTTCATGCAGACCACAGGATACCTTTGCGCGAGGCATATGCCATGAAGAAGACCATGGGCATCATTAGTTGCATCTGGCTTTTGCTGGTAGGGGTATCGTTTACCTGGAATTATCGCGAGGCCAGCAGGGAAAAGGAGTTCACGGCCCTGCAGACCGCCCGGAGTTTTTTTGACCAGATCCTGATGACTCGGCAATGGAACGCCGGGCATGGCGGCGTCTACGTGCCAATAACCGACCAGACCCAGCCCAACCCATATCTTGTTGACCCGCTGCGGGAAATCAAGGTCAACGAGCACCTGACTCTGACCAAACTCAACCCCTCTTATATGACGAGGCAGATCGGGGAAATAGCCGCAAGACAGAAGGGTGTCCAGTTCCATATCACCAGCCTGCGACCCATTCGGCCAGAGAACCGGCCGACCCCGAGGGAAACCTTGGCCCTGGAGGCCTTTGAGCGCGGCACCCCGGAGGTCGGCGCCTACGTAAAGGACGAAACCGACACCGCCTTCTTCTACATGGCGCCGCTCCGCACCGAAAAGGCATGCCTTGCCTGCCACGCCATGCAGGGTTACCAGGAAGACGATATCCGCGGCGGCATCAGCATTACCCTGCCTTTCTTGAAAAAACCCCAGTTGCTGGCTCTGCGCCTGGCTCACCTCGCCATCGGCCTGGTGGGGTTGCTGGGCATCCTGATTACGGGCACGAAACTCTCCCGCTCCTATGAGGCCATCAAGCTGCAGGCCGCCTTTGATGCGCTTACCGAGATTCCCAATCGCCGGAGCTTTTCCGAGGAACTGCTGCGGGAGTTCCGCAGAAGCAAACGCGACCGCTATCCCCTGTCGCTCATCATGTGCGATGTGGACAATTTCAAGCTGTATAATGATACTTACGGCCACGGCAAAGGCGACGATTGCCTGATCGCCGTGGCCCAAGGCATTGAAAAGACCATCAGCCGGGCAGGTGACTTCTGCGCCCGCTACGGCGGCGAGGAGTTCGTGGTCATTCTGCCGGATACCGGGGCAAATGGCGCCAGCCATCTGGCGGAAAAGATCCGGTCCAATGTGCAGGCGATGGGCATTGCGCACGCAAAATCCCTCCCCCTGCGTCTGGTCACCGTCAGCCTGGGCATTGCCACCATCAGCGATGGCATGGAAACCACCCATGAGGAACTGGTCAATCAGGCCGACCAGGCGCTCTACCGGGCCAAGGAAAAGGGGCGGAATCGCGTCGAGGTGTTTGGTGGCGTTGCCTGATGGTGATTTTGCCGCAAGTCGGCTGCGGGAGTCAATCATGACAGCCAGCCCAAGTGTCTTCCCATATCTGCCCGAACGGCTTGCCGGCCTGGAGGAACTCGCCGAGAACCTCTGGTGGAGCTGGCACCCTGCCGCCCGCATGCTTTTCAAGATGCTGAACCGGGCGGCCTGGAAGGAGAGCATTCACAACCCGGACAAGATGCTCCGGGAACTGCCCAAGGCCATTCTTACGGCCGCCAGCCAGGATGAAAACTTCCTGCGCCACTACGATCTCGTCCTTTCCCGCTTCCGGGAGTACATGCGCCACAACGGCTGTTCCATCCTGCGCGAAACCTGTCCGGCGCAGGAACCACTTATCGCCTATTTTTCCGCCGAGTACGGCCTGCACCACTCACTACCCTTTTATGCCGGGGGCCTGGGTTTTCTGGCCGGAGACTATCTCAAGGAATGCAGCGATCTCCATGTTCCCCTGGTGGCGGTCGGCTTCATGTATCCCGAGGGCTATGTACGGCAAAGGCTGAGCGAGTCGGGCTGGCAGGAAAGCATTGAGCAGGGGTTGGACCGCGAAGCGGCCTCCATCACCCGCCTGCTTAATCAAGACGGCAAGCCGATGATCGTCAAGGTGCCGCTCATGGAACCGCCGATCCATGTCATGGTCTGGCAGGTGAAGGTCGGCCGCATTCCCCTCTACCTGCTGGACACCGATATCGACAGCAACGAGCCCTGGAACCGGGGGATTTCGGCCCGCCTCTACACCGGCGACCTGGAACAGCGGCTGCGCCAGGAGATTGTCCTGGGCCTTGGCGGCGACGAAGTGCTGCAGCAATTGGGCATCAAGCATTCGGTGGTCCACCTGAACGAGGGCCATGCCGCCTTCGCCCTGCTCGAACGGGTCAGGGACTGTCTGGCCGAGGGCTTCTCCCTGGAAGACGCCCTGATTCAGGTGCGCCGGACCTCGGTCTTCACCACCCATACCCCTGTGGTGGCCGGGCACGACGTCTTTCCATTTTACCTCATCGAGAAGTACTTCCAGTCCTTTTGGACCTCCCTGGGCCTCGATCGGGAGACCTTTCTGCAACTTGGCACCCATCCCGACGCACCAACGGCCGGTTTCAACATGACCGCCTTTGCCCTACGCCTGGCGGGCTTTAAAAACGGCGTGAGCAAAAAACATGGCGAGGTCGCCAACCGCATGTGGCAGAGCCTTTGGCTGCAGACCGCGGACGAACCCCATCACATTGAGGCCATCACCAACGGTGTGCACGTGCCCACCTGGATCGAACCGAAAATGGAGTTGCTGTTTAATACCTACCTGGGCGCGGATTGGCTGGACGACCACGACAATCCCTTTCTTTGGCAGTTGATTGACGAGATTCCGGACGAGGAACTCTGGCGCACCCATGTCTGGCTCAAGATCAAACTACTGGATGTCATCCGGGAACAGTCCAGGCGTCGCTTTGCCACGGACCGGGCGCCGGCTTCCCTGGTCTTGACCGGCGGCGCCCTGCTCGATCCCAATGTCCTTACCATCGGCTTTGCCCGCCGGTTCGCCACCTACAAGCGGGCGGAATTGATCCTGGCCAACCTGGGACGCCTGCAAAAGCTGCTGGGTGACCGCTGGCGGCCGGTGCAAATCATCTTTGCCGGTAAGGCCCATCCGGCCGACGATCCCGGCAAGATGATCCTGCAGCGCATCTATAACGCCTGTCGTAACCCGGAGCTCTGCGGCCGGCTTGCCTTTGTCGAGAATTATGGCGAACAGTTCGCCCAGTACCTGGTACACGGGGTGGATGTATGGCTCAACAATCCGCTGCCGCCCATGGAAGCATGCGGGACCAGCGGTATGAAGGCGGCCCTGAACGGAGTGCCCAATCTCAGCATCCTGGATGGCTGGTGGCTGGAAGGATATAACGGGGACAACGGCTGGGCCTTTGGCGATGCGCCAGAAACCGGGGATCGCGATCAGGATGACAGCGAGGCCATTTACCGACTCCTGGAAGAGCGGATCATACCACTCTACTATGACGTGGCCGACAACGGCATCCCGCACGGCTGGGTGCGCATCATGAAAAATGCCATCAAGACCGTCGGCAGTCAGTTTTCCGCCCGCCGCATGACCAAGGAATATCTAAGGAATTTTTATGCCAAGGCCATCCCCTGAGCCCCCGGCCCCGGCCGTGGAGGTCTGCGGGCTCACCAAGCGCTTCGGTGACCTGGTGGCAGTGGAGGAGGTGGGCTTTAGCGCTGCCCCCGGCGAAATCCTCGGCATCCTGGGCCCCAACGGCGCGGGCAAGACCACCATCCTCCACATGCTGCTTGGCCTCATCACCCCGACCCGAGGCACGGTGCGGATCCTGGGACTCGACCTGAACAGCCGACGGCGGCAGATCCTGGCCCGCGTCAACTTCTCCTCGGCCTATACCGCCCTGCCCACCAATCTCTCGGTGTGGGAAAACCTTAACTTCTTTGCCCGGCTGTATGGCCTGCGCCAACCGCGCCGTAAAATTACGGAGTTGCTCGCCGCCTTTGAGATCGAGGACACCCTTACCCGCCTGACCGGCAGCCTCTCCTCGGGCCAGTTGACCAGGCTCAATCTCTGCAAGGGTTTTCTCAATGACCCGGAGGTGTTGCTGCTGGACGAGCCCACCGCCAGTCTGGACCCGGACATCAGCGAAAAGGTCCGCAACCGGCTCCTGCTCCTGCAGCGCGAACAGGGGGTGACCATACTTTACACCTCCCACAATATGCGGGAGGTGCAGTTGCTGTGCGACCGGGTGATCTTCCTTGCCAAGGGGCGCGTGGTCATGACCGGCCCGCCGGCGGAGATCGTGGCCAAGACGGGCAGCGCCTCCCTGGAGGAGCTGTTCATCGCCATTGCCCGCAACGGCGAACTTTACCCCACTGACCCGGATAAGGAAAAAGCGCCATGTGGCTCCGGATAAGCGCCTTTGTGCTGCGCTATTATTACCTGCACCGCCGCAGCATCGCCCGGACCATGGAGATCTTTTTCTGGCCGGTGATGAACCTGTTGGTCTGGGGCTACCTGACCATATACCTGCAGGAGTTGGCCGCGCCGCGTTTCGTGGTTTTCCTGCTGGGTGGCGTCATCCTCTGGGACGTGCTCTATCGCTCCCAGCAGGGCATTACCCTGACCATCACCGAGGAGTTCTGGGTCAAAAACATCATCAACATCTTTATCGCGCCGGTGCGCATGGTAGAGATCATCCTCGGCATCTGCGTCGTTGGTCTGCTCAAATCCCTTATAACCACCGCCCTGCTTGGCCTGCTGGCCTACCTTTTTTTCAGCTACAACCTGCTGAGCGTTGGGCTGCCGCTGGTGCCTTTTTTAGGCACTCTCTTGCTCTTCGGCTGGGCGGTGGGGCTTTTCACCCTGGGGCTCATCTTCCGCTATGGCAGGGCGGCCGAGGCCTTGATCTGGGGCGTACCGTTTCTCATCCAGCCCCTGTCCGCGGTGTTCTATCCGGTGACCGTGCTGCCCCTCTGGCTCCAGAAGATCGCTTATCTCATTCCCTCCACCTACGTCTTTGAGGGCATGCGACATGCCTTGCAAACCGGGACCATTGACTGGCGGGGGCTCATGATTTCATTTAGCCTGAATCTGCTTTATCTCGGCCTGGGCGGCCTCTATTTCGCCTGGATGATGGGCCAGGTCCGCAAAAAAGGTTACCTGAGTCGGCTGAATATGGAGTAAGCAGGTGGATAGACTGTAGCATTTTAGACTATTAGCTAGCCAGTTGACTTTTTACTATCAGACTACAGAGTAAACAACCTAAAGATCTAAGAAAGGAGGAAGCCATATGCTTAACAAGAAAATGCAGGATGCTTTCAACGAACAGATGAAGAATGAATTTTACTCGGCCTACCTCTACATGGCCATGGCCGGTTATTTCCAGTCCGAGGATCTGCCGGGTTTCGCCTCCTGGATGCGGGTACAGGCCCTGGAGGAGATGACCCACGGCGAAAAGTTCTTCAACTTCAGTTGCGATACCGGCGGCCGCACCGAGCTGCTGCCAATCGATGGCCCGCCCAACAACTTCAAGTCGCCCGCGGAGGCCTTTGCTCACGGTTTGAAGCATGAAAAATTCGTGACCGATCGTATCAACAAGCTCATGGATATGGCCATCAAGGACAAGGACCACGCGGCCCAGATCTTTCTGCAGTGGTTTGTCACCGAACAGGTGGAGGAGGAGGCCAGCTTCTCCCTCATCCTGAAAAAGCTTAAACGGGTGGAGGGTGACGGCCGCGGCCTGTTGATGATTGACCAGGAACTGGGGCAGCGGGTCTTTCTGCCGCCAGGTCCAGCGGCTTGACAAGGCGTGCGCCGAACTGTGCTCGCCCTATCATGAAACTGTTGGCAACTCCAGCAGTTTCATGATAGGATAGCGAACTAAAAAATCGACGGTCAGCGGCAACTGGCCGCCCGACCCGCCCTATGCCTTGTTACTGACCCCGGATGAATGCACAGCGGAACATAATTGATTCCAGACATCTTGCCCCGGAACGCCGGCATTGCGGAGAACGGCGTCAGCCCCAGGATACGGTGCGCGCCTCTTCGTGGCAGGAACAGAAGGTCCAGTTCCGCACCCGCTATCTGTTCTGGGTGCTGGCCATGGCCTTTTTCAATCTGTCCAACGGGCTTGCCCCGGCCTGGCTGACCCTGGCGCGGATGAACTGGGCGCTGATGGTATATGCCGTCTGCGTTACCGCCCTGTTCATCCATGCCAGCAAGATCCATTGCTGTCCAGCCCGATACCGACTGGCCATGTGGTTGGACCTTGCCATTGTGGCCATTGCCGTGGTCAACGATCCCTACCCCCTGCCACCCTCGGAGCTGGTGTTCATCGTAGTGGTTCTGGGAAACGGCATGCGCTACGGCATGCGGATCTTTGCCGAAGCCTTGGCAGGCTCTTTTGCCGCGATCATCCTGGCCTTTATCCTGCGCTTTACCGGGCATGGCCAGGAGTTGAGTCCAGGCCTGATCTTTTTGAACCTGTTTGGCGGCATCATCCTGGTTTACAGCTATATCCTCATGGGCCGCATTGAAAAAAACCGCCACCAACTGGAACAACAGAGCCGGCTCGACTCGTTGACCGGAGTCATGAACCGACGGGCTCTGTTCGAACTCGCCACGCCCATGATCCAGCAGGCGGAAAGGAGTAAAAGCCCGCTGACCGTAATGTTCGCCGACCTGGACAAATTCAAGGCCATCAACGATTCCTGCGGGCACAGCGTCGGCGATCTGGTCCTGCGGGACTTTGCCGACATCTTGCAACATGCCGTCCGGGGCTACGATTTGGTGGCCCGTCTGGGCGGCGATGAATTCGTCCTGCTCCTGCCAGACGCCAACATGGATCAGGCCGAACAGACGGCCCGGCGTATCCAGCAGGCGGTGCGGGATTATGCGACACAAAAAAAACTCGATTTCAGTGTCAGCTTTGGCTTAGGCGAGGCGCCCAGGCATGGTTGTGAGCTGGCAACGATCCTCCACCAGGTTGATCTGGCCCTTTACCAGTCAAAAACCGACCGCCACAACGGCATAGAGCGGGTACCCGACGTTACGCCCCCATCCAGCTCTTAATTGACAATCGCGCAAATCGCCGCCGTCTGCTATATTGATTATTGGATAGTGCAACCGTTTCCCAGTGAGGGAAATTTAACTAAATTCCACTGTCAAGAGGTCCATCATGCGCGCACACCCCCTTTCCACCTTGACCATGGCCCTGCTCTTCCTGTTTCTCCTCGCGGGCTGCTGCTGCTTGGGCGGCCGCTGCCCCATGGGCATGAACAAGTCAGCCATGCAGCCCGCGCCGGCCGGCGCGAGCGAAACCAGGCAGGACGTGCTCTATGCCTGTAACTGCGGCCCGACCTGCACCTGCAAGACGGTCGCCACCCAGCCCGGAAACTGCGCTTGCGGCCAGCCCATGAAGTGGGGCCACATGCTGAAGGTGGAAGGAACCGAGGCCATCCTCTGCACCTGCAACGAAGGATGCAAGTGCGCGCTGGACCCCAATGATCCGAGCAAATGCGGCTGCGGCCAGCCGGTGAAGCGGGTGAACCTGAAGGGCACGGGCCTCTACTTCTGCAACTGCGGCGGTTCCTGCTTCTGCAACACCTCGTCGGCCACTCCCGGCCCATGCAAGTGCGGCATGCCACTCAAGAAGGTGGACTAAGGCTTGAGCGAGCGCCGGGCGCACCTCTCAGGATAAGGTGAGCCCGGCCACGGAGGTCCGCTCGGCGATCACGCGGGTCATGGCGGCAAAGCCCGAGGTATCGCCCAGCATGATGCAGCCGATTAGACGATCGTTATCGATTATGTACTTTTTGTAGACCGTCGCCGTCTCCCGTACCTGGCTGGCAAAGCGCTGCTCAGCGTCGATCTCGCCGGCCGAGGCCAGGGCGATGCCAACCACCTTCAGGCTGTTGGCCATGGTGGTGCCATGATAGCCGGACTGGCCGCCACCCATGCTGGTTCCAGCCGCCCGTCCCTGCTCCAGGGCGGCCGGCCAGATGCCGTACATCCTGCCCTCGAACTCGGCCACGTCGCCGGCCGCATACACCGCCGGGTGGCTGGTGCGCATAGCCGCATCGACCTTGATCCCCTTGTCGCAGTCCAGACCGAGCTTGGCAGCCAGGCCCAGGTTGGGCCGCACCCCGGCCGAGAGGATCACCATGTCGGCCGCCAGGGTCTCGCCGTTGGCCAGGGTCACGCCAGCGATCTTGACGTCGCCAGTGATCGCCGTGGTGGAGGCGCCCAGCCGAAAGGTAAAACCCCGCTCCTCCAGCAGCCCCTGCAAACGGACCGCGCCCGGACCATCCAATTGCCGAGGCAGCAGACGGGGGAAAAATTCCACCACCATTACCTCTTTGCCCAGCTTGCGCAGGGCATTGCCCGTCTCCAGCCCCAACAGCCCGCCGCCGATCAGCACCACCCGGGCCGCTTTCTTGGCAAAGGCCATGATCCTGCGGGCATCGGCAACGGAGCGCAGGGTGAAGACACCCTCCTTGTCCGCGCCGGCCAGGGGCGGCACAAAGGAACTGCTGCCAGTGGCCAGCAGCAGTCGGTCGTAGGGGATCCTTTCACCGCTGGCCGTCACCACCAGCCCTTGGGCCGGCAAGGCATCGGTTACCGTTACCCCTGTGCGCAGGATGATCCGCCGCTCACTATACCAGTCCGGTTTCTTAGCGATGAGCGCATCTTCCTGTATATCCCCGCTCAGATATTCGTTCAGTTGGATGCGGTAATAAAAGGGCATCTCCTCATCCGTGACCATGGTGATCTGGCCGCTGGCATCCGCCTTGCGAATGGCCTCGGCCGCCGTGGTGCCGGCCACGCCGTTGCCGATGATGAGGTAGCGTTGCATGCTGCCCTCCTCTTATGGAAATCTTGAATTTTTCAAGGTTAGCATGTCCATCCCAACATCCCTGGCCTGTTTCACCCCTGAGGTCGGACAAGTCGGGACAGGTCTGACCCGTCCGACTCGTCTGGCAGGGAAGAAGTCGGGTGCGTGGCGTGTGCCGGCCCGCAAGGGTGCTATTGCCAGGGCCGGGCGGTCAGCACCCGGTCGAGGATGGCGATCATCTCGTCGATCTCGGCACGGCTCACCACCAAGGGCGGGATGCAGCGCAGGGCGACGTTGCCGGCGAAGTTCAACAGCAACCCTTCCTTGAAAAGGGCGGTGACCATGGCGCTGCCGTGCGGCACGGCCGCCTCGGTGAGGACCAGGGCCTGGATGAGGCCCAGGCCGCGGACGCCGCTGGCCAGATCGGGGTGGCGGCTGGCGACCTCGGCCAGTTTGCCGGCCAGGTATTTCCCCTTGGCGCTCACCTCGGCGAGAAAGCCGTCGGCCAGCATGATCTTCATGGTGGCCACGGCCGCGGCGCTGGCCACCGGGTTGCCGCCAAAGGTGGAGGCGTGGGTGCCCGGGCCAAAGTCGGCGGCCACCTTTTCCCGGGCCAGCATGGCGCCCATGGGCAGGCCGTTGGCCAGGGCCTTGGCCAAGGTAATGATGTCAGGCACCACCCCCCACTGCTCGTAAGCGAACAGGGTGCCGGTGCGGCCCATGCCGACCTGGACCTCGTCAAAGATGAGCAGCAGGTTATGGCGGTCGCACAGGGCGCGGATCTCCTCCAGGTACTGCCGTCCCAAGGGCCGGACGCCGGACTCGCCCTGCACGGGCTCGCAGAGCACACCGCAGGTCTGGGGGGTGATGAGCGCCTCGATATCCCGGGCGTCGCCAAAAGGCGCGTGGATAAAGCCCTCGGGCAGGGGCTCGAAGCCGGCATGGAACTTGGCCTGGCCGGTGGCCGCCACCGTGGCCAGGGTGCGGCCGTGGAAGGAGCCTGCCAGCGAGATGATCTCGTAGCGGCCCGGGCCACTGTGTTTGCGGGCCAGCTTGATGGCGGCCTCGTTGGCCTCGGCGCCGCTGTTGGCCAGGAAGACCCGGTCGGCGAAGCAGTGGCTGATCAACAGTTCAGCCAGTTCGGTCTGGGGCATCGTGTGGAAGAGGTTGGAGACATGGGTCAGCCTCCCCGCCTGCTCGCGGATGGCGGCGGTGATTGCCGGGTGGCAGTGGCCCAGGCTGCAGACCGCGATGCCGGAGAGAAAATCGAGATACTCCCGGCCGTCAACGTCGGTGAGCCTGCACCCCTGACCCGAGACCATGACGGCCGGGAAGCGGGTGTAGGTCGGCATGAACAGGGCCTCGCTTCTGGCGATCCAGTCGCTGCTCGCGCTCATTTGACGATCTCCGTGCCAACACCCTCCGGGGTGAACATCTCCAGCAGTATGGCGTGTTCGACCCGGCCGTCTATGATGTGGGCCTTGCCAACGCCATTGGCCACCGCCTGCTGGCAGCACTCGATCTTGGGGATCATGCCGCCGGCAATGGTGCCGTCCGCTATCAGGGCATCGGCCTCGGCGCGGGTAAGGGAAGAGATAAGCTGGCCCGCCTGGTTCAGCACGCCCTGCACGTCGGTGAGCAGGATGAGCTTCTCGGCCCCCAGATGGGCGGCGACGGCGCCGGCCACCAGATCGGCGTTGATGTTGTAGGAACAGCCGTCCTCGCCCACCCCAACCGGCGCGATGACCGGGATGAAGCCGCGGGCGTCCAGGGTTTCCAGCACCGCCGGGTTGACCCGGGTTACCTCCCCCACCCGCCCCAGGTCGATGATCTCCGGCGGCGTATCCTTGCTCTGGCCCTTGATAATGGTGCGCTTCCTGGCCTGGATGAGGTCGCCGTCCCGGCCTGAAAGGCCAACCGCCTTGCCGCCGTGAAAATTGATGAGCCCGACGATCTCCTTGTTGACCTTGCCTACCAGGACCATCTCCACCACGTCCATGGTCTCGCCGTCCGTCACCCGCATGCCGTCGATGTAGCTCGAGGTGATGCCCATCCTTTTCAACACACTATTGATCTGCGGGCCGCCGCCATGCACCACCACCGGGTTGAGGCCGATGTATTTCATCAGCACGATATCCAGGGCGAAGTTCTTTTTCAGTTCCTCGTCCACCATGGCGTGACCGCCGTACTTGATCACCACGGTTTTGTTGTAGAATTTTTTTATATAGGGCAGGGACTCGATGAGGATCTGCGCCTTTTCAATGCCTGGTTGCATTATTATTCCCCAAGAGGTTGCGCGGCGTGACCGACCGCAGGTTCCATATGAGCGGCGCCCTATGATACTGCCGCGGGCCCGATATGTAAAGGCTGCCTCGAAAAATTCGAGGCAGCCGTGCGGGGCATGGCCCGCTTGCGCAAAGCATTTTTTTTGCTGAATAAAACATAGGATATGCACAAAGGTTGCCGGGATGGTATAGTCCTTGCATGCAGGTTCGCTTCCGTCAACCTTGACGGCCTGCCGGAGGAGTGTGGTAATAATGTTCAGGACTAGAATGCTGGGCTGGCTGCTGCTGGTCGGGATGTTGCTGGGTGGCGCTTGCCGACCCATGGCCGCGGCCGCCGAGGAGAGTGCCCCGATACGCATTGAGGCCGATCGCATGGAGGCGAGCCAGAAGGAGGAGTCGGTGGTCTTCTCCGGCAAGGTAGAGGCCACGCAGCAGGGGCTCGTCATCCAGGCCGACGAGATGACGGTCTTTTACGAGCGTCCGCCCGAGGCTGGTGCTACCGTGGCGGTCAACCGCCAGCAGGTCAGCCGGCTTACGGCCCGGGGCAATGTCCGCATCAATCGCGAGGGGTGGATCGCCTCCGGCGATGCCCTGGAATATTTTTCGGAAAAACGCCAGGTGATCCTGACCGGCCACACCACGGTCTTCCAGAAGGATAACAAGGTGACCGGTGAGCGGATCATCCTTTACCTGGACGAGGGGAGAAGCGTGGTGGAACGCGAGGGTACGGGCGGCGAACGGGTCAAGGGGGTCTTTTTCCCCGGCAACGGCAAGTGAGCGAGTCGCGGCAGGGAGTTGGAGGGGCGGAGTGGCAGTACTGGCAACAGAAGGGTTGGTAAAGCAGTACCGGAAGCGGCGGGTGGTGGATACCGTCAGCCTGGAGGTGCGGACCGGCATGGTGGTAGGATTGCTCGGCCCCAACGGCGCCGGCAAGACCACCTCGTTTTATGCCATTGCCGGTTTTGTTCGCCCCGACGCCGGCCGCATCCTGCTGGATGATGAAAACATCACCAGCCTGCCCATCCATAAGCGGGCCTTAAAGGGCATCTCCTATCTGGCCCAAGACCCCTCGGTGTTCAAGAAGCTGACTGTCGAGGAAAATATCCGGATCATCCTGGAACCCCTGGGCCTCTCCCGGGCGGTTATTGCCGAGCGTATCGCGGGCCTCATGCATGACCTGAAGATCGAGTATCTGGCCAGCCACCGCGCCTACTCATTGTCCGGCGGCGAACGGCGCCGGGTGGAGATCATGCGCGCCCTGGCCACGAAGCCGCGTTTCATCCTGCTCGACGAGCCCTTTGCCGGCATTGATCCCCTGGCGGTGGCCGATCTCCAGCAGATCATCCGCAGCCTGCGGGACAAGGGGCTCGGGGTGCTGATCTCGGATCACAATGTGCGCGAGACCCTGTCGGTCTGTGATTATGCCTATATCGTCAACAACGGCCAGATTCTCATGAGCGGCAGCGCCGACGAGATTGTGGCAAGCGACGTGGCCCGCAAGATGTACCTGGGCGAGAATTTCACCATGTAAACGGCCGTGGCCGGTGGCCGGCAAAGGGATAGGATGGTACTTGAACTCAGACAGCAACTGAAACTTGCCCAGCAGCTGGTCATGACCCCCCAGTTGCAGCAGGCGATTAAACTCCTCCAACTGGCCCGCCTGGAGCTGGCCACCACCATTCAGCAGGAAATGGAGCAGAACCCGGTTCTGGAAGAACTCGGCATGGACCTCGAGGACGAAGGCGAGTCCGAGGGGGAAGGCACCCGGGAGATGGAAGGCGGTCCCGAGGTGGTGGCGCCCGAGACCACCAGCGAGGTTAACGTCGAGGGTGTCGCCACCCTGTCCGAGATCAACTGGAGTGACTACGAAAACGAATACGAATCCACCTCCTCGTCCAATGCCAAAGGGGCGGATGGTGACGAACTGCCATCGCGCCTCGATATCCTCACCCAGAAGCCCGATCTGGTCTCCCACCTGCAGTGGCAGCTTAAATTTTCCGATGCCACTGACGAGGAAAAGGCGGTGGGGCTCTTTGTCATCGGCAATATCAACCGGGATGGCTTCTTGGATGTGGACGAGGAGGAGATCGCGGCCGAGGCCGGTTGCAGCAAGGAGCTGGCGAGCCGCATGATCGCCAAGGTCCAGGAATTGGACCCGGCCGGCATCGGGGCCAGAAGCGTGCGGGAGTCGCTGCTGCTGCAACTGGCGCGTCTTGGCCTGGCCGATTCCCTGGCGAGTGTCCTGGTGCGCGACCATCTCAGGCACCTGGAGACCAAAAACTACGTGGCCGCGGCCAAGGCCACCGGCCGATCCGTGGACGAGGTGCTGCTTGCGGTCAAGGTCATCGTCAACCTCGACCCCTTCCCGGGCCGGGTCTATTCCGACGAGGAGCCGCAGTACATAATCCCCGATGTCTATGTCTACAAGATCGGCGATGAGTTTGTTATCCAGCTCAACGACGACGGCCTGCCGCGTCTGCGAATCAGCGGTTATTACCGGGACATCCTTACGCAGGAAGTCAAGGCGCCCGCCGCCACCCGGGAGTATATCCAGGAAAAAATCCGTTCCGCCACCTGGCTCATCAAGAGCATCCAGCAGCGACAGCGCACCATCTACCGGACAGTGGAGAGCCTGGTCAAGTTCCAGCGGGAGTTTTTCGAGAAAGGGGTGGGACACCTCAAGCCGCTCATCTTGCGGGACGTGGCCGAGGACATCGGCATGCACGAGTCCACCATCAGCCGGGTGACCACCAACAAGTATGTGCACACCCCCCAGGGCACCTTTGAACTCAAATATTTTTTCAACACCGCCATTGATGCCTACGAGGGCGACACGGTGGCCTCCCTAAGCGTCAAGGCGCGGATCCGGCAGCTTATCCAGGGCGAAAACCCGGCCCGGCCGTTGAGCGACCAGGCCATTACCGACCTGTTCAAGCAGGAGAACATCAAGGTCGCCCGGCGGACCGTGGCCAAGTACCGGGAGCAACTCGCCATCCGGCCCTCCAAGTATCGCAAGCCGGCCAGGGTGGGCAAAAAAAAGTAGGACTATGGGTGGGGGCAGTGCGTCTCGTGGCCGTGGCTTGACAACGGCTGGGTCGGGAAGGTGATGATGGTCGTGGCGCCGGTGCGCGAGAGGAGCGTAAGCTCGCCGTTTTTCAGGCTGATTTTGCGAAAATCCGTTAGCCCCTGTCCCAGATAATGAAGGGCCAGGCAGCGGAGGACGATGAGGTGGCTGACCACCACCAGCCGCTGTCCGCCATGGCTGGCCATGATCCGTTCCAGGCCGGCCACGGCCCGTTCCCGCACCGCCGCCAAGGTCTCGCAGCCCGGGCTGCTGAAGGCGTCCGGCTGGGCGAGCCAGGTGGGATATTCAGGGCCGAACCGACGCCGTATCTCGTCCTTGGTCAGCCCGTCCCAGTGGGGGATTGAGATCTCGGTGAAGGCCTCCTCCACCTGGACCGGCGCCCCGGTAAGGCTGCTGATCAGCGCGGCCGATTGTCGGGTCCGCGCCAGGGGGGTGGCGAAGATCTTGTCAATCCGCTGGTTGGCCAAGGTTGCGGCCACCTCCCTGATCTGGGCAATACCCTTGGCGTGCAGGGGCTCGTCGCTGCGGCCGGCGAAACGCTCCTCGAGATTGGCCGGGGTTGCACCGTGTCTGAGCAGGTAGATGTCGGTCCGCATCGCATTCCTTGTGGCCAACCGGCCTGGCTGGAAAAGAGTAAAAAGACTTGCCGGGTCTTTACCACTTGGGGTACGTTCCCCCTTCGGGTGCTTCCTGTTAACAGAGCTGCAGACCTGGCGGAAAGTTCGCACAAACGCTGACGCCGCGTAGCGGCTGAGCTGGATAGTCTGTAGGTGTTCAGGTGAACAGGTAGGATGTGCGCGTGCAACTCAGACTGAGTTGCTTTGTTTTATTGAAAACAATTTGCCGGCTATGACACAAAACTTTTATGCTCCTAACAGACTACAGTCTAACCAACCTGAATAATTACCCAAAAAGAGACAAGATGGCAACTGGAAAGAAGCGCATGCATGCATGGACCCGTTCGTGGGCGTGTCTGGTAAGTGTCGGACTGCTCCTTGGCCTGCTAGTGACCTGCCCTTGTCTGGGTGGGCAGGGGGTCACCGTGGCCCTGCTCCCCATGGAACCGAGCACCGGGGTGCTGGTCGATATGGGCGCCGGGGTGCGCGCCATGCTTACCAGCCGCCTGGCCGGCCATGAGGGCATGGTGCTGGTCGAGCCAGCCAGGGTGGACCGAGTGCTGCGTGAACTGGGCCGCTCTTGGGACCGCAAGGCGCCGGCCCCCCTCTTCACCCCCCTGGGCGCCGCCTACCTGCTTGCTCTCGGCCTTAAGGATGCGGACCACGGCTGGTTGCTGCGGGCTGAACTTTTTGACCCCTTTGTCACTGATCATCCGATTCACACCTTCCAGCTCGCTGGCGAGGCCAGCCAGGAGCTCGTGCCGGCCGTGGACCGCCTGGCCGGGGAGATCGCCCTTTTCCTGCGGGAACGAGAAAAGGCCACCCAGGGTGCGGTTGCCGGGGCCCCGGACAAAGATAAGGGCCAGCGTGGCGAAGGGCGCCCGGAAAAGCCCGCAAAGGCCGCCAATGCTCCGGCGGCGGTCGGTGAGTTTGGCGGCGATCTGGCCGCCTTCCGTACCGCCCATCCGGAAAAATCCGATCTGGATATCCAGTTTGCCGCCGGCGTGTACCGCATTGATGCCGCGGTGGCGACCAGCCCGGTGGCCATGACCATGCAGGCCATGGACGTAGGCGATGTCGATGGGGACGGCGAGGATGAAATGGTGCTGGCCAGCGCTGGCGAGATCGTGGTCCAGAAAATGCAGGGTGGGTCCGCGCCGCCGCTGGCCTCCTTTGAGGTGCCGGCCGGGGTCGTGGTGCATGCGCTGTCCATCGCCGACCTGAACCACAACGGCCGGCAGGAAATCTATGTCAGCGCCCTGGCCGGCGATATGCCGCGCTCGTTTATCCTGGAATGGGGCCCTGCTGGTCTTACCGTTTTGGCCAAGGATCTCGGTTGGTATATCCGCGTCCTTACGGTGCCGGGCGAGGGGATGTTGCTGGCTGGCCAGCGTTTCGACGCCATGGTGGCTGGACAACTTTTCTGGCTGCGCTGGCAGGACACCGTCCTGGTGGCGGACCGCAAGGTGTTGGTTCCCAAGGATATCGACCTGTTTAATTTCGCCCTGGCCGACCTTGACGGCGATGGCGCAAGCGAAGCCATCAGTCTGGATGCGGGTCATCACCTCCAGGTGCACGACGCCCATGGCGCGTTGCTCTGGAGGAGCGAGGAACTCTATGGGGTCAACCAGCGGGCGGTCAGCGGGCGACCGGTGGAGGGGGAACTCATTCCTCTGTTTGAGCCGACCCGGCAGCGGCTGCCCGTCCCCTGCCGCATCGTGGTCACTGATTTCAACGGCGACGGCAAGAACGATATCGTGGTGAATGAAAACCGGGATCCCCTGGCCGGTGTCCTGGCTGGCGACCATATCAGCGCTGGCGGCTCGATTTTCGGGCTTACCTGGGATGGCCGGCGGCTCAGGCAGGTGTGGGACACCGCGCCACTGGCCGGCCGGATTCTGGACTATCAGGTCCGGCCGGTGGCCGCTGGCAATCCGCCGCCTGGCGGACCTGGCCGGCATGCGCCCGCCAAACTATACGTCGCCGCCTTAAGCGGGCAGGGCGTGCTCGGTCTGCCTTCCGCCCAGAGCGGGCAGTTGCTGGTTTTTGAGATGGACCTTGGTTGGCTTTAGGCGGTTATCAGTAAGT
>DYDL01000230.1 GCA_020717925.1 Desulfocapsa sp.
TAAAGACATCGACACCGGGCATGAGTCGGAAATATTCTTCACCAACATCACCTTTGTCCGGGTGGACCTGGATGGACAAAAGGTGCCACTGCCCCGCTGACCGATGAGCAATACGGACACGGCACAGCATCAATGTACGCCTTTTCCAGGGCACAAACCATGGCCTGACACAAACATCCGGCCCTCCTCCGCCCGCCTAACCCTGTCGTTCACACTTAGGCTTTATATGCAACAGGTACTATAGATTAGCAAGAATCATGCTGCCCTGGCAATTTTCCTGAATTCCGGCCCGGAAGTCCGGAAAACTCACTATCATCTCAGCGCATTAGAAACCTGACCAAGTCAGTATCTCTCTTCGCTATATCTACGGCACATACTGTTTCACCCTCCCGTCTATCACATTTGACGGTTCTGCTAAATGTCATACTGCCGGTGACGGCTTCCCGGTTTGTCCCAACTAGATATTCGCCGTTTTCATTCTACAAATCAGGTCGTTACTCAAATAATTGTCCACAATCCGTTTTTGGCACGAAACATGTAATACCTCATAATATAACACACGCAGGGCTCTGGCGGGCCTGCAGCTTGCAAAACACTTTTCCAGATTCATTTAAAACTTAATGAGGAAACGAAGCCGAAAAATATTTTTTCGTACCACTACCATTTTGTGGCACTCGCCTTGCATCGGCATACCACAATTGAAGCTCGCTGACGGCCGCAGATTGCGCAACCGGGCAATAACGCCACAAAACAGAAGCTAATAAATAAGGAGAAAACTATGTGTAAAAAACCAGCCCCGAATTACCTGAAATGCCGAATCGCGGCATCCTTACTGACCGCATTTTCTGTTTGCGCCATGGCTGCAGCGCCAGTATTTGCCGAGGATGGAAATGCACTGCGCTCCGCCAGCACGCGTCACCGGGGCAAACACTCTCAGCCGGGCGGCGAGGTTACGACCTCCCTGCTCTCCATCAGCACGGCGTCTTGGAGAGCAACCCGGAACACCCTGACCCTGGCCGGCCAATGCGCCAAGGGCGATATCATCACAGTGCGCAACGCCGACAGCGGTGAAGTGCTTGGCCGTACCAGAAGGGCTGCAATCAGCACCTCCTGGGCCCTCAAAATTACCAGACTGTCCCCGGCCCCCTGCAGGGTCCGCGCCGAGGCGGGCAGCAAGTTTGCGGAAGAGGCGGTAAGCGGCGCACCCGCCACCTGCACCAACCCGCCGGTTACCCCGCCGCCCACAGCCGGCTCATATCAGGTGCTTGGCTTCAACGACCTGGGCATGCACTGCTATGATCGCGACTTCTCCGTGCTCTCCCTGCTGCCGCCCTTCAACAACATCCACGCCCTGGTGATCAAGAAGGGCAGTGAGCCGAGTATCCTGAATGATACGCAGGTGAGCGTAACCTACGAGGCCGTAGCCGACGCGAAGGGTTCCCGCACCACCACCAGCGTTGGTAAGACCAATTTCTGGGACAATATCTATGGTCTCTTCGGCGTGACCCGCGCGGTTGACGTGGGCATCCTGGGCGCAATGATGCCAGGCGCCGCCAATACCCCGCAACCCATGGGCACCTTTGACACCCAGATGAACTGGTTCACGGCCCTCGGCATCCCGATCGTCGCCATTGACGACATGGGAGTGACCAATGATTACCCAATGATGCGCATCACGGCCAAGGACAAGGCCAGCGGCACCGTGCTCGCTACCACCGATATCGTGCTGCCGGTTTCCGCCGAGATGCACTGCAGCAGTTGCCATGCCGAGGGTGGCGTAGCGGCCAACAGTCAGGAGGCGACCAAGTACGGCATTGCCGCCTGGAGCATCAAGACCGACAGCGAACAGGCCTTCCGCCAGAACATTCTCATCCTGCACGACGCCAAGCACAACACCAACCTCATGTCCGCGCAGCCGGTGCTTTGCGCCTCGTGCCACTACTCACCGGCCCTGGACCTGGCCGGCACCGGCCCCCAGGGTAACCAGATCGGCAAACCCCTGCTCTCCGCCGCCATCCACAGTCGGCATGGCGAGACCATGGCCGGCACCTTGCCGAACGCCAGCAACCCGGCCATTATTCCGGAAGATGGCACCACCTCCTGCTATTTCTGCCATCCCGGCAGCACCACCAAATGTCTGCGTGGCGCCATGGCTAACGCGGGCCTGACCTGCCAGAACTGCCACGGCGGCCTGCTGGCCGTATCCGGGGCCATGGGCGGCAACCGCACACCCTGGGTGAATGAACCGACCTGCCAGTCATGCCATACTGGCGATGCCGTAAGCCACCTGGGCAGCTCGATCCGCGGCACGGTTTCCTATAATCCAGCCGACCCCACCGCTACGCCGCTCGTGGCCACCAACAAGCGCTTTGCCGAAGAGGACAACACCCTCTACCGCAACAGCCGCGGCCATAGCGGCATCGCCTGCGAAGGCTGTCATGGCAGCACCCATGCCGAGTGGCCGTCCCTTGAGGCCAACGACAACGTGGCCGCCACGCAGATCCAGGGCCACGCGGGGACGATCATTGAGTGCGGCGCCTGCCATGGTACCAGCCTGGCATTGACCACCGACGGCCCCCACGGCATGCACAACGTCAATGACAAGGCCTGGAGCTCCGGTGGGCACCGCACCTTCTACAAGCGCGATGCGCAGTCCTGTAAGGCATGTCACGGTAGCGACCTACGCGGCACCGTGTTGTCACGGGCTGCGGTCGCCCGCCAGCTCTATGAAGAAGACAATAGGACCGTGGCAGTAGCTAAGGGTACCCAGATTGGCTGCGGCCTCTGCCACGACAATCCGCTCACTGGCGACTCAGACCCGGCACCGACTCCGACGCCGACTCCAACCCCGGCTCCGGGCAGCCCTGACGGCGCCAACCTCTATACCGCCTATTGCGCGACTTGCCATCGGGCGCTGGCCACCTCCTCCAAACGGGGGGTCAGTTCCACCAGCATCCAGCAGGCCATCACGGCCGATAGGGGTGGCATGGGCTCGCTCACCTTCCTGAGTACCGCCCAGATTGATGCCATTGCCTATGCCCTGTCCCATTAGGTAAATTGGATAACAGGCTGCCCATCAGGGCGCCGGGGGGGGGAAGACGCAAGTCTTTCCCCCTTTTTCTTTGTGAGGCTTGGCGCCGGCAAAAACCCCTCCTCTTTATCGAACCTCACGGGTAGTGACGTAGGTTGAAAAAAGTGGACACCAAAGCGCCGTTTCTTTAAACAGAAAGTGGAGGTGTCAGAATTGAAAGGATTCCCTACGGGAGATACACGAAGGAGTTCCGGGAAGAGGCGGTAAAACTGGTGACGGAGGCAGGCCTTTCCGTACCAGAGGTTGCCCGGCGCCTAGGTTTGCCGAAATCAACGATAACGAGCTGGCTCAAGGCCGGTCGAGCTGGCAGGCTTGGCGAGATTGGCAAGCAGCAGCGGCAGTTGAGCGATATTGAGTTGGAACTGGCCAAGGTCAGGATGGAGCGTGACATCCTAAAAAAAGCCGCGGCGTACTTCGCGAAGGAGTCGATGTGAGATACGCCATGATAGAGGACTTGCGACTCAAATATCCAATAACCGGGCTCTGCGAGCTGCTTGATCTTTCGGTGGGCGGCTATTACATCTGGCGGGACCGTCCGACATCTCAACGGGCGCAGGAAGATGCCCGGCTTGCCGTGGTGATGCGGGCCGCCCATAAGCGGACCAGGGAGACCTGCGGCCCAGAACGCTTGCAAAAGGACATTGCCACGCATGACGGGGTGCTGGTTGGTCTTCACCGGCTCAAGCGGCTTCGTAGGCAGCTCGTCCGCTCAGTCGAGTAGACCGGTAGAATGTCCCCCCGGCCCAGGTAGACTGCGGTGATGACCTGCCGCTTTCATTCCTTTTTCCGGTATGGTAGGATGGAATTGGACGTTATTTGCATCATATTTCGGAGGATTTTTCATGCCGCATACCATAACCGCCGTCTACGAACATGGCGTCTTCGTCCCCCAGACTCCTGTCAACCTGCCAGAGCATGCCACGGTCAAGGTCTCACTCCCCGGAAGCAGCAAAAAGCAGGCTCGGCCACGGTTTCAACTGCTGATCGCCGAGCCCCTGGCCACCGAACAAATCCTCGTACCGACACGCGCGGAGCGC
>DYDL01000231.1:0-1074 GCA_020717925.1 Desulfocapsa sp.
CGAGCACCGTCGCCTGCACGCCCTTGCCGGAGACAAACGCATTGGTCGCGCCGTCCAAGACCTGTCCGCCGAGCGTGACCTGGAACGTCGCGCCCGCCTGACCGCCGGCGGGATAGACGTAGCCAATGCTCGGTTTGAACGCCTGTTGCTGCGCCCGCGCCCCGGCCGCCACCGCCAAGCAGCCCGCCAGCACCCACATGAGCCATCGTGATGAGTTCATAAGACGCTCCACAACTCGCGGGCCAGACACTCCTGTCTGGCCATCCGTTCCAAGGCCAGACAGGAGTGTCTGGCCTACTTCAGATTGCTTTACATGATTTCCTTCAACCGTCCGCCTATCGGGACGCCTTCGCCGGAGGAGGCGAGCACGGTGGCGGGCAGGCCGAGGGGATGGGGCAGACGGCCGTCGCCGTTGATGCCGAGCAGGTCATACATGCTGCCGATGAGGTCCACGGGATAGACGGGGCGGTCCTTGACTTCCTCGCCTTTGGCGGTGGAGGCGCCGACGACCTGGCCACCCTTGAATCCGCCGCCGGCCACCAGCGCGCTGAAGACGTTGCCGTAATGGCTGCGGCCGCCGTTCCACGGCGCTTCCCACTGGACCTTGGGCGTGCGGCCGAACTCGCCGCAGCACCAGACGATGGTGCTGGCCAGCAGGCTGCGGTCGGAGAGGTCCTGCAGGAGTGCGGAGAGGCCCTTGTCGAGTTCGGGCAGTTTGCGGCGCATGGTCTCGAAATGCTGCCGGTGGGTGTCCCAACCGTTGTAGTTGATGGTGACGTATGGCACGCCGCGCTCCACCAGTCGGCGCGCGACGAGGCAGGACTGGCCGAAGCGGTTGCGGCCGTAGCGTTCCCGCGCGTCGTCCTTCTCCTGCGACAGGTCGAACACCTTACCCGCGTCGCCGAGGATGAGGTCGTAGGCCTGTTTCCCGGACTGTCGCGAGGCGGCCAACGCCGGATCGCCGGGGGCGGCGTGATCGAGCGCGTTGAGCCGCTGGAGCAGGTCGCGCCGGTCTTTCTGCCGCTGGTCGGTGATGCCGCGGGCGACGACGCCCTCGACTTCGAACCGGCTCGC
>DYDL01000231.1:1114-4112 GCA_020717925.1 Desulfocapsa sp.
AGCCCGCCTCAGAGAAACGTCCCTGCGGCTCCGTGAGCACGATGTAGGGCGGCAGCAGCCCTTTGTAGCCGGCGTTGTAGCCTTTGAGGAGCGAGACGACCGCGCCCATGCTCGGATAGACCAGCCGGTCGCCGGCCTGTCGCGCGCTCTGCACCATGTAGGAGGCGGTCTCGTGCTGGTTGTTGCCGTGGGTCATGCTGCGGATGAGGGAATACTTGTCCGCGTGCTTGGCCAGCAACGGAAGCTGGTCGCTAATCCTGATTCCCGGCACATTGGTCTCGATCGCCTTGTCCAAAGGGCCGCAGTAGTCGCGTCCCGCATCCGGCTTCGGGTCGAAAGTGTCTATGTGTGACGCGCCGCCCCAGAGCCAGACTTGGATGACGGAGCGGGCCTTGGCGTTGGCCTTGGGCGATGGCAGCGCGGCCAGCGCGCCGAGACCCCAACTGTCGGCAACCCACAGTCCCGCCGCGCCGAGCAGCCCGCGCCGCAACGCTTCGCGCCGGGAGATTGCCATGCCTGACTCTGAGTTGTGCTGAGTGTTCATGTTGTCACCTTTCATATTTTGTCACTTGGTTTCGCGATGCCGAAACCTCAAAACCAGATTCTTATCAGATGGCCTTGGCCAGTTCCTTTCGTTTCAAACCGAGCCGGAAGAGCGATTGAAGCAGCAAGTCGGCTGAGACGGTCGGGTCGGCCTTTTCCATTTTCGCCACGCGGGACTGGCTGGTCTGGAGACGCGCGGCCACTTCCACTTGCGTGAGGTGCAGTTTCTCCCGCACTTCCTTCAGCAAACGGCTCAAAGCGCGGCGCGTCTCAATCAATTCCGCCTCAGCGTCCGACAATTCGAGGAAGTCCTTGACGGAGCCTTCCACCCATCCGTTTTTCAGTTCTTTCATGGCCTGCTCGCTTCGTAAAGTTTCAACCGCCGCCGGCAGTTCTCGATGACTTGCTGCGGCGTCTGGTTCGTTTTCTTCTCAAACACATCCAGAATCACGATGGCATCCGGCTCGATTCGATAAACCAATCGCCACGTTCTATTCCGGTCGTTCACACGCAATTCATGGCATCGCGGACCGATGGCCGGCATGGGCCGCGAGTGCGGCAGGGCGGGTTGTTCGCCGTCTTGCAGTTCTCGCAGAAGCGTGCCCATCTCTCTTCGCGCTTCCACGCTCATCGGCGGTGTTTTCACCCCGCCGCGCAGCCAGCGCAATGGTTTGCCATTCATTGTTCACAACCGATGCTATGTCAGAACTGGCATATCGTCAACTGCCAACATTTGTTCTCAATGCCTGTGGAGAAACTCTTCGCTATTGATCAAGGCCCAGATGATGTCGTTCATCGCGGACTGCCGATTGGAGCCGCTGCGGAAATAGCCGCCAATGACGCCCATTTCGCTGTCGGTCGGATAACGCGACAGGATGGTCAGGTAGAGCGCGTCAATCGGGTCGCGCGGCTGGCCGCGAGACGATGTTTTCATCAAGTCCCGCAGCTTGGCGCTGTCCTCGATCTTGCGCTGAACGTGGCTGGAGTTGAGGAAGTGCAGCCGTTGCGCGGCGCTGGGACGGTTGCTGCGCTCGGCCTCCAGCCCGGTGTCGCGCGGCGGCCGGCCGAAGAGTTCCAGATACGGGCTGCTGATGCTGCCGTCGGGCAGGGCGATGGAGCGGACGTTTTCGGGGATGTTGGTGAACGGCTCCGGGATGGCGCTGACGTATTTCTCGCTCGTGCCGGTGATCTGGTTTAGCGCGTCAATGAGCACCTCCGCCTCCAACCGCCGGATCGGATAGCGCGCGAAGTAGATGTCGGTCCGGGGATCGTTGTTCCGGGGAACGGAGGAAAGTTGATAGGTCTTGGAGTTCAGAATGAGCCGGTAGAGGTGCTTGAGGTCGTATTTCGCCGCGATCAGTTCCTTCTGCAGATAGGCGAGCAGTTCGTGATTGCTGGCCGGGTTGTTGGAGCGGATGTCGTCCGGCTCGTGAATGATCCCGCGCCCCAACAGCCAGGACCAGACGCGGTTGGCGATGTTGACCGAGAACCACAGGTTCTTCGGCGTGATCAGCCAGTCCGCAAAGACCTCCTGCGGGTCGCGATCCGGGGGCAGTTGGATGCGCGTCCCGTCGGGGAAGGTCGCCATCCGCGGCGCGTCGCTGGCCACCTGCAGAACGATGTTGGTCGGCAAGGGGATCGCATTGCTGGAGGCCGGCGTTGCGGTCGCGGCGGGATCCCAGAAAACGATCTGCTCCTTCCACTCCGCCGTCTCCTTGTAACCGATCTGCGTGAAGAAGGCCGCCATGCCCGGCAGGTAGTCCTTCGGCCAGAACTCGGCCCGCGATCCCATGAACGTCAGCGCCACCGTCGTCGCGATGCCTTCGGGCGACTTGTTCTGCATCGCACGGTAGAAGTTCACTTGGCCCTCGCGGAAGTTGCTGCCGCTGGCAGTGAGAAGTTCCCGCACAAACTGGTCATACGGCATGTTCTGCTTGATGGCTGTCCGCACCCAGCGATGATACGCTTGCGCCGCGTTCGGCCAGAGATTGATCGGGAACTCCGCCTTGATCCGCAGCAGATCGCTCCACTTCATCGCCCAGTAATCGGCGAACTCGCTCCGCTCCAGCAGCCGATCAATGAGCACGCTGCGTTTCCGTGGGTTCTGATCCAGAATGAACGTCTTGGCCTCCTGCGCAGTGGGCAGTGTGCCGATCACGTCCAGATAGACGCGGCGCACAAACACGGCGTCCGAGCAGAGATTGGCCGGCTGAACGCCCAGCCGCATCAACTGGCCGAAAACGAGCTTGTCTATCTGGCTCTCAGCCGCCCCGACGGGTCTGCCATCGAAAACGCTCGGTGACGCCGTGGCCGCCACAGTTTCAACCGTGGCTGCCACGAGAACAACCGCTGAAATCCATAGCACCTTCATCATGCGTTTCTGACCATGTCTTAAAACCCGCCGCCCTGACAGAGTTTCTTCCGTTTTCTCGTAACTGCTCAGGTAGCCACCCCA
>DYDL01000034.1:0-2043 GCA_020717925.1 Desulfocapsa sp.
CACCAACATGCCGTCCAGAAAGCCCAGGCAGGCATTGGACAGGTCAAAGGTTAGGCACTCGGCCGGCAGGCCTAACCGGTGGTGGACAAAGGAGGCGCTGGCCGGCTCCAGCATGTCGCGGGAGACCGAGGTGAAGATCAGGCAGTCGATGTCAGCACCCCGCAGGTTGGCCTGGTCCAGGGCCGCCTGACCGGCCAGGGCGGCGGCAGCGCTTGGCCTGGTGCCCGGCTCCCAGAAACGGCGCTCGCGGATGCCGCTCATCATCTCCAACCGGCCCAAGGGCAGCTTCAGCCGCTGGTACACGGGCGCCAGGCGTTGTTCGATCTCATCCGAACTGACCACCCGGGGTGGCAGGGCGTAGCCAAATCCATGCAGGCAGACGTGTTGGAAGTGCATATCAGCGCAGCACCTTGGCAATGATGCCTTGGTCAAAGTAATTCACCCCCATGCCAGCGTCGGCCACAATACACTGGGCCGTGATGGCGGCGGCGCGCTCCGACAGGAGAAAGGCCGCAATGTCGGCGATTTCCCGGGTGTGCAGAGCCTCCTTGCGCAGGGTCAGTTCCTCGGCATACAGATAAGAGTCAACATAGCCGGGAATGCCAGCCGAGGCCGAAGTCTTGAGTAGTCCGGGACAGACGGCGTTGAAGCGTACCCGGGAAAATTCCGAGAAACTCTTGGCCAGAAAGCACAGCGACGATTCCAAGGCCGCCTTGACCGGCCCCATGTAGCCGTAGTTCTCGGCCGCCATGCGGGTGGTGGAGATGGAGAGGGTCACCACCGCGCCGTTTGGGCTCATGAGATCACGGAAAAGGTTGGCAATGGCGATGAGCGAAAAGCAGGAGATGTCCATGGCCTGCAGGAAATCTTGTTTAGTAGTGGCGTGGAATGGTTGCGGGCCAGCGCTATAGTTGGCAAAGGCGATGGAGTGGACTATGCCGTGGATGGGGCCACCCACCTGTGTGGCGATCTCGTCGCGCACCCGGACGATGTTGGCCTCGTCTGCCACGTCGCAGACAAAGACGCGGGAGTTGGGAAAGAGTTTGAGCGCCCCGGCGCGCCTGGCCTCGCTGCGCACCACATGGATGACCTCTGCGCCCTCACCGGTAAGAACCTGCCCGATGGCGCAGGCCACTGACTTGCGGTTGGCCAGGCCAAAGACCACGATCTTTTTACCGTTCAGGTTGAGAAAGCTCATGGCATGCCTCGTGAAAATACGTTCAAGCGGGAAGATGATCCAGCAGGGTACAGGCGAACTCCACGCTAACCGCCTTTTTGCCCCCAACCTCTACCTTGCCCTTTAAAAACCAGGCTCCCCCCTCACGGTCGGTGATGCGGACATCGAGGCGAATGGTGTCGCCGGGCATGACCTGCCGCTTGAAGCGGGCGTTGTGGATACGGGTAAGTACAGGCAGGCCAGCTTTGCCTTGGGGAGTCGACAGGGCCAGGAGCAGGGCGCCGGCCTGAAACACCGCTTCGCAGAGCAGCACGCCGGGCATGATTGGTTGGCCCGGGAAGTGCCCCGCAAAGAGGTCGAGCTCCGTGGGAATATCCTTTTCCGCCACCAGGTGGTCGGGTGCGCGGCTGACGATCCGGTCAACCCAGAGAAAGGGCGGCCGGTGTGGCAGCAGGTCGAGGATGGCGGGATCACAGACCACCGTTCACCTCCAGGACGCTGCCGGTGATGTAGGCGGCTTTGGGGCCGCAGAGAAAAAGGACCGCCTCGGCTACCTCCTCGGGTTTGCCAAAGCGTCCAATGGGCACGCTTTTTTTATAGGCAACGAGTTGGTCCGCCGACAGGCCGGCCAGCAGCTCGGTATCGATAAAGCCCGGCGATACGCAGTTCACCGTGATCTTGCGGGACGCGGTCTCCTTGGACAGGGAGCGGGCCATGCCGATCTGGCCCGCCTTGGAGGCGGCGTAGTTGGCCTGGCCGGCAAACCCGGCGTGGGCCATGGGCGAGGTGATGAAAATGATGCGGCCGTAACGCTTGCGCAGCATGAGGAGCACGGCATGCTTGGCCATGTTGAATGAGCCGGTGAG
>DYDL01000034.1:2609-14241 GCA_020717925.1 Desulfocapsa sp.
GGGTGGCTGCCTCCAGCCAGTCGCATTTGGCGCGGATACCTGGCAGGTATGATTCCAGATGTTCCACGGCCCGATCAATGAGGGCATTTTTTTCCGTCTGGTAGCGTTCCTCTGGCAGGCTGGCCCAGTCGTCGTGGCGGGCGTTCATCGAGGCCACTACCGTGTATTGGTTTGAACCCGGCCTGGTTTTGGGATAGTAAAGGGAGAAGGTGCGGCTGCTGGTGTGCATGTCGAGCATCTCATTACTGTCAAATCTGGCGGCCCGCGAGACAAAGAGCAGGTCGCCGATGTCCGGCAGGGTCTCGCCCTGGCGCACTCCCATGTAGACCTGGCAACTGGAGTTGCTGAGCGTCACCTGGTCGGCCGTAACCAGGAAGTCGGCGGGAAAGTTCTCGCGACCGGCCAGGTGGTTGACGGTGTTGATGATGCCGCTGTTGGAGATGACGCAGTTGGCCGTAATCAGCCGGCCGTCAACCATTACCCCGCGCACCCGGCCCTGGTCGATGACAATGCGCTCCGCCTTGGCATTGGTGCAGATGGTGACTCCGTTTTTTACCAGTTCATCGACCATCAGGCCGATGAGCCGGTCGGTGCCGCCCTGGAAGGTGAAGACCCCCTTGTTCATGAAGTTGGCAAAGACGATACCATAGGTGATGGCCGGGTCGTCAAGGGTGGAGCCGTTGGCATAGGTGATGGGCTCCATGAGCAGCCGGTGCACGTCTGGCCGGTTTGGAAAGAACTCCTCGAACAGCTCCCGGGTGGTGATGGACCGGTCGTCGTAAAAGTTCATGGCCGTGACCCGGTTGAAGAAAGCGGTCACCGCCTGGCCAGGTACCTGGAAGTGGTTGGTCAGCAGCGCACTGAAATCCTCGCGGTCAAAGGAGGTGCTAAGTTTGAACTGGGGATTGTCAAAGACAATACCTTTGAGTTGGACAATGGAGTCCATGATCGCCCGGTTCCAATATTTCCGGCAGGTCTTTACCATGCCAAAAGGGAAGCCGTGCAACGAGACGTCGAAGATGTGGCCCCTCCGTTTGAACCAGGTGGCCAGGCCGCCCACCTGATGGTGGTGCTCCAGCAGCAGAATCTGGTGGCCGGCCCGGGCCAGGCGGTTGGCCACGGTGAGCCCTCCCAGGCCGGTGCCGATGACTACGGCATCGTAGCTGCCAGTGGCGGCCGCAATGGAATTATGCAGCATGGTCTGCTCCTGCCAGGAAGTGCTGGTTGGCCATGACCACGCCGGACATCATGGCGCCGATAATGCCCAGGAATCCCTGGTCCGTGCCGGCCAGCACCAGATTGGCAAACGGGGTGCAACCGTCCTTGTGTTTATTCGGCGCACCGTAGACCGCGCCGCGCTCCTTGCCGCTGAAGCGCTGGATGGTCAAAGGGGTGAATGAATCCTGGAACAGCACCTGATCGTGAAAGGCGCCGATCAGGGTCTCGGCGCGGGCCGCCGACTCCCGGGCGTAGCGTCCCTTCATCGCGATATATTCGCTTGGGCTGGCCTGATGCCAGAGGTCGTAGTTGGCCAGATGGGTGACGCGTACCTGGCAGGTCTCGCCTGTCGCTATCCCCTGAAAATGGTCGGAAAGGCAGACCACGCAGCTATTCATGTCCACGGCCGTTGTCGGCATCCGGTGCTGGAAGGTGTCGTGGAAATAGAAAAGCATGGTGCGGTCCGGAGCCAGTATTTGCCGAAAAGCGCCCGGCAGCAGGAAGATAGTTTCAAAAAAGCTGATGTTGCCGCCCGGGGTTGCAAGGTCAGCGCCGTGGTCGGCGGTGGCCAGCAGGTCTCGGGTGACGCGCAGGCCGGCGGTGGAGATGACCGCCTCGCAGGCCAGGGTCTCGTTGTTGGCCAGTTTTACCCCGGTTACCTGGCCCTGGTTCGTGATGAGCCCGGTTGCCGGTGTCCGGAAACGGATTTCGCCGCCCAGGGCGCGATAGTGGTTCAGGAGCAGGTCGAGGAAATTCTTCATGGTGCCGGCCGGCCGGAAGAGCCCTTCCTGGAAGATGGCCCGGAAGAGGATGACGAACTGAGCAAAGTCCATGTCATCCTCGCAGGCGTTGCCGTAAAGCATGATCGGCCAAAGCAGCAGGTTTTGCAACTGTTCGTTGGGCAAAAAGGTACGCAATTCCCGCCGGGTGGAGCACCAGGGGGCCGGGGTGAAGGGATCGTAGTTATCGATGACCTCGACCAACCGAGTAAAGCCGTCGGCAGCCTCGGGAAAGGCGGCCAATATCTGTTGGTGCAGCAGGTTGAAGTCGTTGGAAAAACACAAGGTGTTGCCGGCCTGGTCGCGGATTTCCGAGAGCACTTGCTCATGGGTGATAAAATTTTTGCGGGAGAGTTTGAGCTGCCGGAAGAGCCGGTTGAGCGGGGCGTGGCGTTGCTCGGGAGGCGCGAAGTTGGTCATGGCGTGCAGCCCGGTTTCCAGGAGCTGACCCTGGCGGTGATAATAGGAGTTCAGGCCGCCGGGCTTGTCGTGTTGCTCGATGATCAGGGGGTTGCGGCCACCCCGGGCGAGTCGAATGCCGGCGGCCAGGCCGGCCAGGCCGGCCCCTATGATGACGATGGGAGCGCGCACAGGCCGGGGTTATACATCATGAAGTCGGGGAGTCAGGTAGGCCACGGTCGAGTCCAGGGAGGCGAGCTGTGGGTAATCCTCCTCCGGCACCTGGAGTTTGTAGCGTTTGCGCAATTCCATCACAATGTCTAGGAAGTCCATGGAGTCCAGGTCGAGCTGGTCGCGCAGGGGCAAGCCGCCCTTGAGGCTGGCCAGGTCCGCATCCTCGTCAATATCCTGGATGATCTCCAGTATCACCTCTTTGATCGCTTCAGGCGTCATACATATTCCTCATGTTTCGGGCGGCTGGCCTGCTTGCAGGTCGCGCCGCAACTTTATTGCTGGTAATTCCTGACTACTACCACCGAGTTTATTCCAAGCATGCCGAAAGAGTTGTTGAGGATAACATCCACCCGACCCGCTTCCTTTGGGTGGTCGCGCACCAGATTCGGCAGGTTGCACTCTGGATCCAAATCGTCAACATTGATCGTCGGGTGCACCAGCTTATCCACCAAGGCCGGCAGGTTGCCGGCCAGCTCCAGGCAGCCGGCCGCCCCCATGGCGTGGCCGATCAGGCTCTTGGTATTGTTGATGTACGTGTGCGGGCAGTCGGCAAAAACCGCGCGCAGGGCGCGGCATTCCTCGATATCCCCATGCCGGGTGCCGGTGGCGTGGGTATTAACGATGTCGATGTCACGGGCAGTGAGCCCGGCCCGGTTCAGAGCCAATTGCATGCACTCCGCCTGGCGTGGCCAATAGGGCAGCACAAAGTCGCGGGCATCGGAGTTCATGGCGTAACCGATGATCTCACCGTAAATTTTAGCATCCCGGGCCAGGGCGTCGTCAAGTCTTTCCAGGGTGTAAAGACAGGCGCCCTCGGAGATGACGATACCGTTGCGGCCCTGGTCAAAGGGGCGGCTCGCTTGTTGTGGGTGCGGGTGGCTGGCCAGGGCGCCCTGGGCCTTGAAGCTGGCGAAAACGCCGAAGGATCCGGTTGATTCCGAGATGCCGCCGCACAGGGCCAGATCCACGTCGTTTAGCCGCAGCATCTGCAACCCCTGAATGAGGGCGGCGTTGCCGGCGGCGCAGGCGGCACCCACCGAATAGTGGGGCCCGGTGATGTCGAGACTCATGGTGATCTCGCCGGCCGGGTTGTTTAGCACGGTGCGGGGGTTGTGGTGGTGCGACCAGAAATCGACATTGTTGTCGAACTGGCTCAGATTGTACACCTCGTTCTCGGTTTCCACGTTACCGTGTTCAGTGAGTCCGACGTAAACCCCGATCCGGCCGCGGTCGGTATGGGCCAGGTCAAGGCCCGCGTCAGCAACGGCTTCGTGGGCCGCATAAACGCCCAGGCAGCCGGCTCTGGTGCCGCGCTTGTTGTCTTTTTTCTTGCGATAGCGGGTCTCTGGAAAATCACAGAGGCCGGCCGGCACCGTGCCGATGTAACGGTGCTCCATTAGCCGTATACCCGATTTACCGGCCAGCAGGTTTTGGCGGAAAGCGGTCAGGTTGTCGGCGCCTGGCGCCGCCAGACCTACGCCGGTGATAACAATTCGCTGACTTGGTTGTGTTTCTTTCATCCTGTCCTGTCCGCTTTTTTCCGTTTCATACTTTGGGTGAAAGAATATAGCTGAATTCCCCTTGTCTGTCGACCTCGAATGGTGGGAGCAGGGGGCGGGATTATATCCTGGCGGGCGTATGCCGGTCCAGGCCAGCAAAAAACATGGCAGTAAAAAAGGCAAAGAAGTGGCCCTCGGCCATATCGAGCAGGCTGGAATTGAGCAGGCAGCTTACCGCCATGGTGAGCACAAGCCCTTGGGCCAGCCAGCCATAGGGTTGGCCCAGTTTTCTGGAATACCAGAGCATGACCCCGAAAAGGGCCAGCAAGAGGGTGAGACCAATTACACCTGTCTGCTCGGCGATCAGCAGGTATTCGTTGTGCGGGTTGTCCGAGGGCAGGGCGGAGGTCTTTTGCGCCAACGCGGCATATTCCCTGGCAAAGCTGCCGGTGCCGTGGCCGATGAGCGGCGCGGCAAGCCAGAGATGCGTGGCGTTGTCCCAGAACTGACGGCGCTGGCCGATGCTGGTGTTGGCATCCCCGGTTTGGTATTTCTCAATATCATGCACGCCTTCGGCGATGCGTCCGGAGAATGAACTGGAGAGGAAAAAGAAACCAGCCAGGACTATTCCGAGCAAAAGGCCGCCAATCATGGCCTTTTTCCAGGGCAAGCGTTGCAGCAGAAAGAGCAGCGCCAGACCGACGAAGATGACCTGACCGGTGCGGCCGGCCACCATGAAAAAGATATTGAAGCTGCCCAGGGCAATAACCCCGGCCCAGGGCCAGGCCCGGGTCGGGTTGTCGAGCAACCGGTGGGCGGCCCAGAAGATGGTAAAGGCCATGAGGATGCCGTGAGGAATGCGACTGATCGGCGAGGGGTCGGACATGGGCCGGAAGCGTAATGATTCCAGAAAGCCGAGGCTTAAGGCGCCAGAGAGCAGCAGCAGCGTGGCCATACCGGCGAAAAAACCGTTGATCCCATAGCGTTGCGCCTTGTGGTCGGCCAGGAATGGCATCAGGGCGGCGATGAACAGCAGCTTCCGATACTTTTGGACAAAGTCAAAGGCCTCACCCGGTGGGGCGGTAGAGCCCACCATGCGAACCAGGAGCAGGGCCAGCAGAAGCAGGGCAATAGCCACCACCGGGTTGGCCCGTATCTGGCGCGGCAGGTCGAGAACTTTGCCGGAGAGCAGCCAGAGGACTAAGAAAAGCAGGGCAAAGGCGGAGGCGCCGGTGGTGGACAGGGGCAGGGAAAAACCAAGGCCAGCGGCGCAGGGCGCGGCCAGCCGGTTAAGCCTTGTTGACCATGCCTTTGCGCGGCTTGCTGGTGTCACGATACGCCCTCAAGACGAGCACTCATTTGCCCCTGGGGTGCGGGGAAGATGGCCGCGTCCGCCTGGGGCGCGTATTCAGGCACTATTTCCCGCAGCAAAACCTTGATGCCCTGGCCATCATGGTTTTGCGCCAGTTGCCCCAGCCGGGCCAGCGGCTCCTCCAGCTCTTGCAGGGAGGCGGGCGCGGCGCGCAGCACCATGATCTTTTCATGTTCAGTGGGCACGATACCCTCGCCCTCGGTGATCAGTTCCTCGTAGAGTTTTTCGCCAGGTCTCAACCCGACAAAGGTGATGGCGATCTCGCTGTCCGGCTCCTTGCCGCAGAGCCGGATAAGGTCGCGGGCCATCTGGGCGATCTTCACCGGGCTGCCCATTTCAAGCACAAAGATTTCGCCGCCCGTGCCCATGGCCGCAGCCTGCAGGATGAGCTGGGCCGCCTCCTCAATGGACATGAAGTAGCGGGTCATCTCCGGGTGGGTGACGGTCACCGGGCCGCCCAGTTCGATCTGCCGCCGGAACAGGGGGATAACCGAGCCGGAGGAGCCCAGGACATTGCCGAAGCGCACCGCCATGCAGCGGGTCTTATGGCCGCTGTAGGCCTGCATGATTTTTTCGGTCAGCCTTTTGGTGGCGCCCATGACGTTGGTGGGCCGTACCGCCTTGTCGGTTGAGACCAGAATAAAACGCTCCACCCCGTGGCGAACCGAGGTCTCGATCAAACCGCGGGTGGCCATCACGTTGTTGACCACTGCCTCCCAGGGGTTGCGCTCCACCATGGGCACATGCTTGTAAGCGGCGGCATGAAAGACCACTGTGGGCTGAAAATGGTTGAAAATGTGGTCGAGCAGAGCCTGGTCCTGCACCTTGCCCAGGACGGTGACATAGTCCATAAAGGTGTGCTCGTGCAGGATCTCCATCTCGATACCGTAGAGGTTCATCTCGGCGGCGTCCAGCAGGATGAGCCGGGCCGGCTTGAAACGCATGATCTGGCGGCAAAGCTCCGAGCCAATGGAGCCGCCGGCCCCGGTCACCAGCACGCAGCGGCCGGTAAGCACCTCGTCGATAAGTTCGATCTCAAGGTCTACTGGCGGTCGCCCCAGAAGGTCGCGGTAGGAAACATCGCGCATAGCCTTGATCGACACTTCGTGGTTGAAGAGTTCGGCAAGGCTGGGCAGGGTCTTATAAGGCAGGCCGGATGCCTGGCAGATACCGACAATCCGCGCCATCTGAGCGCTGACGGCCGAGGGAATGGCGATAAGGATCTCCTGGGCCGCGGTTTGGGTGGCCACCTCCGGCAGATCGACGATGGCGCCCAGGACCGTGGTGTTGTGGATGCGCTTGCCGATCTTGCCGGGGGCGTCATCAAGCAGGCCGACGACTGCATAGGGCAGGGCCTGGTTGTCCCGCACCTCGCGCAGCAGTTTTTCCGCGGCGTCGCCCGCGCCGATGATGATGAGTTTTTTGCGACGGCCGGTGGCATGCGGCAACGGGCGGAAAAAAGCGCGGTGAAAACCCTGAAAATAGAGGCGCAGCACCACCCGCAGGCCGGCGATGAACAGGAAGGTGAGCAGGCCATCCAGGATAAAGATCGAGCGCGAGAAGCCCTGGAAGCGATTGACCAGCAGAATGGAACCCATGGCCAGCAGGGAGGAGGTGAGGCAGGCCTTGAGGATGCTGACCAGGTCGACGAGGCTGGTGTAACGCCACATGCCACGGTAGAGGCCGAACCAGTAAAAGATCAGGATTTTGAAGATGACCAGCCACGGCAGCACCATGGGCCATGGAATCAGGTCGGATCGCACCAGTCCACCCTCGAAACGGATGGCATAGGCCAGCAGATGGGCGGCGACGAGGAGCAGGATGTCGGTGGCCAGGATGGCCCAGAAATTGGCGTACTTGAACTGGTGTTTCATAATTCCATTAGTATGGGTTGAAAGAATGGGCCACTATACTCAGTGAAGCAAAAAAAACACAACTGTTTCCTGGCAAACGGGAACTAGCCTTTTTGCGGCAATGGTTTTTTGTATGGTGTAAAATCAATAGGTACAGGGGGGAGTTTGGTTGGTGGTGGGTGTACATAGGATCTATAGGATCTATATGACTTATAGGTTCCATGCACTCCCCCATCTTTCTTTTTACCTTGAGCCTTGAGCCTTGAACGCTGAACAACTGGACCGCGATTGGCTGCGTGACTATCCTCCCGCCTTGCTGCACGCTCTTGCCGCTCTTGTCCGGCAACGGGGTGAAGAATTGTATGTCACCGGCGGCGCGGTCCGCAACTGGCGGGCCGGCCAGGCGTCCATGGACCTGGATCTCACCGTGGCCAGCGACGGCCCGGGTTGGGCCCGGGATCTGGCCGTCCAGTTGGGCGGCGCCTTTGTGCCGCTCGACGAAGTCCAGGGCGTGGCCCGGGTTGTCTGGCAGGGGATCGAGATCGATTTCTGTCGTTTCCGCGGCCCGGCCACGAGCCTGGCCGAGGATCTGGGACTGCGCGATTTCACCATCAACGCCATGGCCGTGGCCTTTGATCCGGCGGGCCCGGGGCTGATGCCGCCCTATGCCATTATCGATCCTACCGGCGGCGGCCTGGACTTTACCAAGGGGGTGATCCGTGTCACCTCGCCCACGGTGTTTGTTGACGATCCGCTGCGGCTGCTGCGGGCCTTCCGGTTCATGGCGGAACTGGGCTTCAGCCTGGAGGGGGAGAGCGCGGCACTTGTTCGCCACCAGGCCGACCTGATCACGAAGCCCGCTGGCGAACGCATCGGTTATGAGCTGGCCCGTATCATGGCGAGCCCCCGGGCCGCGATTACGGTGCGGGCCATGGCTGATGCTGGTCTGCTGAGTTATCTTTTTCCTGAGTTGCAGGCCGGCTCCGGGGTCGGGCAGCCCGCCAGTCATCACCTCGACGTGCTGGCCCACAATCTCCAGGCTTTGGTGGAGATGGAGCGGCTACAGGGTGCGCCCGCTGATTTCTTCCCGGAACACGGGTGCGGCATGATCCAATATCTGGCTGACCAAGCGGCCGGGCCGCTTTTGAAATGGGCGGCCCTGTTTCATGATCTGGGCAAACCCATGGTGCTGGCGGAGCGGGATGGACGCATCACCTTTCATCAGCACGATCGCGTTGGGGCCGAGGGCTTTGGCGTCATTGCCCGCCGTTTCGCCTGGAGGAAAACCGAGGCTGATCGGGTCGGCCGGCTCATAGCCCTGCACATGTGGCCCTTTCACCTCAACAACGTCTTTCAGAAAGATGGGGTTGTTACTCCCCGAGCCTGCCTTCGGCTGGTGAAGGCGGTGGGCGAGGAGTTGCCAGGCCTTTTCATGTTGGCCATGGCGGACAGCCTTGCCGGGCAGGGTCCGGGGAAGCCATTGGCCATGGAGGGAGCACTGGCTCGTCTTTACGATCAGGTCGAGGAGACCCGGCGCCAATTCATTGAGCCGGTGCTGACCAGGCCGCGGCTGCTTAATGGTCACGATCTGCGGCAAGAGTTCCGTTTGCAGCCGGGGCCGGTTTTTTCGGCCATCTTCGACGGCCTTGAGGAGGCGCGGGTGGCCGGCGAGGTGCGCGACCGTGATGAGGCCATGGGCTGGGTTCGTGAATTTCTGTGTGAGCGCCAGGCCCAGGACTTTTAAATTGATTTTTTTTCTTATATGACGATAAGCTGTTCAGGAGTTGAGGGTGCTGTTTCCATTCGGTTTTCCTAAACCCAAAGCGAGGTGTAAACCGGAATGAGTAAACCCAGAAAGACCACGACCATAAGACCCCACAGCGCCCCGTCCTCCACATTTGACCTCGGTCGGCTCAAAGAGACGGTTTCCCATAATCTTCTGAGTTTCCTTGGCCGCGACCCCAGCCGTGGTTCCGATCGTTCCCTGTACAAGGCCTTTGCCTATACCCTGCGCGCCCTGCTCGTGGAAAAATGGATCAAGACCCAGCAGAACTATTACGACATGCGGCAGAAGAGGGTCTACTACCTCTCCCTGGAATTTCTGGTGGGCCGCTCCCTGGGCAATGCCGTTACCAATCTTAACATGGTGAACGAGGCGGCCCAGGTGCTGGAGCAACTTGGTCATGACCTGGAAACAGTGCGCGAGGAGGAGGAAGACGCGGCCTTGGGCAACGGCGGCCTGGGGCGGCTGGCCGCCTGTTTCATGGACTCTTTGGCCACCCTGAAGATCCCGGCCTATGGCTACGGCATACGTTACGAGTTCGGCCTGTTTTACCAGCGCCTGCTGAACGGTTTTCAGGTGGAAAGCCCGGACAACTGGCTGCGCTACGGCACGCCGTGGGAGTTCGAACGGCCCGAGTATCTTTATCCGGTTAATTTTTACGGCCGGGTTAGGACTACCGTTGACCAGCAGGGCGTCTATCACGCCGAGTGGGTGGATGCCGAAACCGTCATGGCCATGGCCTGCGACATGCTGGTGCCCGGCTACAACAACGATAACGTCATCAACATGCGGCTGTGGACCGCCCGTGCCTCCCGCGAACTGGACCTTTCCTCCTTCAACCGCGGCGACTATATTCAGGCCGTGCACAAGAAGGTGGAGATGGAGACCATTTCCAAACTGCTCTATCCGTCCGACGATATTCGCGAGGGCCAGGAACTGCGGCTCAAGCAGCAGTATTTTTTCGTGGCCGCCACCTTCCAGGATATTCTGCGGCGTTACAAGAAAAAACATTCCAGTTTTGACAGTTTCAGCGACAAGATCGCGGTTCAGCTCAACGACACCCATCCCTCCATCGCCATCCCGGAACTCATGCGGTTGCTGGTCGACGAGGAGGGGTTGGGCTGGGCAAAGGCCTGGGACATTTGCGTGCGGACCTTTGGCTACACTAATCACACCCTCATGCCCGAGGCCCTGGAAACCTGGCCGGTGGAGTTGCTGGGCAATATCCTGCCTCGCCACCTGGAAATTATCTACGAGATCAATCGCCGCTTTCTGGAAGAGGTGGCGGTGCGGTGCAAGGGCGATGAGCAGCGACTGCGCGACCTGTCCATTATTGCCGAGGGACCAGTGAAAAAGGTGCGCATGGCCCATCTGGCCATCGTTGGCAGCCACTCGGTAAACGGGGTGGCAGCTCTGCACTCCGATCTGCTGAAGGAACGCATCTTCAAAGGGTTCCATGAATTCTTTCCCGGCCGTTTTAATAATAAGACCAATGGCATTACCCAGCGCCGCTGGCTCTTGAAGAGCAACCCCGGGCTGGCCTCGCTCATTACCGAGACTATTGGCAGCGGCTGGATCGTTGATCTGGACCAGTTGCGCGGCCTGGAAAAAATGGCCGACGATGCCAGCTTTCAGGTGCGCTGGCGCACGGTCAAGCAGCAGAACAAGGTGCGGCTGGCCAAGGAAATCCGCCACCTTTGCGAAGGGTTGATGGTGGATCCCGACTCCCTGTTCGACGTGCATGTGAAACGCATCCACGAGTATAAGCGCCAGTTGCTGAACATTTTACGGGTCATCATTCAGTATCACCGGCTGCTGGCCGCGCCCGATGCCAGAGTAGTGGCCCGCACGGTGATTTTTGCCGGCAAAGCAGCGCCGTCCTATGTGAAGGCCAAGCTCATCATCAAGCTCATTACGGCCGTGGCGGACACGGTCAACCGTGATCCGGCCATGCGTGGCCGGTTGCGGGTGGTCTTTCTTCCTAATTACGGGGTCTCGCTGGCCGAGAAGATCATTCCTGCCGCCGATCTTTCGGAGCAGATCTCCACCGCCGGAACCGAGGCATCGGGCACTGGCAACATGAAATTGTCGTTGAACGGTGCCCTGACCATCGGCACCCTGGACGGCGCCAATATCGAAATCCGCGAAGAGGTGGGGGCGGAGAATTTTTTCCTCTTCGGCCTGACCGCTGAAGAGGCGCAGCAACAGTGGCAGCATCCCAGGCGCACGCCCTACGACGTCTATGTCCAGAACGACGAGGTGCGCTCTGCCATCGACCATATTCGGGACGGCGGCTTCAGCCCCGGCGAACCCGGGCTGTTCAATCTATTGGTGGACAGCCTCCTGGACCCTAATGATCCGTTCCTGGCCCTGCTGGACCTGGAGGACTATCTCCGCTGTCAGGCCGAGGTGGACCGCGCCTTTCTGGACGTTGCCGGCTGGACCAGGAAATCCATCTTGAACGTGGCCCGCATGGGTAAGTTTTCCAGCGACCG
>DYDL01000034.1:15000-19502 GCA_020717925.1 Desulfocapsa sp.
AGTTACGTGGTGCCGTGGCCCTTCCTCCGCCGCCCTTCGCTTCTTGATAATGCAAGCACCAGGTATTATAGTAGGGCTCCATGAGCACATCCCCGCGGCAACTTTTTTTCTTTCTGAAACCACTGGCCAACCGCTATGTCGGCTTTCTGGCCTTTCTCATTTTTTACACTCTGGTCATGCAGCAGTGCGGCGGGCTTCCCGCGCTACTGAACGTCTGGCGCCTTGAGATTCCGCTGATTCTCTATTTTTACTACTACTTCAACCTGATTACCCGGCCCTCCCGCTTGCAGTTTATGGTAGCCGCCGTACCTGTCGTGTTGTTGTATGGAGTGTTCGACGTCTACCATCTTTTGCTCGGCCGGCTGATACGTTTAGCCGAGGTGACCGAACTGCCGGAGATGTTTCAGGTAATTCCTTTCAGCGTCAAGATTTTGATCATTGTGTTGCTGGGGCTGCCCCTGATTGCCTTGCTGGGGTCAGTGCAATGGCGTCGTTTGCGGCCGCTGCTGCTTGGCGCCATACCGCTCATGGTTCTTATGATAGCGGTTGAGGGTTATCCGGCCGCGTTCATGAAGGCCTTTGAGGCAACGCAGAATTATATTCAGTTTTATTCGGACACGGAGAGCGCTGGCAACAACGGCCGGCTCAGCATGGCCCTTTACAATGAGGCCAGACGGCGCAGCTCTTTGGAGAAAACCGTTGCCTACCGTGGCAACTCTATCTTTCAGTCCGCCTTTGACAAGGTGGTCGGCAAGGTCCATGCCCTGCCCAATAAAGGCAACGTCCACCTGATCGTGCTTGAAAGTTTTATCGATCCCAATCTGTTGCGCGGCGTGCGTTTTTCCAGGAACCCCATGCATCCGTCCTTTGCCGCCTTGTTTGTGGACAAGGGCGGCCTGTCGGTTTCGCCGGTGTTTGGTGGCGGCACGGCCCAGGCCGAGTTTGAGGTGCTTTGCGGGGTGCCCGCCATGCGGGAACTCTCGGGCATTGAGTTCGATGTGTTCACTGGCGCCAAAACCTTCTGCTTGCCGAACGTGCTCGCGCAGGGGGGATATCATGCCATGGCCAGCAACGCCTTTCTGCCGGATTTCTTTAATTCTACCAACGCCTACGCCGGAATGGGCTTTGAGAAAATTTACTATCCAGCCGAGTATGCGCCGGGACGTGAAAGCTATTTCAGTACCGGTGATGTAACTAATGAAGAATATATGTTCGATGGGGAACTGTTCACCCAGAATCTGGCCTATGTCGACAAGTGGCTCAGGGAAAATCCCGACAAGCCCCTGTTCAATTACATAAATAGTATTTATGGTCACACTCCCCACATCGTCGACCTTGACAAGCGTCCCATGGTCATTAAGATGCTGGGAGAGGTGCGTGATGATCAGCTCGAGCGGGTCGTGAACCAGTTCTATTATCGCACCGAGGCCCTGGCCGCTTATGTGCAGGGGCTGATGCGGCTCGACCCGCACAGCATCATTATCCTGCTGAGCGATCACCTGCCATCCCTAACATACGGCCCCAACAGCTATCGCGACCTGAACTATCTCGACAAAATCGAGGACTACACCCACCTGAATCGTATCTACATTGTCCAGAACGGTAAGGTCGTTCATTACGATACCATTCATCATTACGACGTGCCCGGGATCATCTTGAGCTATGTGACCCACACAAAATTTGATCAGAAGCAGGTTGCCAAGATCGACGCCCGGCAAGGTGCCGACGCCGATTATCGCGAACAGTATATGACGATCATGGCCAATGCCATGCATGGCAAATCCCTTTTCTCTGCCTTTGGCTTCCTGTCCTGTTTCGACAAACCAGCGTCCATGCCGGAGCCGGTGGCCGAGGCTAAGGCCCCAGGCTTCTAAACTGCCGGTCCGACCTGTCCGACATGTCAGACTTGTCCGACATGTTCGCCGGATCCGACCAAATGGAGGAATATCTTTTGGATCTGCTTATACTCTGCAAGGCGCTTTTGCTCGGCATCATTGAGGGCATTACCGAATTTCTGCCGATCTCCAGCACCGGGCACCTGATCATTGCCGGCGATCTGTTGCACTTTAATGACGAGACTGGCAAGGTCTTTGAGATTGTTATCCAGTTGGGTGCCATCCTGGCGGTTTGCTGGGAATACCGGGATCGCCTCACCAGGGTCGGTCGGGGCGTTATTGCCATGGACACGGACGCGCTACGTTTTGTTACCAACCTGCTGATCGCCTTTTTGCCGGCAGCGGTCGTTGGGCTGTTCTTCATCAAGACCATCAAGGCCTATTTTTTTCAGCCCCTGTCGGTGGCCATGGCCTTTATCCTGGGCGCGCTGGTAATTTTCTGGGTGGAACGGCGCACGGTTTTGGCCCGGATCAAAAGCGTGGACGACATGCGCTGGTCCGACGCCCTGAAGGTGGGGCTCGCCCAAACCTTTTCCTTGATCCCGGGCACCTCGCGCGCCGGCGCCACCATCATGGGCGCCATGTTCTTTGGCACTTCGCGTCAGGCGGCCACCGAATTCTCTTTTTTTCTGGCCATTCCCACTATGTTCGCCGCAACCTTTTACGATGTTTACAAACATTGGCAACTGCTGCATCTCAACGATCTGGCCACCTTTGCCGTGGGGTTCGCGGCCGCCTTTGTCAGCGCCTTCTTTGCGGTGCGCGCCTTGTTGCGTTATATCGCGCAACATAGTTTTACCGCATTCGCCTGGTATCGGATCGTTTTTGGTCTTATCCTTCTTGTTTATTATCGCGCCGAGTTGTTTCAGGCCTTCAACTAAAGGTTCCCTGAAGATAAAATCCTTGTCGCATGGCGCGGATGAAAATGATTTATGCGCTTGTCGCGGTGTGATAGACTATTAATCTGTTCACTTGTATCCCGTCGTTGTCGGACGGGTGCTTTTAAAAGGAGGAAACCATGTCTGCGAAGTCTTGTTTTGGATTGGGCATCCGGTTGGCGTTGTTCGTTCTGTTGCTTCTGGCCGGCGCGGCTCCCGCCATGGCCGACCCGCCGGAGCGGGTGGCGCGGCTCAGTCATATCGGCGGCGCTGTAAGCTTCCTGCCGGCCGGGGAGAGTGACTGGGCCGACGCCATTATCAATCGGCCGCTGATTACCGGTGATCAACTTTATACTTACCGCGGGGCGCGCGCTGAACTGGATATCGGCGCCGCGACGGTACGTCTCGATGGCCTCACCGGCTTCAGCCTGGCGAATCTCGACGACGTCACCACGCAGATCGAACTGACCCAGGGCACGCTTAACCTCCATGTGCATAAGCTTTACAACGGCCAGACCTTTGAGATTGACACGCCTTCCCTTGCCTTTGTTGTCAGCCAACCGGGTGAGTATCGCGTTGATATCGGCTCACGCGATGAATCAACCCGGGTGACGGTTTTTTCCGGGAGCGGCATGGTTTATGGTGACAATAATGCCAGCATGCGAGTGGATGCGCGTCAATCCTACCGCTTCAGCGATGCCTCGCTGCGCGAGGACGGCATCCGTGATTTGCCGCGGGCGGATGACTTCGACAATTGGTGTGTTGCCCGGGTTGACCGTTACCGGAATTCCCCGTCGCGTCGCTATGTTTCCGAAGAGGTGATCGGCTATTCCGACCTTGATGAGTACGGCGCCTGGGGCAATGAGCCAAGCTATGGCCCGATCTGGTATCCGACCCATGTCGCGGTCGACTGGGCGCCATACCGCAGCGGCCACTGGGCCTGGATTGACCCGTGGGGTTGGAACTGGGTGGATGACGCGCCCTGGGGATTTGCGCCCTTTCATTATGGTCGTTGGGCTCGGGTGGGGCATCGCTGGGGTTGGATTCCCGGGCCGAGGGAAAGGCGGCCGGTCTATGCCCCGGCGCTGGTCTTGTTCGTCGGCGGCCATAACCTGGGCATCGGCGTTACCCTGGGCGGTGGCCCGATCGGCTGGGCGCCGCTCGGACCTCGCGATGTCTACATGCCGCCCTACCGGGTGAGCCGGGGCTATTTCTCCAACGTTAATGTCTCTAACATTCGCAACAAGACGGTGATCAACAACACCAACATCACCAATATCTACAACAACTACGCGGCCGGCCGACCGACCGGTAAAGGGAATGATACCTATAGCCGTCACCCCGATGCGGTGACCGTGGTTTCTCGGGATACCTTTGCCCATGCCCGGCCGGTGGAGGCCGAAAGGGTGAAAGTCAAGCGCGAGCATCTGCGGCGCGCCGAGGTCGTCCATAATGTTGAGGTGGAACCGACCAGGTCCAGTCTTATGCCCGAGAAGGCAAGGCGCACTCAAGGCGAGGGCCCTCCACCCGAGGTTGGCAAACGCAAGGTCGTGGCCCATGCCGAGCGGCCGTCGAAACCGGCGCCGTTTGAGGAACGGTTGAAGACGCGTGAACGTGGCGCCGGCAGCCCGCGGGTCGAGGGCGGGGCCAGCAAAGAGCAGCGGCGGTCGCGGGAGGTGGAAAAGGGTGTTGGGAGTGAAATTGCGCCGCCTGCCGAGACGAAACGTGA
>DYDL01000034.1:19703-20973 GCA_020717925.1 Desulfocapsa sp.
GGGTCGTGATCAAGAGCAGCGCAAGCCGTCCCGCATCAGGCGAGCGCCTGAACGTAAGGTGGAACCGCCGGTTCAGGTGGAGCGACAGCCAGAACCTGCCAGTCCGACAGTTAAGCCGGCGGAGCCTGCCGTTGACCAGGGGCGTGACCGCGACCAGCGCCGACCCTCCCGTGTGCAGCGTGCCCCTGAGCGTCAAGTTGAGCCGCCAGTTCAAGTGGAACGCCGTGAGCCTAAGCCGGAACGGGCGATCCGACGTGAGGCGCCACCGCCTGCCGCGGTCGAGCCGCCGGTCCGGGAGGAGCGCCGTCATGCGGTGCCAGAGGCTCGGCCTCAGGTCGAGCGCAATGAGCCGCCGCCAGACAAGGCTCCGCCGCCGGAGAAACGTAAAAAGCAAGAAAAGGATTGCGCTGGCAAGGATGCCAATGACCCGGAGTGTGCAAAGACGAAGGGCAGGGGCAGGTGAAAGCGGAAAGGTGAAAGGTGAAAGGTCAAAGCTGAAAGCTAAAGGGGCAAGGCTGTTGCTTTGCCCCGGTTTTTTGTAATTCGACGTCGAGGATTTCATGCGTATTCTTTCAGGGATTCAGCCCTCCGGGCAACTGCATATCGGTAACTATTTCGGCATGATGGGGCCGATGATTCGCAACATGGCGCGGGGTGAGCTCTATGCTTTTATTGTCAACCTGCACGCCATGACCTCGGTGCATGACCGCGCCCGCCTGGCCAGCGATACCTTGGGGGCGGCGGCGGATTTCTTGGCCCTGGGCCTGGATCCGGAGCGCTGCATCTTCTGGGTGCAGGCCGATCTGCCTGAAGTCACCGAGCTGGCCTGGGTGCTCTCCACCTTGACCCCCATGGGGTTGCTGGAACGCTGCACCTCTTACAAGGACAAGGTCGCCAAGGGGCTGGCCTCAAGCCACGGCCTCTTTTCCTATCCAGTGCTCATGGCCGCCGATATCCTCATCTTTCAGGCCGATGTGGTGCCGGTGGGCAAGGACCAGAAGCAGCACGTCGAGGTAGCCCGCGACCTGGCTCAGAAATTCAACCTCACCTTTGGCGACACCTTTGTCCTGCCCGAGCCTGAAATTGAGACCGCGGTGGCCACGGTGCCTGGCACCGACGGCCAGAAGATGTCAAAATCCTACGGCAACACCATCCCCATCTTCCTGGGCGAGAAGGAGCTGAAGAAGCGGGTGATGGCCATTGTCACGGACGCCACCCCGGTCGAGGCGCCCAAGAATCCGGACACCTGCAACCTCTTTCAGCTTTTCAA
>DYDL01000232.1 GCA_020717925.1 Desulfocapsa sp.
CGCTTGCCGGACATAGCCTGCAAAAAGTGTGACAACCACGTACCATGAACCCCTGGAGGGGTTTGGGGCGATCCAATAAAGACGGGCTGCGGCGCAGGCGTGGAAGACGCGAAGCGGCTGAAGCCCGAGCACGTCAGCCCCTCCGCGTCCTAGAGCTTGCCAGGATCGTCCGCAGCACTTCTTAAACAACGGTGCCAGGCTTCCAAGTTGCCAAGTTGAAGCAGCTAATTTTTTGAATTGCCGCTTACGATCTCATCAAGAAAGAGCATTTTCAGTGCGGCAATCTTCGGCAATCGTATGTCGTTGGTCAGGAAATGGGATGCTCCGGCATGCATGGCGGTTGCTATCTGGATGGCATCGGGTGAGCGGAGACTGTAGGAAGCCCGGAGCTGGGCAGCCTGCTCGGCGATTGGGTTGGTAAGCTCTTGCGTGTAAAGCGTCGAATGGAGCAGGATGTCACGATACTCGGCAGTGAGCGAGGCGTTGTTCTTCCGCAATGGATGAACCAGTACCTCCATCAATGTCACGGTGGAGGTGACAACCGTAAAATCCCCCCTCTCCATCGCCTTGAAGAAACCGCTTACCGTGTCGAGATAACCGGGGTGTTCCTCGATAAAATAGATAAGCGGCGACGTGTCCAGGCCGATGATTTTCCCCTCCAGTTGCCTCAGCCATTCCACGACGATCTTTCCTCATCGATGTACTTGGGGACATCGACACCTTTCCAGATGTCCTTCCCCTTTCCCTGCAACTCCATAATACTTCTCGTCTTCGCACCCACCGACCGCCGCCGGATCAGAACAGCCATATCTTCAAGCAGGCGCAACTGGTCCGTCAGGCTTAACTGGTTTACTTCCGAAATGACATGATTATAGCTTGCCACAGGCATGACCGGGCCTCCTTGGCTACACGCCTTCCTTCAAAAGAGTGAACATCTTTTTCTTGGTGAGCATGGCGTCAATCACCTTGTTGACGACAAACTTCTCTTCCTCCTCCAGGGTATTCAGCAACTTGATTTTTTCTGAAAAATTCTGATCTTCGATGCGAATTTCTTCAACGGCGCCCTCCGTGCTGTTTATCAGGTGATCGACTGGCACCTCAAGAGCTGTTGCTATGCCGACCACGGTTTCCAGCGAAGGCGTATATTTCCCTGTCTCTATCCGATTGATATGGGAAAGATGGCTTCCCGCTTTCTCCGCAAGTTGTCCTTGCGACCAGCCTTTTTCTTTCCGTAGCCGCCTTATATTCAGGCCCAAGTTTTTCATGGCAACCTCCATGGGCCAAAAATAGCCCCGCAAGATCATTATGTCAAACATTTAGTCCTGTCTGGCAATTTAGTAGTTGACATGTGTTGCCCTTGCAGATAATTTTAAGTTGCCCTGATGGGGTATTGTTGTGTTGCCTTGAGCGGCAACTATTTTTTTGAGGAGGTGATACCCATTGGCCCAGCATTACGAGATCACGGATATCTTCATCGGGGCGTTCTTCCTGAGCAAAGGCGGTGATCTGCGCGGGATCAGGATCAAGGACGCGGTCAGGGGCATTGCCGCCTTTGAGATCAGCGGCGACGATCTCGACCGGCTCGATCACGAGTACCGGACCGGCCGCGCCCTGGTGAACCCGGTGCATCTGCGGGAATCGTTGAATCTGTTGCGAGATATGCTGTTCGACCTGCGAGAGAGGAGGAGAGATGCACCCAAAAGGCGGGCATAAAATAGAACAAGAAAGGATCGACGCCATCAAGGGCCGCGTTGAGGTGGCGCCGTTCATGCGTTCCTGCGGCATTGAGCTTAAACGCCACGGCAAGGGGTTGCACGGCCATTGCCCCTTCCATGACGATCAGAAAACCCCATCCCTGTCCGTCACCCCTGGCAAGAACCTCTGGCAGTGCTTCGGCTGCGGCAAGGGCGGTGACATCATCGAGTTCGTCCAGCTCTTCGACCAGGTGGACTTTGCGGCCGCCGTCCAGAAATTGGAAGGCTGTCTGCCAGCGCCCAGAAAGGCGATTAAGAAAGAAAGTCCGGAACCAAAACCGCTGACCGCCGCCCACATCAAGCTTCTGGCCCGAGTTATCGACTTCTACCACGCCGCCTTCTGTGAAGATCCCAGGGCTTGCGAATATCTTGCAACCCGTGGCATCACCGACAAGCAACTCTTCTCTGACCACAAGATCGGCCTGGCCAACGGCACGTTGTTGAACGTGCTGCCCGATGAAGGCGAGATCATGAAGCAGTTGCAAGAACTCGGCATCCTGAACAGCAAGGGCCATGAACACTTCTACAACTGCGTCACCTTTCCCTTGTACGACCTGGCCGGCAATCCGGCCGGCATCTACGGCAGAAGGATCGCAGGCGAAGGGCCACCCCACCTCTATCTACCCGGCGAAAGAAAGGGGCTCTTCAACCGCCAGGCCGCCAAGGCCAATCAGATCATCCACCTTACCGAATCAGTGCTGGACTCGCTCACCCTGCTGAACGCCGGCATCAAAAATACCATCCCATGCTACGGCACCAAAGGCCTGACCGCCGATCACATCCAACTGCTGAAAACCGGGGAAGGCCGGGTGGTCTATCTCTCTTTCGATGCCGACGAGTCCGGCAGACTCGGAGCGGAGAAGGTCAAGGCCCGCCTTGAGGAAGAAAAGATCACCGTCTATCCAATAGCCTTGCCGGACGGCCACGACATTAACAGTTTCTTTCTCTTAACCGCCGACCAGAAAGAGGCCTACGAAGAGCTTGTGCTTACGGCCAGCGGTATGCCTGCCAAAAAACCTGCCCCGGAGCAAATCACCGTCACCCTGGATGGTTTTTTGTGTCGATTGGAGAGCCGCCACTACGAGATAAAGGGTATCGACAAGAGCAACGGCAAGCTCAAGGCCACGGTCAAGGGGATCAGCATTGAGGGTGGCGGCAAGCGCTTCCACGTGGACACGGTTGATTTTTACTCGGCCCGGTCCAGGGCGTACCTGGTGCGGGGGCTGTCCGAACTGTTCGGCTGTGAGGAAAAACAGATAAGCCGCGACCTGGAAAAGCTCACCGAACTGGCGGAAGGCTTCATCCCGCAGCAGAAGGCGGACGCCGAGCCGGTCCAGGAAATAACCGCCAAAGACAAGGAAGAGGCCCTGGCCTTCCTGAAGAGTCCCGACCTCTTGACCGAGATCATCGCCGACCTGGAGACGGTGGGCTACACCGGCGAGGAGATGAACAAACTGCTTTGCTATATCGCCGCCATCTCCCGGAAAATGGATGATCCGCTGTCGGTGATGATCCAGTCCCGCTCCGCCGCGGGCAAGTCCTGCCTGCAAGATGCGATCCTGTCGCTCATCCCGGAAGAGGACTACATCAAGTATACCCGGCTTACCGACCAGGCCCTGTTCTACAAGGACGGCTCCTTGGCCCACAAGATCCTGGCCATCGAGGAGTTGAGCGGCATGAACGGCGCCATGTACTCGATTAGAACCATGCAGTCATCGAAGAAGATCACCGTGGCCTATACCGGCAAAGACCCGGTAACCGGCGAGATGCGGACCGGCGAGAACACGGTGGAAGGCCCGCTTATGGTCTTCATCACCACCACGGAGGCGGAGATCGACGGTGAGACCGCCAGCCGCTTTATGTTCATCTCGATAGACGAATCACGGGAGATGACCGAGAAGATCCTGGCCAAGCAGCGGCAGTCCCACACCCTGGACGGGATGATGCATAGGCTCAAAGGGGCGGAAATTATCCGCAAGCACAAGAACGCCAACCGGCTCTTGAAACCCGTGAAGGTGATGAACCCTTACGCGGAACTGCTCACCTTCACCAGCAAGTCGCTGAGGGTTAGGCGAGATCATACCAAATACCTGAACCTGATTACGGCCATCTGCTATCTCTTCCAGTGTCAGCGCAAAGTCCACACCGTTGATTACGCAGGCACCACCCTGGAGTACATCAACGTCACCCTCCAGGACATAGCCCACGCCAACAGCATTGCCGATGAGGTTCTGGGCCGGTCGCTTGACGAACTCTCCCCGCCGTCCAGGAAACTGCTCGGGCTGATCAAGGAAATGGGCATGTCGGAGGACAGAGGCCAGAAGACAGAGGACAGAGAAACCACCTTCTCCCGGCGTAATA
>DYDL01000233.1 GCA_020717925.1 Desulfocapsa sp.
TAATTGCCATATATACAAAGAAGACGAAAGAGATACCGCCTACGATCCAAAGAGCGATTTTCAACATTGTCTTTATTCCGGGTTATATGAACGCTGACCGAACAACTTCTTTACCCAACCAAAGGGACCCTTGTCATAAGGGCGTCGGCCAATCTGGTTGATGATTTAAGGAAAAGGCTTGCGGGTCTTCTTTTTGCCGTGATATATTGTATCTATATTAGATACATGTACAAGGAGGACCCCATGGACACACTGGAGCAGAAGAAGCAGGCGGCGTTGAGCCAACTCTTGGCGATCGGAACGGCGCGCAGAGGCCAACTCAGCGAGCAGTACTACGAACGCAAAGCGGCGGACGGAACCGTGCGCCGAACGGGCCCGTATTACGTGTGGCAGCGCTGGGTCGACGGACGCAAGCAGTCGGTCCGCGTTCCCGCCAAAGCCATCGCGCAGGTGAAAGCCGATCTGGCGCGGGGGCGTCAGGTGCAGGAGCTTTTCGACGAGCTGTTCGCCTCGATGGAGCAGTCGGCGATCCGCGGAGACGCCGACAGTAAAAAAAAGCCCGGACGGTCCAAGCGGCCCAGGGCCGGGAAGTCGCGAAGTTCCTGAACGTCGTCCGGGAAAAGATCCGCGCCGAACAGGCGTTCGATCCGGCCTGGTTCGAGACCCTGCTGCGGGCCGCCGTGCAGAAGGACGCCGCCGCCCTCGTCGAACAATTCCTCAACCACGAGTTGCCACACCTGCTGGCCAGCGACCGGCATCGGCCCGACGAGCGGATGCATTCCATGCGCGAGCGGCAGGTGGTCACGCTTTTCGGTCCCATCCGCCTGCGCCGGGCCTACTACGTCGGACCGCGGGGCGGTCGCTATCCGCTCGACGAACACCTCGGTCTCCACCATCGCTACACCCCGGCCGTGGTTCAGCTCATGTGCTGGGCTGGCGCCATGGATCCTTCCTTTGCCCAGGCCGGGGAAGTCCTGCACCGCTTGGCCGCGCTGGACATCCCCGAGCGTCAGATCCAGCGCGTCGTCAACGCCCAAGCCCCCGGCGCCGCCCAATGGATGAGACAACGCCCGGCCGACAAGTCCGCGCCCCCTATTCCCATCCTCAACATCCAGGCCGACATGACCGGCATTCCCATGCGTCCCGAGGAACTGGAAGGCATCCGCGGCAAGCAACCGGACGGTTCCGCCAAGACGCGCCAGATCAAACTCGGTTGCGTGTTTACCCAGTCCATCGACGCCAAAGGCGAACCGCAACGCGATCCATCCTCCTGCACCTACCTCGGCAGCTTCGAGGACGTCGCCGATTTCGGCCAGGGCTTGCACGCCGAAGCCTGCAAGCGCGGCTATGCCACCGCCCGCACGGTGGTCTTCCTCGGCGATGGCGCCGAATGGATCTGGAACCTGGTCGCCGACCGCTTCCGCGGGGCCGTCCAGATCGTGGACTTCTTCCACGCCTGCGAGCATCTGCATCAACTCTGCGAAACCCTCGAACCGAACCCGGCGCACGCCAAAGGACTTTTCGACGCCTGGCGCCGCCGACTGAAACAAAACGGACTGCCGCGCATCCTCGCCGAGGCCACTGTGCGCGGGGCGTCGCTGGGACCTGCTCGCGCTCGAGACATCGCCGGACAACTCGCCTATTTCCGAACCCATGCCGCCCGCATGACCTACCGCACGTTCCGGCGCAAGGGCTACTTCATCGGTTCCGGCGCCATCGAAGGGGCCTGCCGCCATGTCGTCGCCCAACGCACCAAACTTTCCGGCATGCGCTGGTCCATCCCAGGCGCCGACCATGTCCTCGCCTTTCGCTGCCTCATCCAGAGCAATCTTTTCGATGATTACTGCAAATCCACCCTCAAGGCATCATGATCCCACCTACCAGACTGGCCGACACCCGGTAATGCCTCAGTGACATAGGGGGGGGCGTCATCCCGATTTCTGAACGAAAAATATTTTTGGAATTTCTTGTTGACAGTATGTATATATTATTATATACATACCACCATGAAAACAATTCCCGCCTCTTTTCCGGGCGCCCCGGACCGCGTCCGGGCGCAGATCGCCGGTCTCTGGCCCGCGGCCAAGGGCTCGGTGGCCGAAGTGCGCAAGCCCTGCATCCGGCCCGGTTGCCCGGCCTGCGCTTCCGGCCGCAAACACCGCGCCTTCATCTTTTCCTGCAAGGACGGGGACCGGCGGCGGTGCCTGTACGTGCCGGCCGGCGGCGTCGCCGCCCTGCGCGCGGCCATCGCCAATGGGCGGCGCATCGAGCAGCTGCTGTCCCGCTGCGGCGCCGAGATGGTCAAGCAGGCGCGCCGCGGCCGATGAGCGCCTGGCGGCCCAGTTCCCGTTCCGGCCCGGCGTTCTGCCAGGAATGCCTGGGCAAACAGCAGAAGATCGACCGGCTGGAGGAGGAACTGCGGCGCGTGAAAGCCCAGCTGCGCTACCAGCAGCGGACGGCCAAGGAAGGGCCCTTCGGTTCGTCCACGCCCTCCTCCAAAGTGCCGCTGAAGGCGAACAGCCTGGAGGAAAACCAGGCCCGCAAAGGCGGCGCGCGGAACGGGCATCCGGGACATGGCCGGCGCCAACTGCCGCCCGGACAGGCCGAACGGATGATTCCCGTCCACCTGCCCGCCTGCTGTCCGGACTGCGGCGGGCCGCTGGAGAACCGCGGCATCCTGCGCCGCACGGTGCTCGACGGACAGCCCTTGAAGTCCGAACGGCAACTGCTGCGGCTGGAGGTCAAGCGCTGCCCGAAATGCCGCCGGACGTTCCGCGCCCGGCCGCCGGGCGTATTGCCCAAAGGACTCTTCAGCAACCGCCTGCTGAGCCTGATGGCCGTCGAACACTATTTGAACGGCCAGACGCTCGGCCGCCTGCAACGCCAGTTGGGCGTCGGAACCGGCGCGCTGGTCGGGGCCTTGCACGCCCTGGCCCGGCACCTGCAGCCCGTCATCCCCAGGCTGGTCCGCGAATACCGCGCCGCCTTCGTCAAGCATGCCGACGAGACCGGCTGGCGCACCGATGGACGGGGCGGATATGCGTGGCTGTTCTGCACGCCGCTCGTCAGCCTGTTCCGGTTCCGCGCCAGCCGCGCGGCCAAAGTGGCCCGCGAGGTATTCGGCGCCCGGCGGCTGCCCGGCACCCTGGTGGTCGACCGCTACGGCGCCTACAACCAGGCGCCCTGCGCCCTGCAATATTGCTACGCGCACTTGTCCCGCGACATCGAAGACCTGCAGAAAGACGCGCCGGAGGATCCGGAAGTCGTCCGGTTCGTGGAAACCGCCCTGCCGCAATTGGCCGCCGCCATGAGCCTGCGCCAGCTGCCCCTGTCCAAACGGCAGTTCCGCCAACAGGCGCGGGCCTTGCAACGGGACATCGAGCGGACCATGGACGCACCCGCCCGGCACCCCGGCATCCAGCACATCCAAAACATCTTCCGCGAGAAAAAAGACCGCCTCTACCGCTGGACCCTCGACCCGCGCATCCCCGCCGAAAACAACCGCGCCGAACGCGAACTGCGCCCGCTGGTCATCGCCCGCAAAATCAGCTTCGGCTCGCAGTCCGAAGCCGGGGCCGCGACCCGCGAAGTCCTGATGAGCGTCCTGCTGACCCTCCAGAAACGAACCGCCGACCCCGCCGCCGCCCTCGCCGCCATGCTCGATGGCCTCGCGCTCGACCCCAAGGCCGACCCCGATCGCCTGCTCTTCGGCTCCGACTCCTCTTGACCCCGGTCCGTCGGCAATACCACTGCGTCACTGAGGCATTACTTTTCGATTTTGTTTTCGATTTATTTCGGCTTCAGGTAAAGAGTATCTGCGAGGGCAAAACCGGCCTCCGAGGCGAACCGGTCAGGCTGGCCCCTTTTATAACGAGTTTTTTTTGCCCTCTCCCCGGCAAAAAGCCCTTTATCCGGCGCCTGCAATCCTCGGCCCACCCCAACTCGCACAAGGCGGGAATCCTTTGGGACACGCTCTAAATATCCTTTTATGAAATGGGACCGCCGCAAAAAAGAATGGATTATGGATTGCGATGAAAAAGAGATGCATGGCTCGGATGTCACGGGCTCACAGAGGAGACTTATATGATTAAATACAAGCACTATTGTTTAATTGTTTCT
>DYDL01000234.1 GCA_020717925.1 Desulfocapsa sp.
CGGGGATCAACAACTGGGCCCATGGCGGCGGCATGGCGGCGGGCATCCTCTGCGGGCTGCTGCTGGGGTATCAGGAAAACCGCCGGGAAATGCTCAACCACCGGCTGCTTGGCGCTGCCTGCGCCCTGGCGACCATCCTGATCCTCCTCTGGGCCGTGGTAACCGCAGTTCTCTACCGTATTTTCTGAACTGCGGACATTGGATCGTCTCAGATTTTTCTCTATTGCCATGAAAATACAGAACAAAAATTCAAACACAGTCTATTCGACCGAGTCGGGTAAGCTCTGCCCCGATTGCAATGAACCGGCCCCAAAGTGCAGCTGCCGGAAACAACAGGAACCGGCCAAAGGCGACGGTATTGTCCGCCTGGTGCGAGAAACAAAGGGACGCAAGGTCAAGGGCGTAACCCTAATCACCGGCCTTCCCCTTGACCCTGAGGGGCTGAAAAATCTGGCCAAGACCTTGAAACAAAAATGCGGAAGCGGCGGCAGTATCAAGGATGGCGTCATTGAAATTCAGGGCGACCACCGGGATATGCTGGAGTTGGAACTGGTCAGCCTGGGGTATAAGGTGAAACGGGCAGGCGGTTGATTCTTCCTTCTTCCCGGCACCAAAACACCACCATCAAATGAAAAATTCTGCTTTATCTTGCGAGATTATGGACCATGTTCATCGTATAGTCCTGCCCGGTCGGACGGAAGGGGTTGTCCTGTCCGAATCGGGAGAACCCCTCGTTCCCCCTGAGGATTGGGCCTTTCTTCCGGCGGGTGACGCGGCAGTTACCAAGAGGGTAAAGGCTCAGGGCGCGACCTGGGTTGTTCGTGAGCGCAGAGGCCGAAGGGAGATATCCAAAGGGATCTGGGCCAATGCTGCTCATATCCTGACTTCGCAAAAGGAAGTCGAGGCCAGGCGGTCAACCCCTGAATATGACCGGAGACGGGAGAAGGAGCTTGACCGGCGCGAGGTCAAGCAAGCGGCCTATGTCGCTGAGTTTTATGATGAAGTTGTCAGCTTTCTTGCTTTTCATCCCCGATATCTGGGCGAGGCCGGACTCTTGGCCGCAAAAGTAACCGCCCACGCAACCCCGGTGGGGAGCGGAACGGTGGCCAGAACCCAACGCATCCCCGTCGCCCGGCGTGCCGAGGCCGCCGTGATTGCCTGGATGCGCCACCAGACCACGGCGTACGATGTCATGAGCATAGCGCGGATAAAGGGACGGCGCAGGGAGGTTCGCGGCCAGCTCGCGGCAAAATCCGTTGAGCTCCTTCACGCCTATCGTCAAGGACAAGAGGTCGCCGCAAACTGCCCCTTGAGAATGGCATTGGGACAGGGGCAAGCTGTCGTATTGCTTCTTCAGGATATTTAACCGATCACTTCAGAATTCCTTCGTATTTCCCATGGATCAAAATCAACTTTACTACAAGCGTATCTCCACCGACCTCCAGATACCCGCCGCGCAGGTGGCGGCCACTGCCCAGCTTCTGGCGGAAGGGGGGACTGTGCCCTTTATCTCCCGCTATCGCAAGGAGGCGACCGGTTCTCTCGATGAGGTCCAAGTGGCCGCCATCCGCGATCAGCTCGCAGTTCTGGCGGAGCTGGAGAAGCGGCGGCAGGCGATCATGGAGTCACTGGCGACCCGAGACCTGTTGACGCCTGAGTTGCAGGCCGGGTTGCAGGGCGCTGCCGAGCTTGCGACCCTGGAGGATCTCTACCTGCCGTATCGGCTCAAACGCAAGACCCGCGCCCTGATGGCCATGGAAAAGGGGCTGGAGCCGCTGGCCCGCGCCATCTTTGCCGGTCGGGATCAGGGGGTTGACGTTGCCGCCTTTATTGATCCTGAAAAAGGCGTGGCCACTGAAGACGAGGCCCTGGCCGGGGCCAGGGATATCATGGCCGAGTGGATCAGTGAAGATGCCCCGACCCGCGCCCGTCTGCGCCGCCTGTTTGCGGAAAAAGCCGTCATCCATTCGACGGTGGTGAAAAAGAATGAGGAAGCCGGGGCCAAATTCCGCGATTATTTTGACTGGCGGGAAGAGGCGCGCAAGGCCCCCGGTCATCGCTTGCTGGCCATGTTTCGCGGCGAGGACGAGAAGGTCCTGCGGCTGGCGCTACGGCCGGATGAGGAGTCGGCCCTGGCCATTCTCAACAGACAGTATCTGCCCCCGGGGAAATTCCGGGAGCAGGTGGCCCTGGCCGTGGCCGACAGCTACAAGCGGCTGCTGGGGCCGTCTTTGGAAAATGAGCTGCGCGCTTCCCTCAAAGAGCGGGCCGACCGCGAGGCCATCCAAGTCTTCGCCGACAATCTGCGGCAGCTGCTGCTGGCCCCGCCCCTGGGCCGGAAGCGGGTCATGGCCCTTGATCCCGGATTCCGTACCGGCGCCAAGCTGGTCTGCCTCGACAGTCAGGGCAAGCTGGTGGATACCGCCACCATCTACCCCACCCACGGGGCCGGTCAACAACAGGCGGCGGCCAAAACCGTCAAGGAGCTCTGTCACCGGCACCAGATCGAGGCCATCGCCATCGGCAACGGCACCGCCGGTCGCGAGACCGAGGATTTCGTGCGCACCCTGGGCCTGGAACCCACGATCCTGATTACCCTGGTCAATGAGAGCGGGGCCTCGATCTACTCCGCCTCCGAGGTCGCCCGCCGCGAGTTTCCCGACCATGATCTGACGGTGCGCGGTGCGGTCTCCATCGGCCGCCGCCTTCAGGACCCGCTGGCGGAACTGGTCAAGCTTGATCCCAAATCCATCGGGGTCGGCCAGTACCAGCATGATGTCAATCAGGCCGAGCTGAAAAAGGGGCTGGAGGACGTGGTGGTGAGCTGCGTCAACAGTGTCGGGGTCGAGGTCAACAGCGCCTCGACCGAGCTGCTGGCCTACGTCTCCGGGCTAGGGCCGGTGCTGGGGGCCAATATCGTCGCCTACCGCGATGAGCATGGCCCCTTTGGCGGCAGAAAAGAGCTGCTGAAGGTGCCCCGGCTGGGAACCAGGGCCTTTGAACAGTGCGCCGGATTCCTGCGCATCCACGACGCTGACAACCCGCTCGACGATTCGGCCGTCCATCCCGAGCGGTATGCCACGGTAACGCAGATGGCCGCCGACCTCGGCTGTACGGTGCGTGAGCTGATCAGCAGTCAGGGGTTGCGGGAGCGGATCGATCTCAAAAGGTATGTCGCCGAAACCCGTGGCCTGCCGACCCTTCAGGATATCCTTGCCGAACTGGCCAAGCCCGGCCGTGATCCGCGCCGGGAGTTCACCGTCTTTGCCTTTGCCGCAGGGGTGAACAGCATGGACGATCTGGTTGTGGAGATGCGGCTGCCCGGCATCGTCACCAATGTCACTCGGTTCGGCGCCTTTGTCGATATCGGCGTCCATCAGGACGGGCTGGTCCATATCAGCCAGTTGGCCGACCGCTACGTCAAAGACCCGGCCGAGGTGGTCAATGTGGGTCAGCAGGTCATGGCCCGGGTCCTTGAGGTGGACAAACAGCGGAAACGGATCTCACTCTCGCTGCGTGATGGCGGCTTAAAGAGAGAATCCTGATCACCAGTGCCGAGAAAAAAATACCCTTCAAATCAACAAACCCTGTAGACACCATGGGCAAACATTATCTCAGCTCGCTTTTCGAGCCTCAATCCGTGGCCGTCTTCGGCGCCAGCGACCGCATCGATTCGGTCAGGCAGGTTGTTTTCGACAACCTGCTGCACAGTGCCTTTCAGGGCAATATCTATCCCATCAACCCCAGCCACGAGACCGTTCAGGGCCAAAAGGCATATCCTTCGATTGACGCTGTTGGCCAGCCGGTTGATCTGGCGATTATCGCCACCCCGCCCCAGTCGGTCCCCGCGCTCATCGATGAATGCGGCCAACATGGCGTCAAGGCTGCCGTGATCCTCACCGCCGGATTTGGCGAGTCAGGGGCCGCCGGGCTGGCCTTGGAACAGGAGATCGTCAAGAAAGCCCAGCAGTACGGAATCCGGATGATCGGCCCCAACTGCCTGGGCCTGATGCGGCCAGGGCATGGCCTCAATGCCACCTTCAACAAAGGGGGCGCCAAGGGCGGCAACCTGGCCTTTATCTCCCAATCGGGCGCCCTCTGC
>DYDL01000035.1 GCA_020717925.1 Desulfocapsa sp.
ACAAGGAGCGAACATGTGCCGCCTTGCACTGAAAACCGCCACTGAGCCCTTTTCACCCTACAGCGTCCTCACGGCCATGGAGGCCATGCAGGAGGGGTACGACGGCAGCGGCCTTGGCCTGCTGCTGCGCGGGCTCTCCTTTAAGGACTATGCCTACAAGGCCGGCGACTTCATCCTCTCCGGCATCGCCCACAACAGCGGTGCCCTGCACCGATTGAACGGTTTCATGGAGTCTGGCGGCTTTGAACTCAAATACAGCCATGAGTTCAACACCGACTTTGCCGCCATCGAGGCCAAGGACCGCTACAAATATATTCTGCGGGTATACCGGGCGCCGGCCGCCTGGAAGGAGTTGAGCCAGGACCGGGTGGACGAGGAGCTGCTCCTTGCCCGGCTCGCGCTGCGCCAGGATGGCGAGGCGCACGACAACGATCTCACTGTCTTTTCCTTCTGGCCCGACGTGGCGACTATTAAAGAAGTGGGCTGGCCCTTGGGCATAGGCAACGCTCTGGGCCTCAACGACGACCGCATCAAGGCCCGGGTGGTCATGGCCCAGGGACGGCAGAATACCAACTACGGCATCAACCTCTACGCCTGCCATCCCTTCTTTATCCAGGGCATCGCCACCATGACCAATGGCGAGAACACCGCTTTCATCCCGATCAAGGACTGGCTCACCGGCCGGCACTTCCCGGGCTACATCGGCTATCAGAGCGATTCCGAGGTGTTCGCTCACATCCTGCATTACGTCCTCAGGCACCTGAAATTGCCCCTGGAGGCCTACAAACATGTGATCACGCCGCTGAAAACCGAGGAACTGGCCGCCCATCCCCAGGGCGACTTCCTGAAGGGGCTGCGCGACGTCTGCCGGCGGCTGATCATTGATGGTCCCAACTGCGTCATGGGCAGCCTGCCGGACGAAACCTGCCTCATGGTCATGGACCACAAGAAGATGCGGCCCGGCACCATCGGCGGCCGGCCCGGCGTCTGGGCCATGGCCTCGGAGATGTGCGGCGTGGACGCCCTGGTACCGGATCGGGATCCGGCCCTTGACTTCCAGCCCCAGCGCGAACACATGGTCATCATTCCTCCCGATCGAAAGGAGCTCACGGTATGGTCGCAATTCCAAACCTTTCCGTTTCCCCAAGCAGCCTGACCTATCCGGATCTGCCCTGGATTGTTAAGCACCGGGAAGACCGCTGCACCCTGTGCGGCCGGTGCACCACGGTGTGTCCCACCGAGGCCATATATCTGGCCTACCTGCGGCAGCGCATGCCACGGCTGGATATCAGCGCCGGCGGCAAGGGTACCAGCACCCAGCGCACCTTTGTCGGCATCCGGCAGCGCACCACCCTCAAAAACCGCTGCATCGGCTGCGGCATGTGCGCCATGGTCTGCCCCAACGAGGCCATTACCCCGGAGCCCAACGCCAATGACCAGCGGGCCCACTTCTTCCACAACCTGAATGGTGAACCGCTGACCCGCGGCGGCCGACGCAACAATCGCGAGTCCATCCTCGACCGCATGATCTTCGACCGCATCTCCATGCTTACCGATCCGGCCCTTGATGCCGGTCGCCACGAGTTTCACTTAAACACCCTGCTCGGCCGTGTGCTACCGCCGGAGGAATACCTGCGCCGCAAGGCGGCCGGCGAATGGATTCCTCCGGTGCGGGAGATCTTTCCCTTTATCATCGGCTCCATGAGCTTCGGCGCCCTGTCGCCCAACATGTGGCTGGGCCTCTTGCAGGGCGTAGCCTACTGCAATGAAGTCCTGAAAATCCCGGTGGTCATGGCCACCGGCGAGGGCGGCTGCCCGCCCTGGGTGCTGAAGAGCCCATACCTTAAATATATCATCCTGCAGATTGCCTCGGGCTACTTCGGTTGGGACGAGATCATCCGCGCCATCCCGGACATGCAGTGCGACCCGGCCGCCATTGAGATCAAATACGGCCAGGGCGCCAAGCCAGGCGACGGTGGTCTTCTGATGTGGTTCAAGGTGAGCAAGCTCATCGCCCGGCTGCGCGGCGTGCCAGAAGGCGTTGACCTGCCCTCGCCGCCCGTGCATCAGACCCTCTACTCCATTGAGGAGAGCGTCATGAAGATGATCCAGTCCATGTCCATGGCCTGGAACTTCCGGGTGCCGGTCTATCCCAAGATCTCCGGCTCCACCTCGGCCAAGTCGGTCCTGAACAACCTGGTACGCAACCCCTATGCCGGGGCGCTCTTGATCGACGGCATCGACGGCGGCACCGGCGCCGCGTACAACATCAGCATGAACGCCACCGGCCATCCCATTGCTTCCAACCTGAGGGAGTGCTACCTGGACCTGGTGGCCCAGGGCAAGCAAAACGAGATCCCGCTCTTTGCCGCCGGCGGCATTGGCAAAAACGGCAACGTCACCCAGAATGGCATGGCGATGATCATGCTGGGCGCCTCGGGCGTACACATTGGCAAGTACATGATGCAGACGGCGTCCGGTTGTCTGGGCAGCGAAAAAAACCGTTGCAACGTCTGCAACCTCGGCATCTGCCCCAAGGGCATCACCAGCCAGAACCCCAAGCTGTACCGGCGTCTGAACCCCGACGATGTGGCCCAGCGGGTGGCCGAGGCCTTCATGTCCATCCGCACTGAGATGAAAAAGGTCATGGCGCCGCTGGGCCGTTCCCAGAGCCTGCCCATCGGTATGTCCGACGCCCTGGGCATAGATGACCAAGACGCGGCCGAACGCCTGAAGATTCGTTACATCTGCTGATGCAGGCCTACCTGTCAAGGAGCACTACGAGTGAACAGCACAACCCAAAAAGCCATTACCGTCAAAGGCATTGACGAACACGGCCAGCGCATCAGTTCCAAGGACTTTGAGGCGCTGGTCCAGCAAGCGGCACAGTCATCCAGCAATCTGGTGCTGCGAACCTACGGCCAGCACAACGTCGGCGGCCGGATCTTCGCCAAGAACGGGCCGGTCACCATCCAGCTCACCGGGCCGGCTGGCCAGCGCCTCGGCTGCATGGGGCAACCCAACGTCACCATCACCTGCAAGGGCTCGGCCTCCGACGACGTGGGCTACCTGAACATTGGGGCCGATATCATTGTGCATGGCGACGCCACTAACGGCGTCTGCAACGCCATGGCCGAAGGTCGCGTTATGATCCGAGGCTCCATCGGCGCCCGCGGCCTCACCATGACCAAGTGGAATCCGGATTACAATCGCCCCCAGCTCTGGGTCCTGGGTTCGGTGGGCGACACCTTTGCCGAGTTCAACTGCGGCGGCGTCGGCGTGGTCTGCGGCGTGGAGGCCAAGAACCCCGCCAACATTCTGGGCTATCGGCCCTGCGTTGGCATGGTGGGCGGCTGGATCTTCTTCCGCGGCCAGACGGACGGCTCTTACTCCCGCAACAACTGCAAGGAAATCACTCCAGACGACGCACAATGGCAGTGGCTCATGCAGCGGTTGCCGGAATACCTGGAAAAGATCGGTCGTCCTGAGCTGCTGGCCACCCTCTCGGTGCGGGAAGAATGGAAAATCCTCATGTCCATCACCCCGCAGGAGCGGGCCCTGATGTTCGCCGGTCCCATGCCCATGGCCCAGTTCCGCGCCAAGGTGTGGACTCCCGCCCTGGGTGGCGACCCGTTGCGCGACCTGGCCCCGGGCCTGGACCGCAGCCCGGTTGGCATCATCGAGACCGGCGACCTGCGCCGGCGCCAGCCCTACTGGGCCAACCAGGAGGCCGCGGCACCCTGCGCCTACTTTTGCCCGGTGCATATTCCGACCATCGACCGGCTGCGTTTGATCCGCGACGGCAAGAGCGATGAAGCCTATCAAATGTTGCTGGACTATACGCCTCTGCCCGCCTCGGTATGCGGCGCCGTCTGCCCGAACCTCTGCATGCAGAACTGCTCGCGCAATTACGTGGATGATCCCATCGACGTGGCCTTCCTGGGCCGGGCCGTGCAAGACGCCAAACCACCAAAGCCCGCGCCTGCCCTCGGTAAGAAAGTGGCCATCATCGGCGGCGGCCCGGGCGGCATGAATGCCGCCTGGCAACTGGCCAAGGCAGGCATTGAGGCCCATATCTTTGAAAAAGACACCATGCTGGGCGGTAAGCTGGCGCAGGTCATCCCATGGGAGCGCCTGCCCCAGGCGGTATGGCAGGCGGAGATCAACCGTTTCCTGGCCATGCCGGGGATCAGCGTCCATTTCGGCGTCACCATGACCCGCGAAAAGATGGTCGAACTGAAAGACGAATTCGATTTTGTAGTGGTAGCGGTTGGTACGCACGAGCCCAGGCGCATCCCCTTCCCCGGTCACGAGCGGGTAATTCCGGCCCTGGACTTCCTCAAGGCGGGCAAGAGCGCCAAGCCCCCCAAGGTCGGCGAGCAGGTGGTGATCATCGGCGCAGGCAACGTCGGCTGCGATGTTGCCTGCGAGGCCTACCGGCTGGGCGCCAAGGAAGTAAAGCTCGTCGACATCCAGAAACCCCTCGCCTTTGGCAAGGAAAAGGCAACGGCCGAGGCCCTTGGCGCCACCTTCCACTGGCCGGTGATGACCAAGGAGGTCACGGAACAAGGGCTGATTGGCAAGGATGGCACCCTCTATCCGGCCCAGACCGTTATCATTTCCATAGGCGATGTGCCGGCCTTGAAATTTTTGCCCGAGACCGTGGAAGTGCTAACCGTGGGCGGCGCCGGCTGGATCAAGACCGACGAGGCCGGCCGCACCAGCGACCCCAAGATTCTTGCCGTGGGCGACGTGGAAAAACCCGGCCTGGCCACCAATGCCCTGGGCCGGGGCAAGGACGCGGCTGACTTAATCATCGCAACCATGCACGGCAAGGAGTGGCATCCCTTCCAGAAGCGTCTCATCCCCGCCGACAGCCTTACCCTGGCGCATTATTGCCCCGAACCAGAGCGCGGCACCACCCAGACGCAAGAGGCCGACCGCTGCCTCTCCTGTGGCACCTGCCGGGATTGTCACCTGTGCGAGACCATCTGTCCGCAGAACGCGATCTCCAGGCAGACAACCATTGACAAGGGTTACCAGTATGTAGTCAACAAGGAACGCTGTATCGCCTGCGGCTTCTGCCGTGATACCTGCCCCTGCGGCATCTGGGTGATGCAGCCCTTTGATTAAGAAACTTCAGGAAGATTCATGCAATAAAGGGGATGGCCGGCAAAGGCTATCCCCTTTTTCCGTGCTGCAGAGCCAGAGATCGGCCCAAGCATACCAAAAAAAAGAAGGAGCCCCGCCCGGAACCCCTTCCTCGGCCAATCAGCAGGCCATGTTGCCAGCAGATCGTGCTAAGCTTTTTTCCTGAGAAAGCTTCCCATGCCGACCAGCCCAACCCCGAACAAGACCATTGTTGCTGGCTCTGGTACGGGCGCATCCCTTCTGACGTAAGTAACCGGCGACTCATGATAGATCGGCCCCTTGAGGCTGTCCACGGGCTCGGCATAGCTGAAAGTCTGATTGAACAAAGTCAGTACACGCTGGCCAACCATATAGTCCATATAGACCACATCCCAGGCGTTCAGCCTGACCAGCGGGTACAATGGCGCACCGCTGTCCATCGCGGCGGTGTAGTTCTCTCCCTCAAAGACCAGTTCGAGATTGAGGAGGCCGGAGGCAACCCCCACGGTGGAGGTATCACCGGTGGCAGTAATGACTGCGTCATTGATCTCAAACCAGCCGGTCATAGTCTCTCCTGCCAAGGGGCCATACTGAGAGCTGAAATCATAGATCAACGCCTGGGCAAGCGACGGCATGACAAATAGCGCCAGCAGGAGTGCCAACAGCTTGCCTGCCATGCCCCCGTTCTTTTGATGTCGTTTTGTGGTAAGCATTTCTTCTCCTTTATTTTGACTGTCCTATCAAGGTTAACTGGCAGGCAAGGCGCAGCGATGACGATGCGCTGGCCAGCCCTCTTCACAGTATGCACGCCTATTTGATCTTGCAAAACCTGGGCCAAAGCTGAACGAATACAGGATTTTTTAAAATTTATCATGATTCCCACTCGTTATTGCTGGGGTGGGAGCTAAACCATTTGTGATTTTTCCGGATTTTCCAAAAATTGCGGAAGACTTTTCCAGAATATCGGAATAATTCCGGAAGGGCGGCAAGGGGTCAGCTTAAGCGGTTACGGTAGTCCTCGTAGCCGAACTGCCGCACCATGGTGCATGCGCCACTGGCTGAATCGATGATAACGATACCGGGCAGTGGCACGCCATTAAAGGCAGTGTTCTTAACCATGGTATAATGGGCCATGTCGCTGAAAACCAGTTGCTGCCCGATGGTGAGCGGCTCAGGGAAGGAGTAGTCGCCGATGACGTCGCCGGCCAGACAGGTAAGACCAGCCAAACGGTAGGCATGAGGGAACTGCCCGACCCTGCCGGCGCCCTCGACCTCGGGCCGGTATGGCATTTCGAGAACATCCGGCATATGGGCGGTGGCCGAGGTGTCGAGAATGGCAATATCCATCCCGTTATGGACCAGGTCGAGGACGCGGGCCACCAGCACGCCGGTATTAAGGGCGATGGCCTCGCCTGGCTCCAGATAAACCCGCACCCCGTATTTCTCCCGAAAACGAACGACTTCCCGGATGAGCAGATCCACATCGTAGTCAGGCCGCGTGATGTGGTGGCCCCCACCGAAATTGACCCAGCGCATGTTGTGAATATAGTGACCGAAGCGCTCCTCGACATGAACCAGTACCCGGGCCAGGACATCGGCCCCCTGCTCGCAGAGGGCGTGAAAGTGTACTCCTTCGATACCGGCAAGGCCATCCGCCGCGAACTGACTAGCCGGTATACCGAGACGGGAGCCAGGGGCACAGGGGTTGTAAAGTTCAACCCCGACCTCGGCGTAGCCGGGGTTGATCCGCACTCCGCAGGATATAGTCCTGTCCGCGCCCCGAACCGCCTCCCGGAAACGGCGCCACTGGGAGAATGAGTTGAAGACCAGATGATCGGCATAGCGCAGCAGCGCTGGAAACTCCTCGTCACGGTAAGCCGGGGCATAGACGTGTGTCTCGCCGCCAAACTCCTCGGCAGCCAGCCGCGCCTCGTTAAGCGAACTGGCGCTGGCCCCGGCCAGGGTCTGCCTGATCTGCGGAAAGAGGCTCCACATGGCAAACCCCTTCAACGCCAACAGGATCTTGCAGCCCGCCTCCCGTTGCACCCGGTCTAGAACGGCCAGATTCCGTGCCAGTAACTGCCGGTCCACCACATAACAGGGGGTTGGAAGGTGCTCTACATGCCATGACATTATGCAATAACCCTCGCGCGCTTGCCGGCGCTCAGTTCTTCTGCTTCCGGCTGCTCCCGTGGAGTGGACCCATGGGACTTATAGAACCTATGAGTCCTATTGCCTCAATCGACCAGTACATCCCGATAAAGATTCTTCCCTTCCAGCTCGTTCCACGGCAGGCCGTGCATCATGAGCTTGGCCATGAAGGGGGCGGGGTCCATCTCTTCCACGTTGACCACCCCCGCCCGCCGCCAGATCCCGGTGAGCATGAGCATGGCGCCGACCATGGCCGGCACGCCGGTGGTATAGGAGATAGCCTGCGCCGACACCTCGCGGTAACAGCGCTCGTGATCACAGACATTATAAATAAAAATGGTATTTGGCTTACCGTCGACGGTGCCACGGATAAGACAACCGATGCAGGTCTTGCCCTTGGTGCGCGGCCCCAGCGAGGCCGGATCGGGCAACAGGGCCCGAAGGAATTTCAGCGGCACGATGGCGTGCCCCTCGAACTCCACCGGGTCGATGCGAGTCATGCCCACGTTCCGTAGCACCTCCAGATGCTTGAGATAATTGTCCGAAAAGGTCATCCAGAAACGCATGCGCCTTACACCCGGGATGTGCCTGACAAGCGACTCCAGCTCCTCGTGATACATGAGGTAGGCCTTGCGGCGGCCAATCTCGGGAAAATCAAATTCAATGGATTCGGCCAAAGGCTCGGTCGTTAGCCAGTTGCCGTCCTGATAGTATCTGCCAGGCGCGGTCACCTCGCGGATATTGATCTCTGGATTGAAATTGGTGGCAAAAGGATAGCCATGGTCACCAGCGTTGGCGTCCAGGATGTCGATGGAGTCGATCCGGTCGAAATGTACCCGGTTGGCATGGGCGCAGAAAATGTTGGTAACCCCGGGGTCAAAGCCGCAACCCAGGAGGGCCATAAGACCTTTCTCCTTGAAGCGCTCGTGGTAGTCCCACTGCCATTTGTAACAGAACTTGGCCTCGCCTGGCGGCTCATAATTAGCGGTATCAAGATAATCGACCTTGGTCGCCAGGCAGGCGTCCATGATCGAGAGATCCTGATAGGGCAGAGCCGTGTTGATGACCAGTTGTGGACCAACCCGCCGGATGAGTTCCACCATATCCGCCGTATTATCGGCATCCACCTGGGCAATCTCGATGCTCCGGCTAAGCTGGCCGCGAATCTTCTCGCACTTGGCGATATTCCTGCTGGCCAGACAGATCTCTGAAAAAACCTCCGGCACCTGGGTACATTTATGGGTGACAACCCCGCCGACCCCGCCGGCGCCAACAATCAACACCTTGGCCATAGCCGCTCCCTTTATCCCCTTGACCTTAATTTTGCCTTATGCTATAAACGGTTTCTTCAAATTACATTATGCAGTATCCGGGCCGTTAGCTCAATTGGTAGAGCAAGTGACTCTTAATCACTAGGTCCGCGGTTCGATCCCGCGACGGCCCACCACGGATAGCAAGGCTTTACGAGAAATCGTAAGGCCTTTTTTCATTTTTCAAGCCCGATGCGCACCGCCGCCGTACCGACCACGGCAGTTTACAATACCCGAACCATCTTGAAAACAAGAGAAAGCGGCCACGCCACTCTGACACAAAACAGCCTCTCTTCCAGACCCGTTGCCATCACAAATCAACTTCAGGAACACCCATGAAAGGTTGGCTGCATGAGTATGAGTCTAACTAAAAAGCTCGTCGTCCTGGTCGGATCCATCACCGTGAACCTGGTCATCAGCGTGGCACTGGCCCAGCTCTTATCATCCATAAGGTCCAGATCGGCGGCAAGGCTAGCAAGGCATCATTAATAAACTGCCTGAGTTGGTGGAGGGCAAAGCGGCCACTACTGAACAGTCGAGGAGACCAGCCGGTGGGGACATGGTGTTTGGAGAGTCCGGAGTACTGGTACTTTTTTCTTGACAATTGCGGTGCCCCCTCGTAGAGTCGTCCTTCGACAAAAAACATTGACTATGTGTTCAATTCCCACATTTTTTCATAGGTTACATAGTTAACATTTAAAAGGAGACGAGATCATGTCAAAATTGGTTGCTCCGCATGGCGGAAAAGGTCTGGTTTGTTGCCTGCTGCATGGCAAGGAACGGGTAGCAGAGCAGGAGAAGGCCGCCGGCCTGAAGAAGATCAAAATCAGCGCCCGCGCCAAGGGCGACCTGATCATGATGGGCATTGGCGGTTTCTCCCCGCTCGATGGCTTCATGACCAAGGCCGACTGGAAGGGTGTCTGCGAGAACTTCACCCTGGCCAACGGCACCTTCTGGCCCCTGCCCATCACCCTGGATGTGTCCAAGGGTGAGGCCGCTACCATCAATGTTGGTGACGAGATCGCCCTGGAGCACGAAGGCACCATCTACGCCACCATGAAGATCAGCGAGAAGTTCGAGATGACCGACGCTGACAAGAAGTTCGAATGCGAGAAGGTCTTCAAGGGCAAGGGCGAGGAGTCCGCCGACGACAAGTTCTGGGAGATCGCCCTCAAGGATCATCCCGGCGTGCAGATGGTCATGAAGCAGCAGGAGGTCAACCTGGCCGGCCCGGTCAAGGTACTCTCCGAGGGCGAGTATCCGGCCAAGTACAAGGGCGTCTACCTGACCCCGGCCGAGACCCGCGCCATGTTCGAAGAGCGCGGCTGGTCCGATGTTGCCGCCCTGCAGTTGCGCAACCCCATGCACCGCTCTCATGAGTTCCTGGCCAAGATCGCCATCGAGGTATGCGACGGCGTGCTGATTCACTCCCTGATCGGCAACCTGAAGGCCGGCGATATTCCGGCCGAGGTGCGCGTCAAGGCCATTGACTGCCTGGTCGAGAACTACTTTGTCAAGGACAACGTCATCCAGGCCGGTTACCCGCTGGACATGCGCTACGCCGGTCCCCGCGAGGCCCTGCTGCACGCCACCTTCCGTCAGAACTACGGCATCACCAAGATGATCATCGGCCGTGACCATGCCGGCGTCGGCGACTTCTACGGTCTCTTCGAGGCCCAGGAGATTTTCGACACCATCCCCACCCCGGCCGATCCGGGCAAGGCCCTGCAGTGCCGGCCGCTCAAGATCGACTGGACTTTCTACTGCAAGAAGTGCGATGGCATGGCCTCCCTGCGGACCTGCAATCACACCAAGGAAGATCGCGTCATCCTCTCCGGCACCAAGCTGCGTAAGGCGCTGTCCGAGGGCAAGGAGGTGGTTGACCACTTTGGCCGTGAGGAAGTTCTGGTTATCCTGCGCGAGTACTATGCTGGTTTGACCGAGAAGGTTGAGGTCAAGATGCAGGGCGCCGCCTCTGGCGACGTGATGAAGTAAGCAGCTTTTTACTTCTGTTGAACTGATAACAGAGAGGGGAGACGCCTGGCGCGGCCTCCCCTCTTTTTTTTATTACGCAGAGGGATAGAGTGTAGGTGTTTAGTCTTTTAGAATGGAAGAACCTCACTCCCTGACAGACTAAACCCCCTACAGTCAAGTCACCCTTGCCCGCGACCGGAGACAGATGATGCAACAGGTAGACGTTGGCCTGGGAAAACGGGGATATCCCATCCTTATTGCCGAGGGTGGGTTGGCCGGAATCGGCAAGGATCTTGGCCAGCGGCGGGTGGGTAACCGCTATACAATAGTGGCGGACAGCCAGGTGGCCGAACTGTATGGCCAGCAGCTCCTGGCCTCCCTGGCCGCAACAGGGCTTACCGCCAACCTGCTCACCTTTCCCGCCGGCGAGGCCAATAAAAACCTGGCCACCATCGCCGACCTGGCCAGCCAACTCGCCCGCCGGGGAACGGACCGCAAGGATGCGCTCATCGCCTTGGGGGGCGGCGTGACCGGCGACATCACCGGGTTTCTGGCCGCCATCTACATGCGCGGCATCCCCTTTGTGCAGGTGCCCACCACCCTGCTCGCTCAGGTTGATTCCTCGGTGGGCGGCAAGACCGGGGTTGACCTCCCGGAGGGCAAAAATCTGCTTGGTGTCTTTTACCAGCCGGCCTGCGTCCACATTGACACCGAAGTCCTCGCCACCCTGCCACCAGCCGAATTGCTGAACGGCATTGCCGAGGTCATCAAGTACGGCGTCATCTACGATGCCGATTTCTTCGCTTTTTTGCGGCAAAACCGACCCGCCATCCTGGGCCTGGACCGCGTGGTGCTGGCCACCGTCATCCACCGCTGCTGCGAGATCAAGGCCGCGGTGGTGGCGGCCGACGAGCGGGAGTCTGATTTTAGGCGCATCCTGAACTTCGGCCACACCATCGGCCACGCCGTGGAAGCGGCCTCGGAGTTTGCCATTGGCCATGGTCAGGCAGTGGCAATGGGCATGGTGGCGGTTATGAAACTTGCGGTAGCCAAGGGCATTTTTGCCAGGGAAGCTGCAGACGAGGTGCGGCAATTGATTGTTGACTTTGGCCTGGCTCCGGTGATCCCGGCCGGGCTTGACCGACAGGCTATCAAGAGTTTTTTATCCACGGACAAGAAGGCCATCGGCGGCCGCCCCTTTTTCGTGCTGCCGGAGCGGATTGGCACGGTGCTGATAACGGATGCGATTGAGGAAGCGCTTATCGATCAGGTCATCGCCTAGCATCCTCTTTTACCCAGCTCCGCTTGAATTGTTCGCGACAACATCGTATACTATTGACGGTTACATGATTGTTGCGTGCTGTAAAAGTTATGAACAGGGAGGGAAAAGATGAAAAAGCTGCAAGTGTTGTGTTGCGCCGGCGCCTTAGCGCTGGCGGCGTGTGTGCCGCAGAACCGCACCCAGCAGGGGGCCATGGTTGGCAGCGGAGGCGGCGCGGTGGTGGGGGCTATCCTAGGTCAGGCGATTGGCCATAACACCACCTCAACCCTGGTTGGCGGCGCGCTTGGCGCCGCGGTGGGTGGTCTCGGCGGCGCCGGCATTGGCCAAATGATGGACAAGCAGGAGCAGCAGATGAACCAGGCCCTGGCCAACTCGGAAGCAGCCTCGGTCAAACGGGAAGGCAACCTGCTGGCCATTACCCTCAAGGGCGACGTCTCCTTTGACACCAATTCCGCCACCGTCAGGCAGGGGTTATACGCTGAGATCGATCGGATTTCCTCGGTGTTGACCCAGTACCCGCAGACGGTAATCCGCGTTGAAGGCCACACCGACAGCGTTGGTTCCGATTCATACAACCTGGATCTGTCCAACCGGCGGGCCGTGGCGGTGAAGAACCTCTTTGTCCAGCGCGGTGTTACCGATGCCCGGATCGAGGCCGTTGGCTATGGGGAGACAGTACCTATTGCCAGCAACGATAACGAGGCGGGACGCCAGAAGAACCGGCGCGTGGAAATCAAGGTGGCGCCGACCCAGAACTGAACAAGGGCGGCAAATCTTTCTGAAAGATGACCTTGTCATCTCCGCGACGATAGAAGTCGGCGAGAATACAGGCCACAGTAAAGCCATTTTTAAGATAGAAGAATTTGGCCGCTTCATATGGCCCGGTGGACGAGGTGTCCAGGTAGATTCGGCTGCCACCTTGGGCGCGCATGGCGTCCTCCATATGGGTGAGCAGGCTCCGTGCTAGGCCCTGGCGGGCCTGATCCGGATCCACCGCTATCCAGTAGAGGTCATAACAACGGTCAGTCATGGGAATCCTGCCGAAACAGATGTAGCCATGCACAGTATTGCCCTGGTCCGCCACGCAGAGGGCCTGGTAATCGCTCTGTGGATTAACCAGGATGTCGTCGAGCAGTTCCCTGGCCACGGCCAGCTCCTCCCCGGTGAACAGGCCGCGCTTATCCAGGAACGCCAGGATCTGATCCCGGTCAGCCGGGCTGGACAGGGGGCGTACCGTCAGGCCCTGCAGCACGGGCCCGCAGGCAGCACAAGAATTCTGCGACAAGCTCGTCATAACTGATTCCTTTCCGCCGGGCCGCGGCGGCAAAGCCTGCATCCGGGCTCAGGCAGGGATTGGCGTTGACCTCAAGCACATGGATGCGACCATCAACGGCCAGCCGCATATCTACCCGGCCGTAATCCCGCAACCCGAAGAGGTTAAAGCACTGCCTGGCGATCTTCCGCATGGATTCGAACGTTGTGTCACCCGGGATAACGTCGGGGAAGCAGCGCGGGCTGTGCTGGTACTCGAACGATGACTCGTCCCACTTGGCGCGGTAGCCCACGATGCGGAAGAGATCGGCCGGAAAGGCGGAGAAATCGATCTCCGCCACCGGCAACACCCGCGCCCGCGGAAAACCAAACAGGGCAATGTTGAACTCGCGGCCCTCAATATACTCCTCAACCAGCAGCGGGCCGTATTGGCGATAAAAGTCCTGAATGCACGCTTGCAAACGGTCGCGGTCAACGCACACTGATTCCTGGTCAATGCCGATGCTGGCGTCCTCGAAGCGCGGCTTGACGATTACTGGAAAATTGAGCCCCTGCCCCGCAAAGTTGCCATTCCCGTCATAGGCCAGACAGTTCGGGGTATCAATAGCGCTGGCCATCAGCACCCGCTTGCTCAACAGCTTGTCGGTGCTGAGCATGAGGGCCAGGGGGCGGGAGCCGGTATAGGGGATGTTCAGCAGCTCAAGAACCGCCGCCGGGTGGCCACCCATTTGCGCGTCTTCGTCCACGCCCTCGCAAAGGTTGAAGATAAGCTCGGGCCGCTGGCTTTCGACCGCCCGCAGAAAGGCGTCCAGGTCACGGGTAAAAGGGATGGGCAGCACCGTATAACCGAGGTTGGCCAGGCTGGCTGCCACCGCCTCCACCTGCACCAGGACATCGGCCGAGGAATCGTGCAGCGCGTGGCCCGCGGCCAGCGGTTGGTTGTAGACGATGCCAATTCTGGCTGGCCTGGTCATGAGGAAACGAGGCGCTGGCTGGCCGAGGTCACGATGGCCTCAATGATGCCGCGATAGGGCAACCCCACCTTGGTGGCGAGAATACAGAGATCCGAGTGCACCGGATGCAGGCCGGCCAGAGGATTGACCTCGATGAAAGAGGGCGCGCCGGCCGCATCGGAGCGCAGGTCTAGACGGCCACCATCGCGACAGCCCAGCCCGCGCCAGGCGGCCAGGGCCACGGCAACCGCCTGTTGCGCCTCCGGGTCTTCGACCAGGTGATACTCCACCAGATCAACGAATTCCTGTTTGTTGCGGTAGGAATAAACCTCGGCATCGGCGCGGGGCCGCAGCACCACCTCCATGACCCCGATCGAACGCGCCGCGCTGCCCGTGCCGAGGATGCCAACGGTAAACTCCCGGCCCGGCAGAAACTCTTCCACCAGCACCGGCTGTTTGAAGCTGGCAAGCAACTCCTGGCCAACGCGCAGCAACTGCTCGCGGCTTTTGATCTTCGAGGCCTGGCTCACTCCCTTGCCCGTGCCCTCGGCCACCGGCTTGGCAAAAAGCGGCAGGTCGAGATCCACCGCCGCCAGCTCGGCCGCGCTGTCGACCACGCAAAAGTCCGGGGTGGGGATGCCCAGGTCGCGGATGACGTGCTTGGTCATACCCTTGTGCAGGGTGAGGGAAAGGACCATGGGATCGGAAAAGGTATAGGGAATGTTGTAGGCCTCCAAAAGGCCTGGTACCTGGGCTTCGCGGCCGAAACCGCGCAACCCCTCACAAATGTTAAAGACCAGATCCCAGCGCTGGCCGTTGCCCAACCTCTTGACCAGGCTCTGGATATTACCGATGCGGTCGGTCTCATGGCCCAGACTCCGCAAAGCCTCGTCAATGGCGGTGATGGTCGCCGGCTGGTCAAACTCGGCGGTCTCTTCCGCGCCGTACCCGGCATCCAGGTAGTCCTGGCGCAGGTCGTAGGTGATGCCTATTTTCATGGTTTACTCTAGCTGGTAAGGTTGGTTAGCAAGTCAGGCTGTAGGCTGTAGCGTATTAGGCTGTAGCAAACATATTTACCCTACAGCCTAAACCCCTACAGTCCAATCCCCTAGTTATACGCCTGACTGTCACCCCTGATCACGTCCGGGTAACGGAAGATCCGGCCCTCGTAGTTCTTGAGCAACAGATCGCCCTGGTCCCGGCCCACCACGGTTTCCGGCAGGAGCGGAATTTTGCCGCCACCGCCAGGGGCGTCGATCACATAGGTGGGCACGGCATAGCCGGTGGTGTGGCCCCGCAGACCCTGATAGATCTCCAACCCCTTGGACACCGGGGTGCGGAAATGGGCGGAACCCAGGATGGGATCGCACTGATAGAGGTAGTAGGGCTTGACCCGCCGCCGCACCAACCCCTGGTACAGGCTGGTCATGGTGGCTACCGAATCGTTGATCCCGGCCAGGAGCACGGTCTGGCTGCCCAGGGGGATGCCGGCATCGGCCAGCCGTTCGCAGGCCTGGGTCGTTTCCGGCGTAAGCTCGGCGGGATGGGTGAAATGAATGCTCATCCACAGCGGGTGATAGCGGCGCAGCATGGCCACCAGTTCCGTGGTTATCCGTTGCGGCAGGACCACCGGCACCTTGGTGCCGATACGGAGCATCTCCACATGGGGAATGCGGCGCAGTTCGCTGAGCAACCACTCCAGCTTGTCGTCCGGCAGGGTGAGCGGGTCTCCGCCTGACAGAAGAACGTCTCTGATAGCCGGAGTGGCGGCGATATAGGCAATGGCCTTTTTCCACTGCCCCATATTGAAACGCTGCTGCCGGTCGCGGCCGACCAGGCGGGAACGAGTGCAGTAACGGCAATAGTTGGAACAGAAGTCAGTGACCAGGAAGAGCACCCGGTCCGGATAGCGGTGAATGAGGCCAGGGACCGGGCTATGGCTGTCCTCGCTCAGGGGATCCTGCTGTTCGCCGGGCGAGCGCAGATATTCACCGCAGGTGGGCACCACGGTTCGCCGAATGGGCTGGCCAGGATCGTCGGCCACTATCAAGCTGGCGTAATATGGGGTGATCGACATGGGCAGGCCGCCGCGCTCGCCGCGCAGGGCCTCCTGCTCGTCGGCCGACAGACGAATGAATCGCTCCAACTGCCCAATCTCGGTAATCCGGTTGCGGAGCTGCCAGCGCCAGTCATTCCACTGGGCCGGGCTGGTTCTGGGAAAAAACTGTTTACGAAAGGCAATGGATTGCGGATTTTCAGCAAAGAATGGCAGGTTATAAATGGTCTGTTGCGGGATCTGGCGCAGGGACAACGGGCTTGGAGGTTCGGCGTCTTCGGCGAGCAACAAAGCTTCTTGCATGAATCTTCTCCTTAATCCTTATGACGTTGTGATCGTGGCGCCGGCAGCTTGTCCCGGCCTCGGCCATCCTGGCTGGCCATATCCAATAAAATCATCCTAAGCGTGTTCGCGGTTTGCCGCGTTGCAAGACGAGATCCCATGGCGGCGTTACTTTCCGGGCCGACTTTTAATCCAGTTGCGGCCGGTGGGATCCCAGGCGCTCTTCAGCCGGATCTCGCGGGCGACAACGGTTTTCTTGCCGCCCTCCTCCCGTAGAATGCCGCGCACCCTGATCTCCTGCCTGATCATGTCGGCCAGCGCCAGATCGGCGCCAGCGGCGTCGAGCCGATACTCCTTTTCATCGGGTGTGGAGATGGCCACCGCGGTTACATGGCCGGCCTCATCCCAGGCCGCGGGAATGACGATGCCGGTTATGGTGATGAGTTTTTCCGCCATCTCTTTTGCCTTCTCCTTCTTCCCAGCATGGTGATGCATATTACCATACCTAATAAGCAATTGGCGTGCCAACCGGATAACATACCGATATTACTTAAATTATCTCGTCGGCCCAAGGATATATCGGAACTGACAGTTCCTATGGCGGATGCCATGGGCAACAACCTCACCCCCACGTCACACATTTCCACAGTAACTACTTGAAAATAATTAATAAAATTAAAACGGAATCATTAGTTCTGAAAAAGAGATGGGGCGGAACCGCCAGTTCCTGTTTTAGGGTTGCTCCTGGGCGATACTGGAGTTGAGCTTGAACTCCTCCTTGCGCAGGCCGTATCTGCTCATCAGTTTGTGCAACTGACGGGTGGTGATGTTGGCGGTTGCGGCCGCCTGATTGATCCGACCTTTTGAGTTGGTCAGGAGTTCCTTGAGGTAGCAGCGTTCCACCTGTTCCGTGGCAATGGCACGGGTTTCAGCCAGGGAGCGGGAGGCGTCCACCCGCAGCCAAGGCTGATGCGCTGGCCGTGACTGAAAAAGCTCGCCAGGAAAACTTTCCGGGGTGAGCATGGAGGACGACTCCAGAATAAAGGCCCGCTCGATAAGATTTTCCAACTCCCGGATATTGCCAGGCCAAGCATAGGCGGTGAGGGCGTCAAGAACCTCCGGTGCCATGTCGTGGATATCCTTGGCATGAAACCTGTTGAAACGTTTCAAAAAGACATCCACCAGCAGGGGTATATCCTCCGGCCTTTCCCGAAGCGGCGGAATCTCGATGGGAAAAACGTTGAGCCGATAAAAAAGATCCTTGCGGAACAGACCACCATCGCACATCTGCCGTAGGTCCGCATTGGTGGCTGCGATGACCCGGGTATTGGCCTCGATGGTCTCGGTGCCCCCCACCCGCTGAAAGGCCCGGTCCTGCAGGATCTGCAAAAATTTGATTTGGGCCGTGGCGGTAAGGGTGCCGACCTCGTCGAGGAAGATAGTGCCTTCCTTGGCAATTTCAAACTTGCCGATCTTGCGCCGGGAAGCGCCGGTAAAAGCGCCCTTCTCATGGCCGAACAGCTCGCTCTCCATCAGGGTTTCAGGAATGGCGCCGCAGTGGACGCTGATAAACTGGGCGTTGCCGCGGTTGCTGTGCTGGTGGATGAGCTTGGCCAGCACCCCCTTGCCGGTGCCGGTTTCGCCGACGATCAGTACGGTGCTGATGGTGGGGGCCACGGAGCGGACCTTGTCGTAGACCTCCTGCATGAGCGGACTTTTGGTCTGGATCAGTTCCAGCGAATCCACCTGCCAGAATTTTTTCCTGAGATAGTCAAGTTCAGACTGCATCAGGGTCGATTCGTAGAGGCTCTCGGTGACGTACTGCACCTCGTCGGCATGCAACGGGTAGGTCAGGAAATTTCCCGCCCCGGCCTTGACCGCCATCACCGCCTCCCGGATCTGGGCCGGTTGCGACATGACGATGATTTCCAGATTGGGGGCCACCACCCAGAAGGGCAGGAGCACCGCCTTGAAGCCGTTGCCCTGATCAGGAGCGCGGAGCAGTTCCAGATCGATGAAGACAAAATCGACGTGCTGCCGGCGGAGTTGCTGCAAGGCCCCGTCTTTGTCGGCCTGCTGGCAGACGTCGTCCGGCCCCTGAAAACAGGCGCGGATGATCCGGAAAGTCTCTTGGTCGTTGGCGACCACCAGGATATTTTTCATTGCCCTTGTACGGAGTTATATCTGCCAAAAACGGGCAGCCGTCAACAGATATTATGGCGGGTGGACGGGGTGGACTAGGTGGACAAAAAAATGGATGGCTTTCCTGGTCCACTCTGTCCATCTCGTCCACTCCGTCCACAAAGTCCACACCCAGGCCTTTGCCTAGCCTTGCGCCACGCAACGGAAGCCAACAATGTTGGACCAGTGGCTGCCACGCTCCAGCATCCGGTGGCAGGCGGCGATCATGCCCTGGGAGACCCAGGCTCCACCCTTGAGGATGTACACACCGTCCCGCTGCCGATGAGCGGCCACTTTCTCCACTACCTGGTCAAGCCGGCTGGCGGTCCACTCATAGACATTACCCAGCATATCCCGCAGGCCGAACGGGCTGGCCGCCTCCAGGCCGTAATGGCTGACCGGCGTGGTGGTGCCGGCGAAGGAGGAGGCGAAGTTGCCACGGGTCGCCACCCACAGGTTGCCCCAGGGAAAGAGCCGGCCGTCCTTGCCGCGGGCCGCGGCCTCCCATTCCTCTTCCATGGGCAAACGCTTGCCTGCCCAAGTGGCGAAGGCCATCGCGTCGTTGCGGCTCACCTGCACCACCGGATGATGATGACGGTTTTCCAGGGCGCTGCCAGGGCCGGCGGGATGCCGCCAGTTGGCCCCCGGGGTGGCCACGGCCTCGGTACCACGACTCAAAGTGAAGATCGCCCGACCATTGACCGGGTTGATCTTTTCCTGGCAGCGCGGCAGGTAGACCAGCCCGTAACCCGCTGTTTCAGCCTCGGTCTCATAGCCGGTATCGCGGACGAACAATTCAAAGAGATCGTTGGTCACCGGGAACTGGCCTATATGAAACGAGTCGAGATGCACAATTCTCTGCCGCTGCTCCGGGGGCTTGGGATGACTGCTGCCAACGGGATAGTCACCCGCCGGAACGTGGATGAATTTCGGGGTGAAACGCTCCAGGAGCTGGGCAACATACTCCTCATTGGTTTCCGCCAGGGTATCGACCTTTTCCGCCAGAGCCTCCTCTGGTTCCAGGTACTGGGAAAGCACCTCCAGCATCTTGGGCGTTCGCCGGTGCCCGGTCTCATGACCGTCCGCCAGTCCAGTTGCCGCAGTGGCTGGACCAGCGCCCGGGGAAGGCTCAAAGCCGCCAGCTCCACTTGCCCCCCCGTCCTGGTCATATCCCGCGCTGACAATCTCTTCTGGTTGCGTCGCGGATGATAAGCCTGCCCCCGCCGGAAACTCCTCGGCCAGCGTCTCCGGCCCGGACGCCATATCATCCGGTAAGGCCTCTGCCTCCTCGACCTCCGCCGCCGTTACCTCCTCATCCTCGAACTCGACCTCTTCGAACTCTTCGTCGCTCAGCGCCTCGTCCTGACCGCCGGCTGTTAAGCCTTCATCCGCAAGTATCTCTTCAACCGGCATCTCCGTGCCTGCCGCCATGTCGTCCGGCAGGATCTCGACTTCCTCAAACTCCTCGGCCCGGGCGTCCTCCCCTGCTGCCGCTTCCTCGACTTCGGCAGGAGGCTCAATCAGCTCCTCGGCTTCGATCTCCTCCAGTTCCGCCGCTGGCAGCACCTCGGCCGCTTCGACCTCCTCCTCGACCACATCACTCTCGAGCAGTGCCTCATCCTCGATTTCCTCGATTTCGTCCGCGGGCAACTCTTCGACAGGTTCGCTTTCCTCCTCAACGACCTCCTCAAAGAGCGGGGCCTGATCTTCCGCTGGCACTTCCGGTGACTCTGACACTTGTCCTTGCACCACCGGACCGCCAGCCCGTCCGGTTCCCAACGTGCCAGGCCCGATACCGGGTGACGGCCAGCCGCCCGGAATTGCCTGCGCCGATTTTCCTGCCGAGCCCCCGGCTTCCCCTGCTGGTGCTGCTCCGGCCGGTTCCTCGGCGGAAAGCCCTTCAGCCTGACCATCTTCAGATGCTACACCCCTCCCGGCCACCATCTCCAACCCTGGTGACATGCCAGCCGGCAAACCCCCTGCCTCCTCGACCTCCACTGCCTCTGCCGCTTCGGGTGCGACACTTTCGCTCAGCTCCTCTTCCTCGATCTCTTCGATCTCTTCCGCGGGCAGCACCTCTTCCGCTTCAATCTCCTCAATGATCTCCTCGAATGCAGGCGCAGCCTCTGCCAGCCCCCCCTCGCCGATCTCTCCGGCACCACCGCTGGCCGATACTCCATCATCCGCAAGAATCTCTTCATCCGGCAGTTCAGAGGCTTGCGCCATGACACCTGGCATGGCCCCCGCTTCCTCGACCTCTTCTACCTCTGCCGTTTCGGCGGCAGCACCTTCGTTCAACTCTTCTTCCTCGATCTCCTCGAT
>DYDL01000235.1 GCA_020717925.1 Desulfocapsa sp.
AAACACAAATAGTCATGTTATTTCATTACAGGCGCTTAGCGGCTTTGGAGTGCGGGAGCTTGATCCCGCTCTGGCTTCCTGGCGCGGCAGTTCCGCTGATGCAGGGACCTCGCGCATCACTCACCCGCGTCAAGCCAGCAGTCTTCGTGGTTGGAGTCTCAGCAGCGTTTGCGGTAGAGTTCCGGCCGCAAGCTTGTTTACCCGGAGGTTTCTATGAAACGAATGCACAGTTTTCTAACCGCGGTTCGTCGCGCTCTTCTGCCCCTGCTGACAGTCCTGGTCATTGACGTGCATACGTTCGCCGTCGAATCAAGCACCGTGAAGAAACTCTTCGCCAGCCCGCCGCGCGAATACGCCACCGCGCCGTTGTGGGTCTGGAACGACATGCTCACCGAGCAGCAGGTGGTCAGCACGATGCGCGACCTGGCGGGCCAGCAGGTCAAGCAAGTGTTCGTCCATCCGCGGCCCGGATTGATGACGCCGTATCTGGACAAGGAGTGGTTCCGGCTCTGGAAGGTCGCGCTGAAGGAAGCCGAGCGGCTCGACATGAACGTCTGGATCTACGACGAGAACTCGTATCCCTCGGGCTTCGCCGGCGGCTGGGTGCCGGAGTTGATGCCGGAGTCGCGCGGCCGAGGGCTGCATCTGCGAGTCGTGCCGAAGGCGGCGGCGTGGGGAACCAACACGTTCGCCGTCTTCAGCCTCGACGCCGACAAGTTCGCCGATGTTTCCAGCGCTGCGCGCGCCGGCAGTCTGCCGCCGAAAGGGCGCTACCTCGTCGCGGACATCCAACGTGCGCCGAACCGCGGCTGGCACGGCGACCGGTGTTACGTGGACCTGCTCTATCCGGGCGTGACCGAGAAGTTCCTCGACGTGACGCTGGAGGCGTATCGTCGCGAGGTCGGCAGCCAGTTCGGCAAACGCATCCCCGGTTCGTTCACCGACGAGCCAGAGATTCGGCCGGCGGGCGGGCTGCCATGGACTGAGGATCTGCCGCAGCAGTTCCAGAAGCGCTGGGGCTACAGCCTCACGGAAAATCTTCCGTGCTTGAACCAGGAAGTCGGCGACTGGCGCAAGGTGCGGCACAACTACTTTCACCTGCTCAACGCGCTGTTCATCGAGCGTTGGGCGAAACCCTATTACGAATGGTGCGAGAAGCACCGGCTCGCGTTCACCGGCCACTACTGGGATCACTCGTGGCCCAACTGCACGGGCGTGCCGAACAACATGGCGATGGCCGCGTGGCAGCAGTTGCCGGGCATTGACTGCCTGATGAACCAGTATCGCGAAGACACGCACGCGCAGTTCGGCAACGTCCGCATGGTGCGCGAGCTGTCCAGTGTGGCGAACCAGCTCGGCCGCAAACGCACGCTCTGCGAGATCTACGGCGCCGGCGGCTGGGACCTGCGGTTCGAAGACATGAAGCGCATCGGCGACTGGCTCGCCGTGCTCGGCGTAAACCTGTTCGACGAACACCTCTCCTACGTGACGCTTCGCGGCGCGCGCAAACGCGACCATCCGCAGTCGTTCAGCTACCACGAGCCGTGGTGGGAGGCGTATCACGTCAACGCAAGCTACCTGACGCGGCTCTCGTGCGCGTTGTCGCAGGGCGAGCAGGTCAACCGCGTGCTCGTGCTCGAACCGACGACGACCGCGTGGATGTATCAAGGCAACGAAGCGCGGCTGAAGGAAGTCGGTGACGCGTTTTTCAACCTCCTGATGGCACTGGAGGTCGCGCAGGTGGAGTATGACATCGGCGACGAAGACATCCTCGCTCGCCATGGCGAGAACGCTGGCGCTGACTTGGCCGTGAGCCAGCGTCGCTATTCCACGCTGGTGCTGCCGCCCGGCACAGAAAACCTCGACGGTTCGACGTTGAAGCTGGTCGAGAGCTTCCTGCAACGCGGCGGCACGGTGCTCTGCTGCGGCGAAGCGCCGACGCGCGTGAATGGGGCAGTCTCGGAAGCGGGCACCGCGTTGGCCAAGTCCAAACAGTGGAAGCGGGTTGAGCCGTCCGCCGTGGCCGCTCTGTTGCGCGCAGCAGGCAGCCCCGATGGTTTTACCATCAACCGTCAATCCGACGACAAAGGCATCCTGTTCCACCATCGCCGCCAACTCGCCGATGGCCAGTTGCTGTTCCTGGTCAACATCAGCATCGAGAACCCGTCCGCTGGCACGGTCGAGACCTCACTGAACGGCGTCGAACAGTGGTGCCTCTACAGCGGCAAGACACGCGCTTATTCGTTCGAGAAGACCGCGAACGGCATCAAGGCCAGTTTCCGTCTGCCGCCATCCGGCAGCCTGTTGCTGTTTCTCTCGCGGCAACCGCTCGCGCCCGCGCCAGTCGTGACCGAGAGGGCGACAACGCTCACCGCTACCGGCCAGATGAAAATCCGTCGTGTGGGGCCGAACGTATTGACGCTCGACCACGTGGACATCACGGCCGGCGGCGAGACGAAGAAGGACATCTACTTCTACCCGGCCGGCCAGTTCGCTTTCCAAAAGAACGGCATGGAGCGCAACCCGTGGGACAGCGCCGTGCAGTTCCGCGACGAACTGATCAAAAAGAAGTTCCCGGCGGGCAGCGGCTTCGAAGCGAGCTACAAGTTCACAATCGCCGACAACGTTCCGGCCAACCTCGCCATCGTCATCGAGCGGCCTGATCTCTACACGATCACATGCAACGGCAAATCCGTGAGCGCGAAGAAGGGCGATTGGTGGCTGGACAAGGCTTTCGGGCGGATTGCCATCGCGCAGGCCGCGCGCGTCGGCGAGAACGTCGTCACCATCAAGTGCTCGCCGTTCACCATCTTTCACGAGCTGGAGCCGGCCTACGTGCTGGGCGACTTCACGTTGCGCGCGGCGGATAAAGGCTTCGTCATCGCGCCCGACCTGCCGTTGAAGCTGGGCAAGTGGAACGAACAAGGCCGGCCGTTCTACAGCGCCGGGGTCTCGTATCGGGCGAAGTTCGAAGTGCCGTCGCCCGCAGGCCGATACGCCGTCGCGCTGCCGTCGTGGTATGGCAGCGTAGCCAAGGTGCTCGTGAACGGCAAACCAGCCGGCTACATCACCGCGCCGCCGTGGGAGTGCGACGTGACCGGTCTCATCAAACGCGGCGTCAACACAATTGACGTCGTCGTCATTGGCACGCTGAAGAACACTCTCGGCCCGCACCACGGCAAGCACCCGCTTGGGAGTGCATGGCCGCGGATGTTCCAGGTCGGCCCGAAGTCCGGCCTGCCGTCCGGCAAGGATTACGACACGGTGGGTTACGGTCTGTTCGAGCCGTTCGTGCTGAAACAGACTTGTCTTTGATCGCCCCCATCGCAACGGCCGCCTTGCCCCGGCTTGGGGTTGCTGGTAACGTCACGCCGTGACGAAGACCGGAGCAGAAGACACTGTGATTCGAGAAGGAGCGCGTCCTTCTGTAGCGGTGAGTCATGCTCCCGTGTCGTGGGAAAGGATGGTTCGAGCCGTGGAAAAAGTCCGTCAAAGACTGTGCCGAGCCGCCGCAGCGCTGGAGCAGGCGGGGGTGCCCTATGCGGTGGCGGGCGGCAATGCGGTGGCCGCCTGGGTGTCGCGCGTGGACGAAGCGGCCGTCCGAAACACACAGGACGTGGACATCCTGCTTCGCCGGACAGACTTGGGCGTCGCCATCACGGCGATGGCCCAAGCGGGGTTTGTTCATCGGCATGTCGCCAGCTTGGATGTCTTCCTCGACGGCCCGCAGGCCAAAGCGCGCGATGCGGTGCATGTGGTGTTCGCAGGTGAAAAGGTCCGCCCTGATTACATCGCGCCCGCGCCGGATGTCGGAGAATCCGAGCCGACGGAGACGTTCCGCTTGCTGTCGCTGGAGGCATTGGTGCGGATGAAGCTCACTTCATTTCGCGACAAGGATCGCACCCACCTGCGCGATCTGATTGATGTGGGTTTGGTTGACGCAGGATGGTGTTTGCGATTGCCACCGGCCCTCGGCAAACGACTGCGACAGTTGATTGAGACTCCCGAAGGATGACGGGATTTCGTTTCTGCGCTGCCCGAAGTGCGGTGGCGAGATGCGCGTCATCGCCTTCATCGAGC
>DYDL01000036.1 GCA_020717925.1 Desulfocapsa sp.
TTTTCAATAAGCACCTGCTCCATTACAGCACAGCCGGGTTGCTTCTGTCAAATCCAGGCCAACAAACAACACCTTCGCGCCGTCATTCGGTTTACTTGACAACATGTCACGAAAATGGAATAATGTTCGAAAAGAGCGGAGGTTTACCAACATGCCAACCATGACGGTCGGCCAGTTCAAGGCCCATTTTTCCGAGGTACTCGACCGGGTTCAACAAGGCGAGGACATCGTCATCAGCTACGGCAAGAAGAAGGAAAAGATCGCCGTGCTGGTCCCCTTTGCCAGCTATGCCGACAAACCGCACCGCACCCTGGGCCTGCTGGCAGGCAAGGCCTCGTTTGCCACCGCCGATGACTTCAAGATCAGCGACGACGAACTGCTGTCCTTATGAGCTGCCTGCTCGACACCCATACCCTGCTCTGGGCGCTGTTCAATCCCGCCCGTCTGGGCAAGAAAGCGGCGGAGCGTATCCAGAATCCGGATGAAACCGTTTCGGTCAGCGTGGTCTCATTCTGGGAAATCTCCCTCAAGTACGCCACCGGCAAACTGACACTGCAAAACGTAACCCCCGACGATTTTCCCGCCATTGTCCGGCAATCAGGCTTTGACATACTGCCGATCACCGATACCGATGCTGCGACCTTCCACCACCTGCCACGGCTTGGGCACAAAGACCCTTTTGACCGCCTTATCATCTGGCAGGCCATCTCCCGCAAACTGACCCTCATTTCACAAGACAGCGCCTTTGCCGCCTATCGGAAGCTTGGGCTAAAGGTGCTCTGGTAAATGCTCCCCGGATGACCTTCAACTTTTGACCTTCAGCCATGGGGGTGGTCCGGACCTCGGACAAACTGAACCATGGCACGAAACGTTGTTGGTTTAGTTAACTAACCAAACAGGGATTGATGGCGTGCTTGACATTTTGCCATCTGGCAAACCGCGGCTACACGCTCCCGGCTAACCTTTCCTGCTTCAGGCGAGCAACTTGCTTCCTCTGGGCTCACTTGGCCCCATGCTGTGCTTCTTTCAGTTTTTCGTTCAACCAGACCTTGATGAGCGACTGATACGGCACATCCTGGCGGTTGGCGGTGGTCTTAATGGAATCCAGCATCCAGCGCGGCAGTCGCAGGGAGATTGCTTGCGTCGTCGGTTTCAGGTTCGGAAAGGTTACCCGGCTGCCTTTCGCCCAGTCAACATATTCGGTTGAATCGTGGGTCAGCCAGAACTCCCGCTCTTCAGCCTCGTTGGCGAACTTGGGTATCTCTTTAAGTTTCTTGCTCATAAACTGTGCGCTCCTTGCGATGCATGTCTCGGGCGGAGATAATCCGAATCTTACTGGTGCGAACGGTAAAGGTGATATGCAGTAACCGCCCCTCTCTGGTTTGGCCCAAGGCGTGAAAACGTGTCTCCGTGTCGCTGTGTTTCAGGTCATCAATAACAACAAGCGGCTCATTGAGAAATACCTGCTCTGCCTCGGCTGACGTAACGCCATGCTTGGCATTTTTCTGCTCGTTGCCCTTGTCCCAGTCAAAGCCGGTTACCTGTTCAAATGGCCACATTGCGACTCCTTGTATATGGCTACAATATACATACGTGGGTGAGCATTAGCAAGCAAGAGATAGTTGACCGCTGAACACTGACCGCCACTTTGAATTTGTTTGACACCTGGCCCGGTTTATGTTTTATGTCACGGTTTGGGGAAAATCCGCGGGCAGGACAGCTAGGGGATTACAACCGTCAGCCCCGGCGCACACCTTTCGCGCCAAACCATTTCCGGCCGCCCCGGCCCCGATGCAAAGGGAGAGATCATGAGCAAGAGAACATTTCAGCCGAGCAACCTGAAGCGCCACCGGACCCACGGCTTCCGGGCCAGAATGCGTACCAAGAACGGCCGCGCCGTCATCGCCCGGCGGCGGGCCCGGGGCCGGCATCGTCTGGCGGTCTGAGCCAGGGTTTCTGACCGAGTCGGCACGGGTGCATGAAAGAATTCACGCTTCCTAAAGTCCGGCTGCTGACCAAAACCTGGGAATACGACAGGGTATATCGACAAGGGAAACGGCTCCGCGGTCACAACTTCAGCCTGATTCTCGCGGCCAACGAGCTTGGCGGAACCCGGCTGGGCATCAGTGTGCATGGCGTAAAAAAGGCCGTGCAGCGTAACAGGATCAAAAGGATCGTCCGGGAATTTTACCGGCTGCACCGGCTCTTGCTGCCACAGGCGTTTGATATCGTTTTCACCGTGCGCCCCGGCTTTACGCCGGCCACGCCTGGCGCGGTGCAAGGGGCGGTACGGCAGCTCCTCGCCAAGGCAGGCCTTGTTCCCGCCTGAGGCCGCTGAACTGCCCGCTGCCGCTGTTCCCCCCAATTGGGGTATAAAGATGAATAAGGTCTGCGTCTGGATCTTCCGATCCTATCAGCTTTTCCTGTCGCCGCTGTTGCCACCTGCCTGCCGTTTCACGCCCACCTGCTCCCAGTACGCCATAGACGCGGTCATTGCCCATGGCACGGCCCGGGGCCTTTATCTGGCGCTGCGCCGTTTCTTGCGCTGCCACCCCTTTCGCCCGGGCGGCTATGATCCGGTACCGCGATAGCCGCGGGCCAAACCCCAAACACCTCTGCAAAGCGGGGAACATCTCTCATGGATTCAAAACGCGCTTTCCTGGCCATTTTCATGTCAATGGCCGTTCTGCTGGGCTATCAGTATTTCCTGGCGCCAACACCCCAGAAGCCGGTGGAGCAGCAACCGACTGTTGCCACCGAGGCCACGAGCCCGGCGCCGGCCGCGACCGCCGTCCCCGTTGCCAACCCGGCCTCGCCCCAGCCCGTGCCGCCGGAACCGGCGCGGCCGGCCCGACAGGTCACGGTGGACACCAACCTCTACACCGCCGTGTTCACCGAGGGTGGCGGCGGCCTGGTAAGCTTCAAACTAAAGGACTACCGGGAATCACTGGCCAAGGACTCCGGCGCCAAGGAACTGGTGACCATCCCTGAAGCGCCCCTGGGATTTGCCTGGGGTGACGCCTCGACCGCCAGCCCCCTGTTCGTGGCGGACCGGGAGCAGTTGGCCGTGCCCGCCGGGGCAGAGGAAAGATTGACCATGCGCGCCACCCTGGCCTCGGGCCTGGAGGTTACCCGCACCATGGTCTTCCAGACTGACGATTACCGAATGCGCCTGGAGGTGGAGGTCTATAACCCCACCGCCACCCCGCAGCCTGGCGCCCCACATCTGCGTCTGGTGAGCCGGCCGCTTTCCAAGGAGAGCAATACCGGGGGGCAGTTCGCCGGCCCGGCCGCCTTTGCCGCCGGCGCCTTGCAGCAATTCAAGGTGGACAAGCTGCGCGAGACGCCGCAGACCCTGCGCGGCCAGATCGACTGGGTCTCCTACGAGGACACCTACTTCATGTGCAGCCTCCTGCCCGCGCCAGCCGCCGCCGGGAGTGCCGCCAATCTGACCGCCACCTTTGGCGTGTCCGATACCGACAAGACCAGCATCGTCCTGACCGCCGAGCCGGAGATCATCGCCCCGCAAGGCCGCGTCACCTACCAGTACACCGCCTATTTCGGCCCCAAGAAAATCGACATCCTGAACACTGTGGGCGCCAACCTGAACCGGGTCGTCGATTTCGGCTGGTTCGACGTCATCGCCCGGCCCACCCTGCTGCTGCTCAACTTTTTGCACGGCTATGTGAAGAACTACGGGGTGGCCATCATCCTGGTGACCGTCTTCATCAAGCTTTTGTTCTGGCCCATTGCCAGCAAGGGCATGAAGTCGATGAAGAACATGCAGAAGATCCAGCCCAAGCTCGCCAAAATCCGCGAGAAGTACAAGGACGACAAGGAACGGCTCAACGTCGAGATGATGAACCTGTACAAGACCTACAAGGTCAACCCCGTGGGCGGCTGTCTGCCCATGGTGCTGCAGATCCCGGTATTCTTCGCCCTCTACAAGGTGCTCTTGCAGGCCATTGAGCTTAGGCACGCGCCCTTCCTGCTCTGGATCAACGACCTCTCGGCCCCGGATCGCCTCTTCCTGGGTTTTGACCTGCCCTATCTCCACGGCCTGCCGGTGCTGACCCTGCTCATGGGCGGCAGCATGTTCCTGCAGCAGAAGATGACCCCCACCTCGGCCGACCCCGCCCAGGCCAAGATCATGATGTTTCTGCCGGTAATCTTCACCTTTATGTTCCTGAACTTCGCCTCGGGCCTGGTGCTTTACTGGTTTGTCAACAATCTCTTGGCCATGCTGCAACAGTACATCATCAACAAGCAGGCGGAAGCCTAAGCGCGCTGGCGCAATCGGAGGAATAGAGATGACTGAAAAAAACGTCTTCGAGGGCAGCGATGTCACCGATGCCATAAACAAGGCCTGCGCCAAGCTGGGCGTTAGCCAGGAGCAACTGGATATAGAGGTGGTGCGCACCGGCACCAGCGGCATCTTCGGCCTCATGCGCCGCAGCGCCCGAATCAAGGCCAGCCTCAAGACAACCACCCCGGACCACGATGAAGTCGTGGCCCCGCTCCCAATCCCGATCCCGAAAAAAAAGGGTGCGCCCCGGCCCCCCAAGGAAGCACCTCCGACCCGCGCCAAGGAGCGACCCGCGGCCAAGCCGCCCCTGCCTGCCGCGCCGGCCGAGCCGGCCGGACCCATTGATCCCGAGGTCTTCCGCGCCGTGGAGAGCGAGCTTGGCAATATCCTGGACCGCCTGGGCCTTCCCGCCACCATCACCGCCACCCAGGAGGAGGACAAGGTTCTGGCCCGCATCACCGGCGATCACGTGGATGCCATCGTCGGTCCCGATGGTCAGACCCTGGACGCCCTGCAGTTTCTGGTGCGCAAAATCATCAGCCGCCGCTTTCCCGGCCGGGTGCTGGTCACCCTAGATGCCGGTAGCTTCCGGGAGGTACGGCGCCAGGGTCTTATGGAGGAGGCCTTGCGGCTCGCCGTTGAGGTCAAGGAGAGCGGCAAGACAAAGATGATGCCGCCCTTGAATCCGGCCGAGCGCCGCATCGTCCACATGGCCCTGCAGCAGGACACCACCATCCGCAGCCGCAGTGTCGGCGATGGCATCTTCAAGAAGGTGCTCATCTACCTGCCCGGTCAGGGCGGCAAGAAGGGCGGCCGGCGGCGGGGCCCGGCTCCGGCTCCGGTTGCCACGGAATAACGCCTGGCCTATCGGCCACCCTTAAGCATGACGACGCCTGAACCGTCCGCGCCCACCATTGCCGCGATCGCCACCCCGCCCGGCCAGGGCGGCATCGCCATCGTGCGCCTTTCCGGCGCCGACTCCCTCGCCATCCTCAAAAAGATTTTTCGTCCCCGCCGGTCGGACTGCCCCTTCCAGAGCCATTGCCTCTACTACGGCTGGATCGTGCACCCAGCCAGCGGCGAGGCGGTGGATGAGGTGCTGGCCGTGCTCATGCGCGCGCCCCGCACCTATACCCGCGAGGACGTGGTGGAGATCCACTGCCACGGCGGCCCCATGGTGGTACGTGAGATCCTCGCCCTGATCCTTACGGCCGGCGCCGTGCCCGCCGCGGCCGGCGAGTTCACCCGGCGCGCCTTTCTGGGCGGCCGCATCGATCTGACCCAGGCCGAGGCGGTGGTCGATATGCTCACCGCCCGCACCAGCGCCGGCCTGCGCCTGGCTGCGGCCCAGCTCGGCGGCGACCTCCATGCCAGGCTGACCACGATACGCGAGGCGCTGCTTGATATCCGCGCCCTCTTGGAGGTGGCCATTGATTTCCCCGAGGAGGAAAATGATATCCTGGACGGTCCGGAGCTGAGGGCTCGTCTGAGCCGCGACGCCATCGCCCCTCTGCGCGCCCTCATCGCCGCGGCCGACCAGGGCCGCATCTACCAAGAGGGCGTGGCCGTGGTCATTCTCGGCCGGCCCAACGTCGGCAAGTCGAGCCTGTTGAACGCCCTGCTCCGCGAGGAACGGGCCATCGTCACCGCCACGCCGGGCACTACCCGGGATACCATTGAGGAGTATATCGCCATCCAGGGGGTGCCGGTGCGACTGGTGGATACGGCCGGCATCCGCGCCACCAGCGAGACGGTGGAGGAGCTGGGTATCCAGCGCGCCCGCGGCAAGGCCGCGGAGGCGGATCTGGTGCTGCTGCTCTTCGACCTCAGCCAACCCCTGGCGCCCGAGGATCAAGAGTTATATACCGCCATCGCTGGCCAGCCGGTAATCCTGGTGGCCAACAAGCACGACCTCGGGCCCGATCCGTCCCGTCTGGCCGAGCTGGCCCGGGCCTTTCCAGGCGAGACGCTGGTGGTGCTGTCCGCCAAGACCCTGGCCGGTCTGGCCGACCTGGAGGCGGCCATCTTCGCCAAGGTGACCGGCGCGGCCGCTGAACTGCCCGGGCAGGCCCACTGGTGCGCGCCCAACGCGCGACACCGCGCCGCCCTGGTCAAGGCCCTGGCCTGCGTTGAACAGGCCAACCAGGGTCTGGCCGTGGCGGTAGCCCCGGATCTGCTGGCCGTGGATGTGCAGGAGGGGCTGGACTGGCTGGCCGAGATCGTTGGTCAGACCACCACTGAAGACGTCCTGGACCGCATCTTCAGCCGGTTCTGTATCGGCAAGTGACGTTTTCCCCGGCCAGTTGATGGACAAGGGCCGTTTTTTTGGGTAACGTGGCACGGACGGGTTGTGCAACCCCACCCCCCGCAAAGGAGGCCTGGAGATGACCGGCAAGGGCAGTGAGATCGGCTCTGAACAGCAGGTAAACTTCCTGCGCCAGATTGAATTCTTTCATGACTTCGACGATCACGAGTTGCGCCAGTTGCTGGCGGTGACCACCTGGTTGAAACTGCCCAAGAACACCCAGGTCATTGAGGAGGGCGCGTGCGAGCGGGTTTTCTACATCCTGGTCAAGGGCACCGTGGCCGTATTCAAGACCAATCCCGAGACCAACGAACGCATAGCCCTCACCACCATACCCACCGGCGACTGCTTCGGCGAGATGTCCCTGGTCGGCGAAATCCGGCGCACCGCCGGCGTGCTCACCACCACCGAGTGCTTTCTTCTCAAGGTCGAACCTGAGATTATCAAGACCTCCAATGTCTTTTTGCAGCTCAAGTTTTTCCAGCGCTTCTGCGAAATTCTGGTCACCCGGCTCGTCGAGGCGAACAAGCGGGCTATGGGTCATGAACCAGGACCACCCCCGGCCGCACCAACCATGGCGCCGCGGGCGCCCGCGCCCCGGCCGCCGGTGCAGGTGCCCCCAAGCCCCCCTCCAAGCGCCCCGTTGCCCACCAAGACCGGCGCATCGGCCAGCGGTGTCAAGGTCTCTGCCCTGCCGCCCATGCCGGTGGCCAATGGTCGGCTCGTCGCCATCCGTATGCAGCGCCGCATTGAAGGGGTGACATCACTGCCGGTAAACCCGGAGGTGGCGGCCCGCATCGCGCCCTTCCTTACCGGTAACGACCAGAACACCAGGCAATTCGCCGAACTGATCAGCATGGACCCGGTCTTGAGTTTCCGTGTTTTGCAGACCGCCAACTCCCCGTTTTTCAGGCGGACTACCCCGGTGCTGACCGTGCCCCACGCCATGATCATTCTGGGGGTTGATTCCCTGCGTGAGGTTCTGCAAGGGGCCATGGCCGCAAGCGACACCATCGCCGCCTTTGGCAACTTCCCAAGACGGCTGGGTATGGCCTTCTGGAAATATAGCGTGGTGGTGGGCCGGATCGCCGATCTGCTGAAGGAGGTTCTGCGCATCAACGTGGCGCCGGACGTTTACCTGGCCGGCCTGCTGCACCGGATCGGCACCCTGGTGCTGGATCAACTGCAGCCCGCCTTCTACCCGCAGCTCCTGCGGCCAGGCAATGACTTTGGCCGACACCTGACAGACTCGGAGATTGAATTCGTGGGCGCGGAACACGGCCAGACCGGCTCCTGGTTCGGCCGGCAGTGGGGCCTCCCCTATCCCTACCAGGAGGTGATGGGCTATTACCGGATACCCCAGAAGGCCAGGGACCATGTCCTGCTGGTGGCACTGGTGCATCTGGCCGCCCAGTTCGCGGCCAGCCGGGGGATCCGTTTCGGTGATGTCGAGGAGAGTGACCAGCCGGTGGCCGACTCCTTCGCCTGGCAGCTCGTCAAGGAACAACACCGGGCCTTTCAGGAGGCGAACATTCCCGACTTCGTAGCCGAATTCTCAGGGGAATTGACCAAGGCCTGGAAGGATATTGCCGACGGCCTGGAGTAAGACCGGCAAGGCTCAACCGATTGGCGAGAACTGGTCCTTGGTCGCGCCGCACACCGGACAGGTCCAGCCCGCGGGCAGGGCCTCAAAGGCGGTGCCGGCCGCGATGCCGTTTTCCGGGTCGCCCGCTGCAGGGTCGTAGACATAGCCGCATACACTGCATTCGTATTTTTGCATGATGCCTCCTTGCTTTATCTTGTGTTCGTATTGCCTTCCAGCATAGAGAATGGCCGGGCCAGGCGTCAAGATTTTTCATTGCCAGCCTGAAGACTTTCGCGCCCCGTGGTATGATGGCGCCAAGGAGCAGCCTATGAGTGATCAAGAAATCGTTTACCCCGCTGAAGCGATCCAGACCAGGGTCCGGGAACTGGGCGCCAGATTGACCCGGGACTATCATGGCCGGCCGCTGGTGGTCATCGGCGTACTGAACGGCGCCTTCATCTTTATGGCCGACCTGGTCCGCGCTATTACCCTGGATCTGGAGATCGACTTTGTCCGCGCCGCCAGCTACGGCGCGGCCACGGTCTCTTGCGGCACGGTGGCCCTCACCAAGCAGGTGGAACTCTCCCTGGTTGGCAAGGAGGTGCTGCTGGTCGAGGACATCGTGGACACCGGCCGCACCCTGGCCGCGCTCCTGGAGGTGATCAAGGGTAGGCAACCGAACTCGCTCAAGGTCTGCGCCCTCATCGACAAGACAGAACGCCGCGAGGTACCGCTCACCGTGGACTACGCCTGCTTTACCGAGGCCCATGGCTTTCTGGTGGGCTACGGCCTCGACTGTGCCGAGCAATTTCGCAACCTGCCGGCCATCCGCCGCATCCCGCAACCAGACGCTCCGCCATGTCCGTGACCAGCGCCCTGCGGGACAAGGACCACCGCTTTCTCTGGCACCCCTATACCCAGATGAAGGACTACGAGAAGCGCGACCTGCTGCTGATCGACCGGGCCGAGGGGATCTTCCTCTATGATGTGGACGGCAACCGCTATTACGATACGGTTTCCTCCTGGTGGTGCATTGTCCACGGCCACAACCATCCGACCATCAAGGGTGGGGTGCGGGCTCAGATGGAGCGGTTGGAGCAGGTCCTCTTGGCCGGAATCAGCCATGCCCCCGCCATTCTTCTGGCGGAAAAACTGGTGCAACTCACCCCGCCGTCGCTCACCCGGGTCTTTTATTCGGACAACGGCTCCACGGCCTGCGAGATCGCGGTCAAGATGTCGCTCCAGTACTGGCAGCAATCCGGCCAGCCCGAGCGGCACCAGTTTATCGGCCTGGAACGCGGCTACCACGGCGACACCATCGGCACCATGAGCCTGGGTGGCACCCCGGGTTTTCACGGCCCCTTTGCCGGGCTGCTGTTTCATTCCCATCGTATCCCTTCACCCTACTGCTACCGCTGCCCCATGGGCCGGGACGAAAAGAGCTGCGACATTGAATGTCTGATGCCGCTGAAAACGTTGCTGGACAAGGATGGCGACCAGATCGCCGCGCTCATCATCGAGCCGCTCATCCAGGCGGCCGGCGGCATGATCGTCTACCCACCCCGCTACCTGACGCGGGCCGCCGCCCTGGTTCGCGCCGCCGGCGCCCACCTAATCCTGGACGAAGTGGCCACCGGTTTCGGCCGCACCTCCACCATGTTCGCCCTGGAGCAGGCAGCGGTGACCCCGGACTTTCTCTGCCTCTCCAAGGGACTGACCGGCGGCTACCTGCCCATGGCCGCTACCCTGACCACCGAAGAGGTCTTTCAGGCCTTTTACGGTGACTACGCCGAGAACCGCACCTTTTACCACGGCCATACCTTCAGCGGCAACCCGCTGGCCGCCGCCGCGGGCCTCGCCTCCCTCCAGGTCTTTGACGAGGAGCAGACCCTGGCCCGCCTAGCCGACACCGTGCCCTATCTGCACCGCCGCATGACGCGCTTCCTCGACCTGCCCTGGGTGGGCGACCTGAGAAAACTCGGAATGATCTGCGCCCTGGAACTGGTGAAGAACAAGGCAACCAAGGAGCCCTTCAGCCCAACGGACCGGGTGGGCTGGCGCATCTACCTGGCCGGCCTCAGGCAGGGGCTGATCCTCCGCCCCCTGGGCAACGTCGTCTACCTCTGGCTGCCCCTGTCCGCCACCCGGGCGGACATCGACGAGATCACTGACCGGGCCTGGACCGTGCTCGCGGACCCCGCCCTTTTCCCTGAAATACGAAGGAGTGCCTCCCATGAGTGACGCCATTGGTCTGCTTGCCCTGCTGGTTGGTCTGGAACTGGTACTGGGGGTTGACAATATCCTGGTCATCGCCATCTTTGTCGGCAAACTGCCCCCGGAGCGCCGCGGCCAGGCTCGGTTTTTCGGTCTGGCCCTGGCCCTGGTGGCGCGGGTGGTGCTGCTGCTTGCCGTGGTGGCGCTTACCAACCTGACGGCGCCGGTGCTGGCCAATTTTTCCGTGCGCGATCTCATCCTCATGGCCGGCGGACTCTTCCTGCTCTGGAAGGCGGTGCATGAGATCCATCACACCATCGAGCTGCGCGACGAGGAGTTTAAACCCGGCCAGCACAGCAAGTATTATCAGATCATCAGCCAGATCGTGCTGCTGGACATCGTTTTTTCCATCGATTCAGTGGTCACCGCGGTAGGGCTCACCAGCAAGATCTGGATCATCATCACCGCCGTGCTCCTCTCCTTTGTCGCCATCCTTTTCTTCGCCGGCCCGGTGGGCAACTTCATCCTTCACCATCCGGCCTTGAAGATTCTGGCCCTCTCCTTCCTGATCACCATCGGCATCACCATCTTCATGGAGGGCATCCACAAGCACGTGCCCAAGGCCTACATCTACTTGCCCATGGGCTTTGCCCTCATGGTGGAGATGCTGCAGATGCGCTATGACCGCAACCGGAGGCAGCGCGCCACTGAGGTTGCAACGGAGTGAGAGCCGGGTTCGCGGCCCCGAATTAATCCCCGTAGTTGACAGGAGATGATTCGGGATGTAAAGCATGAATTCGTTATCATCAAATTGCCAAAAGCGCTGCGGGGGAGCATTTACTGTTCACTGATGGACTGCCATTGCAGGAAGGTTAGCCTTTCCCCTGGTGACCTTCAGCTTGACGGGGCTGCCAGGTTGGTTGAAAAATATTGTCAGGATTATAGGTAGGTCTCCTTAATGGCTCTCTCGCTCAACAAACCGAAGCTTGACAACCTTGCCGGCGACATCTGGAAGTCCGCCGAGCGCTTGCGCGGCAAGTTCAAGGCGTACGAATACCAAAGTGTCATCCTGCCGATCATCGTTATCCGGCGGCTGGAGTGCGTACTGCTGGCCTGGCGGGAAGCCAAGCGCGCCGAGGTGTTGGCCAAGCGGCCCAAGCTCACCGAGCAGGAACTCGCCAAGCTGGTCAAGGACTTGGAACTCAACCCTAAGCAGTGCCCGTTCTCAAACAAGACGGACTTTACGCTCCGCCGGGTTTATGAAGAAGACCACACGCTGCTGGAGGAGAACTTCCGCGCTTACATCAACGGCTTTTCGAAGAACGTTGACGACATTATCGAGCACTTCAATTACCGCGCCACCATCACCACCATGGTGAAGAACAACCGCCTCGCCCCGATCCTGAGTCAGTATAAGGATCTGGAGCTTGGCCCAAGCCATCTCTCCGGCCTGGAGATGGGCTACATCTACGAGGAGCTGTTGCGCCGCTTCTCGGAGCAAAGCGGCGAGGAGGCTGGAGAGCACTTCACCCCGCGCGAGGTCATTCGACTGATGGTCGAGTTGCTGGAGATTCCCATCCCCGACCACCACCTCTCCATCTACGACCCGGCCTGCGGCACCGGCGGTATGTTGTCCGTGGCCAAGGAACATTTGCTGGACCGGGCCGCCACCGTCACGCAGCGCGACAACGTCGAGAAGTTCGTCACCGTCCACGGCCAGGAACTTTCGCCGACCAACTACGCCATCTGTCAGGCCGACTTGCTCATCAAGAACGACCAGCAGGCCAAGGTCTTCCTCGGCAACTCGCTCATCCCCCACGAGGCGCACAGCCGGGAGCCCGGCGACCAGCTTCCCGAAACCAGGTTTCGCTTCGACTTCATGCTGAGCAATCCGCCCTTCGGCGTCACCTGGGGCGGCAAGGACGGCTACGAGAAGGAAGCCCGCAAACTGGAGCAGACCCGCTACCAGGCCGGCATGCCGCGCGTCAACGACGGGGCGCTGCTCTTCCTGCAAACCATGTTGGCCAAGATGCAACCGCCGGAGAAGGGCGGCAGCCGCATCGCCATCATTTTCAACGGCTCGCCTCTCTCCAATGGCGACTGCGGCTCGGGCGAGAGCGAGATCCGCCGCTGGATTTTGGAAAACGACTGGCTTGACGCCATCGTTATGCTGCCCGACCAGATGTTCTACAACACCGGCATCTTCACCTACATCTGGCTGCTGCGCAACGACAAGCCCGCCAGCCATCGCGGCCGGGTGATGCTCATCGACGCCCGCCAGCAATGCGAGAAGGAGCCAAAATCATTCGGCAACAAACGCAACCGGATGACCGACGCGCACCGGCAATGGATCGAGGAGCGTTACCGCAAAGGCTGGAAGCCCGGTTTTGATGACGAGCACGTAAAAATTTTCCGCGACAAGGACTTCGCCTTTCATAAGGTTAAAGTCGTCTTCTGGCAGACCGACGAGCACGACCAGCCAGCCATCATCACCGAGCCCTACGAAAAGGCCTTCACCGCCGCCAACCTCGCCAAGGAGCAGAAGTTCCACGACAGCGACCTCGACTTTCGAGTGCGCGTGCAGGCGGATAACAAAGAAAAGACCGTGGCGTTCACCCTCAAGCCGGCGGACAGCGCGGTGAAGAAACTCAAGGCGGCCCTGGGCGACCGGCCGGAAATTCTCTCCGTCGAATGGACGCACCGCCACTACGTACAGGACGACGAATACATCCCGCACGGCGAGGAGATCAAGGCGTTTCTCAAGCGGGAAATCGCCAAGCCCATCATCCGCTGGGAGGACAGCCCGCAACTCGGCTATGAAATCCTGCCGAACAAATACTTCTACCGCTACCAGCCGCCCACGCCCGCAAAAGAGTTACTCGCCGAGTTCTGGCGGCTGGAGAAGGAGGCGGAGAAGATGTTGGAGGGGTTGGCGAAATGAAGAAAGCAACGGATTCGACTTTGATGACCTCGCCGGAATACCGGCGGTTCATCGAGGCCATGAAGGCGCGGGTGCTCTCCGCCCGCGTCTCCGCGGCGCGCGCCGTGAACCGCGACCTGATCCTGCTTTACTGGGACATCGGGCGGGGTATCGTGGAGAAGCAACAGGTGCTCGGTTGGGGTGAATCGGTCGTCGAAATGGTCGCGGCGGACTTGCAGCGGGCTTTCCCACAGATAACGGGCTTTTCACCGCGCAATGTGTGGGCGATGCGACGGCTCTATGCAACTTACACGGCTCATGAATTTCTCGCACAAGCTGTGAGAGAAATCGATCATGGTGAAGGAGGTCAAATTCTGCGACAGGCTGTGGCAAAATTTGGCGGAGACAAAAAACGGCGACAAGCTGTCGCCAAATTAACCGAGTCCGAGGTCATGGAGTTTCTGCCACAGCTTGTGGCAGAAACTCCATGGGGCCATCACCGGCTCCTTCTCGACAAGATCACCGACCCCGCGGCCCTCTTGTACTATCTCCGCGCCACCGCCCAGTTCGGCTGGTCCCGCAACGTTCTGCTCAACCAGATCAAGGCTGGGGCTTACGAACGCGCCGTTACCGACAAGAAGACGCATAACTTCCCTAGCGCCCTGCCAGAGCATCTCGCCGAGCAGGCCGAAGAAATGCTCAAAAGTTCCTACAATCTGGAATTCCTCGGCATTCGCCGTGAGGTGAAGGAGCGCGAACTCGAAGACCGGCTGATCTCCCGCCTGCAAACGTTCCTGCTCGAACTTGGCTATGGTTTCTGTTTTGTCGGCCGCCAGCACCGGTTGACGCTGGGCCAGAAGGAATATTTCATCGATCTGCTCTTCTACCACCGCTTCCTCAAGGCGCTGGTGGCCTTTGAATTGAAAGTCGGGTCGTTTGCGCCGGAACACGCGGGCAAGATGGATTTTTATCTGAACCTGCTCAACGACAAGGAACGCGGCGAAAGCGACCAGCCGTCCATCGGCATCATCCTCTGCGCGGAGAAGGACGACGTGGAGGTTGAATACGCCCTGCGCAGCAAAGCAAACCCCATCGCCGTGGCCGCGTATCACCTCCAGACGAAGTTGCCGGCCGATCTGAAGGGCAAACTGCCGACCGCGAAACAGCTTGCGGATGTCGTGCGGGCGGCGCTTACCGTGAGGAGCGCCTCATGAAAATGAGCGCTGTCGCACCGAACGATGTCTGGCTCGATAAAATGCCAAGCGACTGGCGGCGCAGTCGGATTCGCAACGTGGCAACATTGTCTCCGGGTAACTCCGCAACGGTTCCCACCTCAGATGAACTATGCACGCTCGTTCCGATGGAATTACTTTCCGACGATGGCGCGATTGACGTGACGAATCAGCAGCCGTTTGAGGACGTATCGTCAGGTCTGACACTCTTTGAAGAAGGCGATGTGTTGTTCGCCAAGATAACACCCTGCATGGAGAACGGGAAAGGCGCGTTCGTGCGGAATCTGCCAACGCGCTACGCCTTTGGCAGTACCGAGTTTCATGTGCTTCGGCCCAGCAAAAAGATTGATGGAAAGTTTCTGTATTTCGCCACCTTCAATCCTATTTTTCGTGCATACGCCGCCGATAACATGGTCGGTGCAGCAGGTCATAAGCGTGTTTCGTCTCGATTTGTAAAAGATACCTGTCTGTTTCTTCCCTCTCTGGCAGAGCAACAACGCATCGCTGCATATCTGGATGTGAGTTGTGCGGCGATTGATGCGGCGGTGACCGCCAAACGCCGCCAACTCGAGACCCTCGACGCGTTCAACAAGTCCATCATCCAACGGGCCGTGACACGGGGCATCTCCGCGCATGTCGAGCTGGAATCTACCGGCAATGCGTGGATGGAACAGATCCCGCGCGGCTGGAAACTCGTCTGCCTCAAACGCATCGCTGAAATTCGTGGCGGCCTCACCCTCGGCAAGCAATACGAAGGTACACTCGTCGAGCGCCCATATTTGCGTGTAGGCAATGTGCAGGACGGCCACCTCGAATTGGCGGATGTTTCCGTGATCGAACTTCCGGCCAGCGTAGCGGCTGGCGTTGAACTTCGCCCGGACGATGTGCTGATGACCGAGGGCGGTGATCTTGATAAGCTGGGTCGCGGCCATTTGTGGCATGGGGAGATTCCAGGTTGCCTGCACCAGAACCACATTTTCGCGGTGCGGTGTTTTCTCCACAAACTGAAGCCGATGTTCCTAGCCTATGTTACCGCCGCACAATACGGGCGCGATTACTTCGAGGCCACAGGCAAAAAAACAACCAACCTTGCCAACACCAACGCGACCAAGGTTGGTCAGTTCCCCATTCCATTGCCCCCATTGACCGAACAGGAAATCATTTGCGCCCACCTCAATGAAAAGACGGCTGAGGTAAATCGCATCGTCGCAAACATCGAATCCCAAATCGACACCCTCACCGCCTACCGCAAGTCGCTGATTCACGAGTGCGTCACCGGCCAGCGGCGGATTTCGGAGGCGGATGTGCAACAAATATATGTCACGCGGAAACCATTATGACTGGACACGAAGTATCCAAACTGGCAGCGTTTGAAGGCAAGCAGATACGTAAAACTCTTCACCAGGGGCAGTGGTGGTTTGTCGTGGAGGATGTTGTGCTCGCCCTTATCGAATCGCGCGACCCGAAGCAATATATTCAGCGCATGAAGCAGCGTGACCCGGAGTTGGGCAAAGGGTGGGTACAAATTGTACATACCCTTGCCATCCCCACCGCAGGCGGCAAGCAAAAACTCAATTGCGCCAACACCGAGGGCATCTTCCGCCTGATTCAATCCATCCCCAGCCCCAAGGCCGAACCGTTCAAACGCTGGTTGGCCCGGGTCGGCAAGGAGCGGATTGACGAGATCGAGAACCCCGAACTGGCCATGGCCAGGATGCAGGAACTCTACGAGAAGAAGGGCTACCCCAAGGAGTGGATCGACAAGCGGCTGCGGGGCATCGCCGTCCGGCAGGATCTGACCGGCGAATGGCAAGACCGGGGCGCCAGAACCGCTTTGGAATACGCCATCCTGACCAATGAGATCATGCAGGGCGCTTTCGACCTCAAGATTGATGAGTACAAGCAGGTGAAAGACCTGGAGCGGGAGAACCTCCGCGATCACATGACCGACATCGAACTGATCCTGACCATGCTGGCCGAGGCGACCACCACGGAGCTGCACCGGGACCGGAATTCGCTAGGCATGACACCGTTAAAAAAGGATGCCAAGGACGGCGGGGCGGTGGCCGGCAGAACGCGCAAGGACATCGAGGCCCAGACCGGGAAACCGGTCATCTCGGGCAAGAATTTCAAGAAATTGTCGGCCAGGAAATCGAAAAAGGTGAAGACGGACAAGGACTGAATATGGCCAGGAAGAAAAAGGCGCCCGAGCTGAACTTTCAGCAGCACATCGCGGATTTCCTCGTCCGCGTCCACGGTTATGGCGTGCTCGAACAGGCCGACATCACGGACCCCGAGCATTTCATTGCCGAGGACCAGCTCTGGGCCTTCCTCATGGCCACCCAGGGCGACACGCTCAAGAAGCTGACGGCCGACTACGGCACCGACGCAAGGGACGAGGTATTCAAGGCCCTGCGCAAGGAACTGGAGCATAAGCCGCTGTGGATGCTGCTCCGCCATGGCCTGAAGGTGCGGGGGCTGGAGTTGCGGCTGTTCTACCCCAAGCCCCGTTCCAGCGAGAGCGCCGCTGTCCGGAAACACGACGAGAACCGCATCACCTTTCGGCCGCATTTCTACTTCGGCGCGGCCAACCAGGAGATCGATTTCGTCTTCTTTTTGAACGGCCTGCCCATCGTGGCGCTGGAGTTAAAGCACGAGAAGAACCAGACCGTGCATGACGCGGTGGCGCAGTTCGCCGGCCGCGACCACAGCCACAAAATCTTCCAGCATCCATTCCTCTACCTGGCCGCCGACACCAGCGACGTGATGGCCGCCACCGACCCGTGCCGGGAACAGAACTTCCGCTGGCACAACACCGGGCTGACGAATGCGGCCATTACCAAGGATGGCAGCGAATACGTGGTGGAGTTTCTCTACCGCGAGGTGCTAGCCAAGGAGCAGTTGCTCGAAGCGCTGTCGTTCTTCCTTGTCCGCGTGCCCCAGCGTGACGCGGAGGACGACAAGCCGGCACGGCCACCCTTTACCCTGTTCCCACGCTTTCACCAGAGCCGCACGGTGCGAAAGGTGGCGGACGACATCTCGGCGCAGTTCGCCGCAAAAGGCGACATCGGCCGCAAGTATCTGGTCAATCACTCGGCGGGCAGCGGCAAGACGCTGACCATTTGCTGGCTGGCGGACCGCATCCACAGCCTGTTCAGGCCCGGCACCAGCGAAAAGCTCGTGGACCTGGTGTTCATCCTCACCGACCGGAAGGCGCTCGATACCAATATTAAGGACGAGATCGAAAATTTCACCCACCTCAAGGATGTCGTGGGTCTGGCGCGCAAGGCTGACGACCTGCCGCGCTTTCTCGCCGGGCGCAAGCCGATCATCGTCACCACGCAGCAGAAGTTCGCCTGGGTGCTGGACGAGATCGAAAAAAAACCAGAACTGAAGAAGTTGCGGGTCGCCTTTCTGATCGATGAGGCCCACCGCTCGCAGGAAGGTCAGATGGGCGCGGCCATCCGCTTGCCGTTCCGCAAGGCGGATGAACCCGATGTCGATGCCCCGGAGCCAGATCCGCAAGAGCAACTCGCCAAGATCATCCGCGAGCATGACCGCAATCAGATGATCGTCGCCTTTACCGCCACGCCCGCGTCGGCCACCGTCAACCTGTTCGGCGAGCCGTTTGACACCTACAGCGAGGCCGAGGCCATTGCCGAAGGCTACATCGTGGATGTGGCGGCCAGCATTATTTCCTACAAGACCCTCTACAACCTGGACTGCCCGGTCGTGCCCAAGAAGGACGAGGAGGAAAAGCTCTATCCCAAAGGGGTGGTGGCCAAGGCGCTGAAGAACGTGGCGTTCAATGACGACGGCTTGATTCAATACAAGGCCGAGGTGATGCTGCGCATCTTCGAAAAGGACGTGATGCCGCTCATAGGCGGACGTGCCAAGGCGATGATTGTGACTACCTCCCGCGTTGCCGGGCTGCGCTATTTCCAGATCATCCAGGAGAAGCTAAAAGAGCGAGGCGCGACCTACAAGGCGCTCTATGCCTTCTCGGATTTCGTCCATCCGCGGACCAACGCCGCGATCTCCGAGCATGCGGTTAACGAGCTGAAGGATGGCGAGTTGATCGAGCAGCGCTTCGAGGGTGACGACTATCGCCTGATGATCGTGGCCAATAAGTTCCAGACCGGTTTTGACCAACCGCTGCTGGCCGGCATGTTCCTCGACAAGCCGGTGGTGGACCGCAACGCCGTGCAGACGCTGTCCCGCCTGAATCGCTGCCACGAGGGCAAGGATCGTGTGGTGGTGGTGGACTTTACCAACAACGCCAAGGCGATTCTCAAGGCGTTCATCAAATATCGAAAAGGCACGCCCTTTGAACCGGAAGAGCCGGACAAGGCGCTTTGCCCTAAACTGTACGCCGAGATTCTGGCGGCGGGGGCGTTCACCCAGCAGGATGCCGCTGAGCTCGCCACACTGCTCGCGAACGGCACGGATGCCCGGGTGCAGTTCTCGGTCAACGCTTTGCGGAAGCGCTTTCAGGCGAAGCTCACCAACCAGGAGAAGCGCAAGGAGTTCGTTTACCTGCTCGCCCGCTTCGTGAAGAGTTTTCACTTCCTCACCTGTTTCTTCACCTTTGGGGTGGAGATCAAGCAGTTTGTTACCTTTGCCGAATACGTCGGCCCACAGCTTATCAAGGCAGGCACTGTGTCCGAGCTGATGAAACAGATTCGCCGGACGGAAGTCATCAAGGCCGCTGTCGAATATCAGGGCGTCGAGAGTGGCGGGGGCACGGTCAAACTCAAGCCGGGCGGCGGCAAGAAGGGCGCTGGCCCGCCCCAGTTGAAGGCCTCTGTTCAGGACATGATCGCGGAGATTCTTGCCAAGTTCGCCATCACCGACGAGGAGGCGCTTTATATCAGGCAGGTCACGGAAGAGAAGGCCGCCGACCCGGCCATTCGCGGTACCGTCACCGCCCATCGGGACGACCGCATCTACCTCGAAGGCGCTTATCGCGGGCAGGTGAATGGTCAGATTCAGACCGCCTACGACGAGCGCGGACGCTACGAGGAACTGGCGGATTCCAAGTACACGGATAGCGGGGGCATCTTCGACATCATGGCGGTCACCGTGATCCAGCACCATCTGTCAGTTGCGGCATAGGATTATGAGCAAGACCATCGACCAAATTCCGGCAGATGATCGGCCGCGAGAAAAGCTGCTCCGGAAAGGCGCGGCTGCATTGAGCGATCGGGAGCTGCTGGCGGTGCTGCTTGGGAAAGGTGCGCCAGGGATGGATGTTATGACCCTTGCCGGCAAGCTGGCGCGGCTCATTGACGAGAAAGGCCTGGAAGTGCAGGCCAAAGACCTGACGCAATTCGCGGGCGTGGGCGATGCCAAGGCCACTCTGATTCTCGCGGCGATTGAGTTCGCCCGTCGACGCATCAAGCCGGAGGGCGCGAAGATCGAAACCCCTTCGGATCTGCTGCCTCACGTCCGGCATTACGCGGACCGGAAGCAGGAACACTTTCTCTGCGCCAGCATCAATGGAGCAAACGAGATCCTGAACATCCGCGTCGTTTCCATTGGCCTGATCGACCGGAGCCCGGTTCATCCGCGTGAGGTCTTCGCGGATGCGCTTACTGATCGAGCTTCGGCTGTCATCGTCGCTCACAATCATCCGAGTGGTGGCCTTGAACCGTCGCCAAGCGACATCAACATTACTGCCCAGCTCAAAGCGGCGGGTGCGATAGTAGGCATCGAGCTACTGGATCACATAATCTTCAATAAGGCGGGATACTTCAGTTTCCTAGAAAATGGAAGGTTGTAGCAGAAAACCTAGACAGATTTACTTTTCGCCGTCCGCCAGTCGGGGCCGCACAGCGAAGGCGAGGTCGGCGGACAGGTGAGGCTGCATCGCGCTGGAATCAGCGTTGTTGGCGATGATAGGCAGAAATGCCCGCTTGGCGAAAAGGGCGGGAAATCCCGCGTCGTGGCCCCTCCAAATGAGCCAAAGACGACCTGGCTGAGCAGATAACTATTTGTTTCCACATGAAGTATTTTGAAATTTGGCAGTCACGAATGAACCAAAGGTGAGCCAAACGATTGACAGCAAGACGTTACCGTTTGTCCGTGTTCCCATCGGGCAAGATTACAGGATGGGCAAAGCAGAGCATTTCATCCCTCGCATGAATTACCTTGCATGAACCAGCCGAGGCTGGTATTGTCAGCGGTCTTAACAATCCTTTATTTAAGGATCACGCATACTCTTTCCACGCCAGGCTGCCCCGTCCGGGCGGCATCTTCCGCATACTGCAATGCCGTGAAATTTCTGCTGATCGCTTAAAGGGAGT
>DYDL01000236.1 GCA_020717925.1 Desulfocapsa sp.
TTCGCGCTGACTCATCATCACCAAACCCCACGCCAGCGCACTCGTCCCGCGTTTAACGCCAACCACTAGTTACGTTGCAACTCAGAAAGATTGAATTCTGGCTTCTCCATCGTCTCGTCGAAGTAGCAGTTGACGGCGTCACGGACCATGGCTTGAAGCTCTTCGACCGTGTCGCCTTGGGTGTGGATGCCATAGCCCAAGGCGTGGGCATGATAGCCGCCATCCACTTCATCTTGCCGGACCTCAAAGATAATTTCCTTCATGACGGCATTATGCTAACGGCCTTTCACGATATTGGGCAAGGCGCAACCTCGGATTGCGGAGCCGGACGCTCAGAACTTCACGCCGGGGTTGGTGAACCGCAGCGCGTCGCCGGCATGGTAGGTGGCGTATTCTGTGACGATCGCGCCCTCCGGGCCGGCCAGCATGAAGTGCTTCGCTTCCGGCCTGTTCAACTCGCGCACCTCGCCGGGCATCAACGGCGCGCAGTTCTTCACTGTGATGTATTTGATCTGGCTCTCGGCCGGCTTGACCGGCAGCGGGCTGGTCTCCGGCCCCTCGCCAAACGTGTAGATCATCCCGTGGCGGACGTGCCACGCTTCCATCTTCGCGCCGACCTTCTCGGTCTTGTTGTGGCCGTGCTCGACGATCATCTGGCCGGGCAGCAGGAAGATTTCATGGCCGAAGTAGCTGTATTTCTCGTTGTTCCACCACATGATGCCGCCCATGCCGGCGTGGATGAAGTCGCCGAGGCCGAAGTCGGTCGCCCACATGCCCTTCTTCAATGACGGCGGGATGGGATAGTTGAATCGCTTCATCATCGTGAAGTAAGCGTCGCGTGCCTTCTCGGTCAGGAGCTTGCCGGACTTGTCATAGAAGTCCGCGTTCTTGTATTTTGGCACTGCGGCCGCGGCTGCCTTCGGGGCAGTCGCCAGCATGCTGCCGCCTGCAAGCACGAGGCCTGCCTTGGCCGTCATCTGGATCGCTTTCCTTCTGCTCACACCTTGTTCGTTCGACATGGGTTTTGCTCCGTGGTTGTTGTTCGTCGGTTGGTCGCGACGAAGCGCATCATGCAATCGCGCCCCGTCGCAAATCAATCCCTGAAATCAATGCGTCTGCCACTTCGTGCACACCGGCTCCAGCGCGCCGACAACCTCGCGATGCTTTTTGAACTTCGCCGCATAGACGTCACGCAACGTCGCGTCTGGCTCGTAGCGGCGGGCAATACGGGTCATTGTCGCGATGGCCTGCGGGAAATCCGCGTGGCAGCCGCACGCCACCGCCGCCGCGATGGCTGCGCCCAGCGCGCCGAGTTCGGTGCCGGCGGGGATCTCCACGGGGATCTGGAAGCAGTCCGCGAACATCTGCATCCACACCTCGCTGCGCGCCGCGCCGCCGGTGATGCGGATGACTTCGGGCGGCGGCCGGAACTTCAACAGGTGCTGGATGTGGGTGGTGTGGCCGAACACGATTCCTTCGTAGAGCGCGCGGACGACATGGGCGCGCGTGTGGCGGCCCTGCAGGCCGACGAACGCCGCGCGAGCGTCGGGTGACGCGTTCGAGCCGTAGAGGAACGGCAGGAAGATGCGGCAGCAAGCGCTTCAGGTCCGCGATGCCGAACATCTCCAGCACTTCGTCGTCGTAGCTGGCCGTGACGACGTTCATCAGGCTCGTGCCGGACATGTCGGTCAGCTCGGCGTGGAGCTTTCCGCAAAGCCGCGCGCGGATGTAGTCCTTGCACATCAGCGCCGCCGAGCTTGATGAACTGATACGTCGCGTTCCACGTGTCCGGCACTTTGCGGTCGTCCTTGAGCATCGCATTGAGGCCGACGCACGAGAAGGTGTCGGGAATGCCGTGGCCCAGGCCTTGTTGCACTCGATTCCGGCGACAGAAACCGTCTTTTCGCGCAACACCCGATAACTCACCCGCCCGAACCCGAACCCAAAATCAAGCGTCGGGCCGGCAAAGAAGCCGTGACGCTCAAGCAGATCGAACAACATCCGGCCGCTGCGGATGTTGTTGCGGGATCCAGAAACACGGTAGCCCGGCCCGGCGTGATCAATGAGATCTTCCATCTCCTCAGGGCTGGGCGGCAATTGCGACCTCTCCATGGTCAACTCACTCCCTGGAGGCTTGATCCCAATGTTCACTCCTGTAGCAGAGCCGGCTGTCAGTTCACGTGCTGCGCAAGTTGCGAGAATGCCACCGTCCAGATGGGGCCGCAGTTGTAAAACTTGGCCGACAAGCCCGCCTCGCGGGCAGCGGCTTCAATCTCCCGTTTCGTGTAGAAATAGACGGGACAGTTCTGGTTCTGCAACCACCGGCGGCGGATCGGCGTCTGCGGCGTGTAGAGCTTTGGAAAAGTCGCAACGATCTTCCGGCCCGCAAGCTGCGCCGCCTTCTTCAGATAAGCGAGCCGGCCCGCCGGTTCCACATAGTCGAACACGCCGATCATCAGCACAAAATCGAAACTGCCGTCCAGCCGTTGCTGAAGAAAATCCCCCTGTATGAACCGGATGCCGCACTTCTCCTCCTTCGCGTTCTGCTCGGCCAAGGCCAGCATGGGGCCGGAGAAATCTATGCCGGCCACCTCCGCGCCCCGTTGCGCAAAATAAACCGAGTAGATGCCTGAGCCGCATCCCACGTCGAGAATGCGCTTGCCCGCCACGTCGCCCAGAATCCTCACGGTCGCTTCAAACCGCCGCACGAGACCCGGTTTTCGGAAAACAACGTGGGCCAGATGTTCGAACAGGCTCCTCTTCTCCTCCCGGTAGAACCCGTCAAACCGGTCGGCGCATCGCTCAAAGTAAGTTTTGATCTGGTCAGGCGCTTGTGTCATGGGCACTTGGCTTTAGGTTCTCCAATACATCGCGCATCGGCGCAAGCTCGAAATCCTCCAGGAGCCGCTCCACCTTCCGCAGGGCGCGGTTCACGCCGGTGTAGGTGATCAGGCGGTTTTGAAGCCCAATCGCCCGCACTCTCGGCGTCGTGGAGCAAAGCTCCCACGGATGAAAGTAGATCACGAACGGCCTCGTCCGGTTGACAGACCTGAGGAGCCGCCTCAGGATCGCGTAGGGAATGACCCGGAGATAAAACCCGCCGCTGATCGGAATCCGCAACTTCCCCCATTCAAAGACCGTCATCGGGAACTCGATGATTCCCGACTGCGCGTTCTGAAGGCGAAGATCGTCGAGATCAGGCCGATAGACAGTGCAAGGCGCGCCCGACAGGCCATACACGGGATTCCTGACCGGGAAGATGATCGAGTCGCAGGTGCAGCCGTGCGCCACAAGACACCGCATGGCGTAACGCGTCCTGTTCTCCATCGAGAATGTCGGCGCACGGAACCCCGACATCGGAATCCCCTCCCCAAGAATCTCCGCGATGACCTGCCGGAAATCCTCCAACTCCCGGCCGAACCCCTCCGCGTCCAAGTCCCACAACGGCATGTGACTCATGCCATGCGAAGCAATCTCGTGGCCTCTGGCATGAATGTCCCGGACAAGGTCCGGGTGCTTTCGCGCCACGTCGCCCAGGATGAAAAACGTGGCCCGGACACCGCGCCGATCCAAGAGATCCAAAATCGGAGCGGTGGCTTCCACAACCCGCGGCTCCGGGTTCGCGCCGACGTGCCGTTTGACCAACTCAGGGTGATACCAGTCCTCCAAGTCTATGGTCAGCGCGTTCTTCATTCGTCGTTGCGGCGGGCAGTTTAGAAATTGCAGGTCACAGCGCAAGCACCAACTTGCCGGCGCCGATATTAGCGAGCGTTTCCGGACGTCTATCGCATCAACAGTCCGCCGCTGACGTCCACCGTCGCCCCGGTCATGTAGCTGGCGGCGTCGGAGGCGAGGAAGACTGTCACGTTGGCGATCTCCTCCGGCTCGCCGATGCGGCAGAGCGGGATGCGGGCGAGGTATTTCTTTTTCCGCTCCTCCCATATCTTCGCGACCATCTCGGTCAACACCATGCCGGGCGCGACGGCGGCATCGAGCATTTCGGCGGGCAGTGAATTCCAGCCA
>DYDL01000037.1:0-5348 GCA_020717925.1 Desulfocapsa sp.
TGTCCACGATGTCGTGGCACATTTTTTTGTCTACGATGTCTTGGCACTTAACAAGTAGCAGAAACCTGGCCCAGAGGTCTGCCTTGGGCCGCAACCCCGGGACTGCTTGCATGCGGCGTATCTGGCACCTTATTGCTCTCCTGTTCACCCTGACCCTGGTGGCCTGCGGGCCGGCCTCTGCCCCGGACACCACCGCCCTGCGGGTGGGGATCGAGGACCAGCCCAAGACACTGGACCCGCGCTTTGCCACCGATGTCTACGGCATGCGCATCGCGAGCCAGTTGCTGTTCAGTACCCTGGTGCGACACGGCGACGACCTGCGCATTGTGCCGGACCTGGCCGAGCGCTGGGAAACGCCAGACCCCACCACCTACCTCTTTTACCTCCGCGACCACGTCACTTTTCACGACAATGTGGCGCTCACCGCCGAGGACGTGGCCTTCACCTTCAAGCATCTCATGGACCCGGCCACCCAGTCGCCCTTTGGGCCAACCTTCCGCGACCAGATCGTTGCTGTCGAAGTTGTCTCGCCCCTGGTGGTTCGCTTTCGTCTGCAACAACCGACGGCCGCCTTTCTGACCTCGATCATCGTGCCCATCCTGCCCCAGCATCTTTTGGCAGGCAAGGAGGCCAGCGAATTCCCCAGCCATCTGGTGGGCAGCGGCCCCTTCCGCTTCGTTTCCCAGACCTCACAGGCCATAACCCTGGCAGCCTATCCCGGCTATTACAAGGGCGCGCCCAGCCTGAAGGGAATCGTCTTTGCCATCATCAAGGACAACAACACCCGGTTTTTGAAGGCGCGCAAGGGCGAGATCGATCTGCTGGTTAATGCCCTGCCACCGGAACGGATCAATGATTTCCAGAAGCCGCCGTTGAGTCACTCCTACACGGTGATCGAGGGGCCGGGCATCTCCTACAACTACCTGGCCTTCAATTTTCAGGACAAGCTGGCAGCCAACCCCTTGGTGCGCCAAGCCGTGGCCATGGCCGTAAACGTGGATGAGATCATCACCCACCGGTTGGCCGGCCACGCCGCGCCGGCAACGGGGTTGCTCTCCCCGGTCAACTGGTTCTACGATGCCGGCGTGACCAGGCCTGAGCACGACCCGGCCAAGGCCCGGGCACTGCTCAGCCAGGCCGGTTACCATGACCCGGACGGCGAGGGCCCGGAGCCGGCCATCACCCTGGAACTGAAAACCAGCAACAACAGTGAGGCGGTAAACATCGCTCGTATCCTCCAGGCCCAACTGGCCCAGGCGGGCATCCGCCTGAACATCAAATCATTTGAATGGGGCACCTTCTACGGCGACATTCAAAAAGGCAACTTCCAGCTCACCATGATGCGCTGGGTCGGGGCAACCGAGCCGGACTTCTATTATGACCTCTTCCATTCCAGCCAGTTCCCGCCCGTGGGACGTAACCGTGGGCGCTACAGCAACCAGGACATGGACCAATTGCTGGCCGCGGGCCGCGTCACCCTGGAGCCAGACAAACGCAAGGGTATCTACAGCCAGGTGCAAAAGCTGGCCGCCAGCGACCTGCCCTATATCAGCCTCTGGCATTTGAACACCGTCTCCATCGTCAACAACCGGGTGCAGGGCTACCAGCAGCACCCCATGGCCAGCTTCTTCTCCTTCCGCCACATCACCCTCGCGCCATGACCAGCTATCTCGCAAAACGACTGCTGCTGCTCCTCTTCGTGCTCTTTGGCGTGGTCACCCTGGTCTTTTTTTTGATCCACCTCATTCCCGGCGACCCGGTGGACATCATGCTGGGCGACACCGCCGTCGCCGCCGACAAACTGGCCCTGCGCCATGACCTCGGCCTCGACCAGCCCATCATGCAACAGTATGGCCGCTACCTGGGCCACGTTGTCCAGGGCGACCTCGGCATCTCCATCCACAGCCGCGCCCCGGTGCTTCGTGAGATCCTGGCCCGCTTCCCGGCCAGCGCCGAACTGATGATCGGCGCCATGGTCGTGGCCCTGCTTATCGCCTTCCCTTTGGGCATCCTGGCGGCATTGAAACCCCATGGTCTGCTTGACGCCTCCGCCATGTTCTTCAGCTTCCTGGGCATTGCCATGCCGCACTTCTGGCTGGGCCCGCTGCTTATCATCCTCTTCTCCATCCAGCTCAACTGGCTGCCAGTGAACGGCCGCGGCACCCTGGCCCACCTGGTGCTGCCCGCCATCACCCTTGGCACCGCCATGGCCGCCATGCTGTCGCGCATGATCCGCGCCTCGCTTCTGGACGTCCTTGGCGAGGACTACATCCGAACCGCCCGGGCCAAGGGACTACCGGAGCGCACCGTGGTGCTGCGCCACGCCCTGCGTAACGCCCTGGTGCCGGTGATCACCGTCATCGGCCTGCAGGTGGGCGTGCTGCTCTCCGGCGCCATCATCACCGAGGCGATCTTCGACTGGCCGGGCCTGGGCACCCTGCTGCTGGATGGCATCTCCACCCGCAACTACCCGCTGGTGCAGGGCTGCATCCTCTTCATCGCCACCATCTACGTGCTGGTCAACATGCTCACCGACACGGCCTACGGCTGGGCCGACCCCCGGGTGCGGGTGCGATAACCATGTTCAGGAACCGCTGGACATACCTGGGGTTGGCCGTGATCGTCGGCTTCATGCTGGCCGCCCTGTTCGCGCCGCTGCTCGCCCCCTACGATCCCCTGACCATGAACCTTATCGAGCAACTAAGCCGGCCCAGCGCGGCCCACTGGCTCGGTCAGGACGTCAACGGCAGCGACATCCTCTCCCGCCTGCTCTACGGCGCCCGCATCTCACTCGTGGTCAGCCTGGCGGTGGTGGCCCTGGCCGGCTCCATCGGCGTGGTTCTCGGCCTGATCTCCGGCTACTTCGGCGGCTGGACCGACACCCTGCTCATGCGACTGGTCGACATCCTGCTCGCCTTTCCCGGTCTGCTTTTGGCCATCGCCCTGGTGGCGGTGCTCGGCCCGGATGTAAAGAATGTCATTATCGCCCTCACCGTGCTGGGCTGGGTCTCCTTTGCCCGGCTGGTACGCGGCCAGGTACTGGCCGTGAAAGAAAGGGAGTTCGTACTGGCCGCTCGGGCCGCCGGCGCCTCCAACCGTCGCATCATGCTGGTCCACATCCTGCCTAACATCATGGGCCCGGTGATCGTTCAGGCCACATTTTCCGTGGCCGGGGTGATCATCGCCGAGTCATCCTTGAGCTTTTTGGGCCTGGGCGCGCCGCCCGGCACCCCCTCCTGGGGCGCCATGCTGGCCGACGGCAAGCAGGTGCTCATGGACGCGCCGCACGTCTCCATCTTCCCGGGCCTGGCCATCATGCTCGCCGTGCTCGCCTTCAACTTCGTGGGCGACGGCCTGCGTGACCGTTATGACCCCAAGGGTTCCAGTATAAAAAAGTGAGGGGAAACGCCATCATGCGCTGCTTCTTCTGCAACACCGAAATAGCGATCAGCGACCGGGTACCCTTCCGGGAGGAGTGCCCACAATGCCGTGGAGCTTTGCATATCTGCAAGAGCTGCACCTTTTATGACACAGGCGCATACAACGAATGTCGGGAGTCATCGGGCGAGCGGGTGACGGACAAGGAACGGGCCAACCATTGCGAGTACTTCCGGCCGGGCGCGGCCGGCGGCAAGCTGGACAATGTTGCTGACCAGACCAGGAAGAGACTGGAGGCGTTGTTCAAGAAATAGCTATGCCGGTGGATGAGATGGAGCCGGAATACCGGGAATGGCTGATTGAATTTGGCGACAACGGCTATATCGCGCTGTATCGCTACGACGGGCGAAGCGCCGTGATCGTGGCCATTCGACACCAAAAAGAAATTGGCTACTAACCCCTTCATCCTCTTCACAACGAAAAGCTAATCGGCACTCGACTTTTTGCTCTTCCGGTTGAGCGCTTCGTTAGCCGATTTAGTAGTCTGGATAATACTTTTTCATGCACTTTGGACAAACAGAATGTGAAAACTGTGCTTCTGTCCTTTCACTTATATAGCCTTCTATTTGCAGCCAATTTGTTTGATCTTCTGGGTCAGTTCCCTCCATCCTTATTTTTTTACAAAAAGAGCATATTGGCAAAATACCTTCTAATTTAATTATATGAGAAAGAGCTCCTTCCAACTCATCTATTTTCTTTTTTAGGAGCTTTTCATTATTGTCGAGAGAAACAATCATGTTGTTAAATGCTTCAGAAAAATCTCCCATAAAGTCAACTCGCTGGCTATAATCACCATTTGCGACCTGGTTTGCCTGCCAGGTGAGATGGAGCAAGCGCGAATGCAATTCTTTGAAGGGCGATCCAAAAAAGTTCTTCGGCGAAATCTTTATCTCGGCTAATTCTCCTTTCGATAATGGAATGATGAAATCATGAATCTCATGCACGAATGCTATAAGTTGATTCAGCATGTTTGCAAGATTTAGTTCACGTTCATCAGTAATCTTGCAGGTGTCAATTTTTTCTGGGATATTGCCTTGCAAGAGAATGACAAGTTTTTCAGTAAATTTTTCTATCATTCGGTGTCTTCCTGCAACCTAACATCAAAACGGCAAAGCCTGTCACCGCTCGCCCAACAGTCAATCTCTTTTACTATAAATGATTTTCCGGCATAAGCTTCCATAATGCCGGCAATAAATCCCTCATCATATTGGCAAGTCACTTCATCGGTGGGCGGCAGGCCAGAGCAATCAAGATCTTCGGCAACTGTCAGCGTAAACCTCATGTTTTCAAGATCAGCTTTCTCAATTCTTAAGATCCCAATGGCTTGCTCCTTGAGTACGTTCTGTAGCTGAGATACAAACTCACCAAAATCCAGGTTCCGATTAAGCATATTCTCACAGAACTGCCTTCCTGCAAGTCTGCCTGCCTTGATGATAATCTCATTTGCTTTTTGCACGCCAAATTCGGTTATCATCACATCGCGAAACGTATACTGGAGCAAACGATAAGCAAGAACCGGAACGGTTAAACCGAGGTTTGGCCGCCCTTTTTCAAGATCACCTAAATCATCCCATACAAATTTATTGCTATCACGCTCTTCTTTAAACATAGTTCAATTCTCCTGGTGCTAACGAGTCTGTAGAAAAATCCATCTTAAAATGGTTTGCCTAATGAGGACGCTTTGATTTGCCGCCGCTACTGGCCAGGCTACCCGATTTCTCTGTTCTGTTTTCAGCTTCTCTTCTGTCTGCTCCTGTCATGAGCCTTCAATACTGTGCCAGAATCCGCCTCATTGTCAAACAATTTCAGTCTGTTCTTGCGGATCACGGTTGTGCCCGTATCTCGCAACCTTTTGCAGAAAGCCAAAACGTTGCTGCTTTAGTGACTTAACAAAGCTAACCATGGTCATT
>DYDL01000037.1:5526-7231 GCA_020717925.1 Desulfocapsa sp.
AGCCGCAGGCTGTTCAACACCACGGTGACCGAGGAAAAGGCCATGGCGCCGGCGGCCATGGCCGGGTGCAAATCGCGGATCAGGCCTGGCACCCAGGAGACGTTGTGTAAAACCCCGGCCGCCACCGGTATCAAGGCGACGTTGTAGAAGAAGGCCCAAAAGAGGTTCTGGCGGATGGTGCGCATGGTGGCGCGGGAAAGCCTTATGGCGCGGGCCACGCCGGCTAGTTCACCGCCCACCAGGGTGATATCGCTCGCCTCCATGGCCACGTCGGTGCCAGTGCCGATGGCGATACCGACATCGGCACTGGCCAGGGCCGGCGCGTCGTTGATGCCGTCGCCGACCATGGCGACCACCTGCCCCTGATCATGGGCCTGGCGGACGATCTCTTCCTTGCCGCCCGGCAGCACTCCGGCCCGCACCTGGGTAATGCCCACCCGGCCGGCAATGGCCAGGGCCACCTGCTCGTTGTCGCCGGTGAGCATGACCGGCGTAATCCCCATGGCCCGCAGTTCGGCCACCGCCGCCGCGGCAGTGGCCTTTTCCTGGTCAGCCACGGCGAGAATGCCGACCACAACGCCATCCACCTCCACCAGCATGACGGTTTTGCCCTGGCTGGCCAAAGCGCTGACCCTGGCGCTCACCTTTGACGTCAGGGCAGTCGTGGCAGCGAACCAATCCGGCTTGCCCACCCGCACTCGGTGATTTTCCACTTGGGCCGCAACCCCGAAACCGCTGGCCGCCTGAAATTCGCCAAGGGTCACGAGTACCACGCCGCGTTCCCGCGCCCCCCGCACCACGGCCTGGGCCAGGGGATGCTCGCTGCCGGTCTCAGCCGAGGCCGCCAGCGCCAAGGCATCATCCGCGCCGTCGCCGCCATCGACATGCACCCAGTCGGTAAGCACCGGCTGCCCCCGGGTGATGGTGCCGGTCTTGTCGAACATCACGATCCGCAACCGATGGGCGGTTTCCAGAGCCGCGCTGTTCTTGAAAAGGATACCCAGGCCGGCGCCCAGGCCGGTGCCCACCATGATGGCGGTAGGTGTGGCCAGCCCCAGGGCGCACGGGCAGGCGATGACCAGGACGGCCACCATGTGGATCATGGCCACCACAAAGGCATGGCCGGTTAGCCACCAGAAGCTGAAGGTGACCAGGGCCAAAACGATAATGGTGGGCACAAAGACCGCGGCCACCTGGTCGGCCAGCCGCTGGATGGGCGCCTTGGAGCCCTGGGCCTGGCGCACCAGCCTGACGATCTGGGCCAGGGCGGTGTCCACGCCCACCCCGGTGGCCCGCACCCTGAGCAACCCCTGCTGGTTGACCGTGGCGCCGAATACCTTAGCGCCCGTGGCTTTGTCCATAGGCATGGACTCGCCGGTGAGCATAGCCTCGTCCACCGCCGAAGCGCCAGACACTACCACGCCATCTACCGGCAGCCGTTCGCCGGGCTTGACCACTACTACCTGGCCCGACCGCACCGTGCTGGCTGGCAGGTCGCGCACCTGGCCGTCATCACCTTCGACATGGGCGAGTTTGGGGGCCAGATCCATGAGCTTGCGGATGGCTGCGGAGGTTTGGCCCTTGGCGCGGACCTCCAAGAGCTTACCCAGCTTGATCAGGGTGATGATCACGGCGCTGGTCTCGAAATAGAGATGCATGCCAAGCCCGGGCACCAGCAGCACGGCCACGGAATAGGCATAGGCGG
>DYDL01000037.1:7548-7968 GCA_020717925.1 Desulfocapsa sp.
CGCACAGCCTCGGCCATGCGCGCAAGGTCAACAACCCCGGGGTCGAACTCAATGGCAACCGTCTCGGTACCGAAGTTCACCGACGCCGTCAGCACCCCGGCCGTCTTTTTTCCCAGGGTCCGTTCCACCGCCGCGGCGCAGCGGGCACAGGTCATGCCTACCACCGGTAGTTCCACCTTCACCGTCGCCAAGGTATATCCTCCGACCGAAGGCTACTTGTCGGCCGGATAGCCGAGATCGAGCAGCAGATCGTAAATCGCCGCCAGGGTCGCCGGCGAGTCCCACTGCACTATGACATTCTTGGTGACCGGATCAGCGGTAACCGCTTTCACCCCGGGGAGCTCACGCAGTTCGCGCTCAATGGTTTTGGTGCAGTGGCCGCAGGAAATAGCGGAAACGTGCATTGTTTTCTCTTCCATG
>DYDL01000037.1:8089-20483 GCA_020717925.1 Desulfocapsa sp.
AATTGGTGGTGCCGGTGGCCGAAATCGGGCTGCCCATGGTGATCACCACCATGTCGCCCTTCTTGAGTGCGCCGTGGCTCAGCACGGTCTGCTCCACGGTGGTGATCTGTTCCTCGGTGGTGCCTTCGCTGTTGACCAGCAGGGAACTGACCCCGGCGTAGATGGCCAGGCGGCGCTGCACGTCCTTGGACGGGGTAACGGCGATAATCGGCACCGAAGGACGGTATTTGGCGAGGATGGCCGCGATACTGCCGGTCTGAGTGAAGGCCAGGATGGCCGCGGCCTCCAACTCTTCGGCGGTGCGGCATGCGGCGCGGCCTATAGCCTCGGGCTGCGCCCGGTAGCCGCTCGACTCAGGCGGAATATGCCGGTGCACCCGCAGAGTTGGATCCTGTTCCACGTCAAGGGCTACATGGGCCACCACGGTAACGGCCTCAACCGGATGCGAACCAACCGAAGTTTCACCCGAGAGCATCACCGCGTCGCTGCCGTCGAGCACCGCATTGGCGACGTCCGAAGTCTCGGCCCGGGTGGGCCTGGGGTTTAAGATCATGCTTTCCAGCATCTGAGTGGCGGTAATCACCGGTTTGCCGGCCAGGTTGCATGCCCGGATAATCCGTTTCTGGATGAGCGGCACCCTTTCCGGCCGCACCTCCACACCCAGGTCGCCCCTGGCGACCATGATGCCGTCCGCCGCCTCCAGAATGGCGTCAAAACCCGCCACAGCCTCTGGCCGTTCGATCTTGGCAATGACCCGTAAATCCGAACCGTTCTGGAACAGAACCTTTTTGAGATCCTCAACATCCTCGGCAGTGCGCACAAAGGAGAGGGCCACATAATCCAACCCCTCGGCCATGCAGAATTCCAGATCCTGCCGGTCTTTTTCCGTCAGGGCCGGAGTGGAGATCTTTACCCCGGGCAGGTTTATCCCTTTAAAATCACCGAGCCTGCCGCCGGTGATCACCCGGCATTCCACCTCCTCGTCGGAGAGGATGCAAACCGCCTCGATCTCGAGGAAGCCATCGTTCATCAATATGCGGTCACCAGGTTGCACCTCCTGGGGTAACGATGCATAGCAGGTGGAAATCAGTTCCTGGTGGCCGACCACATCCCGGGTGGTGACCACGGTCCGTCCGCCGCATTCCAGGGTTACCCCGCCCGGCACCATGCGACCGGTACGGATCTTCGGCCCCTGCAGGTCACCCAGGATGGCGATGTTCTTACCCTGCCGCGCGGCATGGTCCCTAATCCGCTCGATCCACTGCTTCTTTTCCGCATGACTGCCGTGCGAAAAGTTCAAACGGCAGACGTCAACCCCAGCGGCCAGCAGAGCGGCAAAGGTTTCCTCGGCGGCGCAGGCCGGTCCAACAGTGGCCACGATTTTAGTACGACGGTTGGTGTTCAAATGCTAGCCTCCTAGTCTTTTACCCAGTGTAAAGGCAATAACACCATATACGGTTTCCCGGGGCATGGTGCGCATCCAGCAACTTTCTTGCTATACTAAAACGTAAAGGTAACACCATAAGCATCCCGGTCCAAGACGAAGTTTACCATCCGCATCGCCGCACCGCAACCGGACAACGGGTAGACCGATCGGAGGAGCATCATGCCCAAACAAATCTATCGCTTCAAATACGGTATCTACGGCGAGACCAGGCAGATACTCGTATATGCCAGGGGCGATGGCGTTTACGCCAGCAACTACACCAACAAGGGCACCGCCTTTACCGAGGCGGAACGCCAGCAACTCGGCATCTCCGGCAGCCTGCCGCCAGCGGTGAACAGCCTCGCGCAACAGGTACAAAACGCGATGTCGCGACTGGCCGGCAAGTACACCGATCTGGAGCGTTTCCTCTACTTGCGCGGCCTGTTCGATCGCAATGTGGTACTCGCCCACGCCGTGATCGCAAGCGACATCAAACGTTTCATGCACGTCATCTATACCCCCACCGTTGGCCTGGCCTGCCAGCAGTACTCGTCCATGTTCCGCGAGGCCAACGGCCTACACTTTTACCCCGGCAACATCGATCTGGCCGAGGAGATCCTGCACCGTTACGTTCATCGCGACATCCGGGTGGCGGTGGTCACCGACAACCAGGGCATCCTGGGCATCGGTGACCAGGGGGCGGGCGGCATCGCCATCTGTCTTGGCAAACTCATGCTCTACACCCAGGGCGGCGGTATCGCCCCCTGGCACTGCCTGCCCATCTCTCTTGATGTCGGCACCAACAACGAGGCCTTGCTGAACGATGAGTTCTATCTGGGCTGGCGCCACCGTCGGCTTAGTGGCGGCGAATACCTGCGCTTCATACAACGCTTCGCCCGGGCCTTTCGCACCGTGTTTCCGGACGCTCTCTGCCAGTGGGAGGATTTTTCCAAACAGAACGCCTTTGCTATCCGCGACGCCAACCTGCACAGCATGATCTCCTTTAACGACGATATCCAGGGCACTGGCGCTATCGCCCTGGCCGCCATTCTCACCGCCATGAAGATTAAAAAGGAAAAACTGAGCGACCAGGTTTTTCTGGTACACGGCGCCGGCGCCGGCGGGGTGGGCATTGCCGAGCAACTTGACATGGCTCTCGTGGCAGAGGGGCTTTCCGAGGCCGAGGCCCGAGCCAGAATCTTCACCATGGACAGCCATGGCCTGGTCACCAGCGCCCGCCCCTTGGAACCATACAAAGAAAAATTCGCCAAGGATCCGGGCAGGCTGCCCTGGTACCAGGATCCAGACAAGGACGGCAACCTGGCGGCCGTGGTCAAGCATGCCGGGATCACCGTGCTCATCGGCACCTCGGGCCAGGCGGGCAGCTTTACCTGCGAGGTGGCGCGGGCCATGGCCGCCAACACCGAGCGGCCGGTGATACTGCCCCTTTCCAATCCGACGGACAAGTCCGAGGCGACCCCGGCCGACCTTTACGCCTGGACCGCGGGCCGCGCCCTGGTGGCCACTGGCAGCCCTTTTGCGCCGGTGATGGTGGCCGGCCGGGAACAACGGATCGGCCAATGCAACAACGTCTTCGTCTTCCCGGGCGTCGGTTTGGGCGCCTTGGCCTCGGGCGCCATTGAGGTGCTGCCCTCTTTCTTTACCGCCGCGGCCCATGCCGTCGCAGCCGCGGTATCAAACGAAGATAGCCGGGCCGGCATTCTGCTGCCGCCCGTGGAGGAACTAAGGGATATCTCCGCCCAAGTGGCCATGGCCGTGGGCACGGCCGCCTGCGCGGCAGGGGTTTCCCGGCCCTGTCCCTTTTCCCGGTTCCAGCCCGACAACGAGCCGGATGGACTCAGGAAACTGGTGCAAGGCATGCGCTGGCAGCCGGAATACCTGCCCCTGGTGCCCATGTGAGTTGCGCATAATCCAGAAAAATCAACCCACGCAGCCGACATGGATAATCCGCTGTTCCCGTCAGGTCAAGAATACGCTATACTGTAAGTCTGGAAGTAGCACGGAACCAGCAAGGCGCCCGGAACGGCAACGGTGTTGAGAGCTTGCGAGTTATGACCTCACAGTGGCGGTTTTTTTGGCGATATCCCCTGATTCTGGCCCTGCTTATTACCTTTGACCTGGCAAGCCTTGCCTCAGCGCAGCCCGAGCCCTTTCCCAGTTATACCAGCATTGCCCCCAACGTCGCATTCTGGAAGCATATATATGGCCGCTACACCCTAGCCCAGGGGGTGCTTCACGACAAGGATGACCTGTCCGTCATCTACGAGGTGATTAACTTTACCACCCCACAGATGCAAGGCCTGAGCGATCGGAACGAGGCGTTGGTGGACCAGGCCAGGGCAAGATACCAGACTATCCTGGAGACGCTGGCCCAGGGCCGCGTCCCCATGACCGCCGAGGAAAGAAGGGTGCTGGCGCTCTTTGGCGCCAACCCAAGTCCTCAGACCCTGCGGACGGCCCGTGACAACATCCGTCTCCAACTGGGTCAGAAAGAACGTTTCCGGGAGGGGGTGATCCGCTCTGGTGCCTATCTGGAGGCGATCAGAAGGATCTTGGCGGAAAATCGCCTGCCCGCCGACCTCTGCTATCTCCCCCATGTGGAATCATCATTTAACTACCGGGCCTACAGCAAGTGCGGCGCCGCCGGCATCTGGCAGTTCACCCGCGACACCGGCAGGCGCTTCCTGGTGGTCAACAGTTCCCTGGACGAACGCCTTGACCCGTTGCGAGCCACCGAGGCCGCGGCCAAGTTTCTCAGGAAGAATCATGAGGTTCTTGGCGATTGGCCTCTGGCGCTTACCGCATACAACCATGGGACCACTGGCATGTGCAATGCCAAGCGGGAAAAAGGTTGTTATGAAACCATCTTCAACGATTACAAGAGTCAACGCTTCGGTTTTGCCTCCAGGAATTTTTATTCCGAATTCCTGGCCGCGCGCGAGGTGGCGAAAAACTATCAGCAATATTTCGGCCCGCTGCAACTGGTCCGGCCGGTTCGCACCCAACTGGTGCGGATCACCGGTTTCACACCGGTTAACGAGCTGGCCAGGCATTACGGCCTGAGCATTGCAACAATCAGGCAATTCAACCCCGCCCTGCTCGACTCGGTGCTGCTGGGGCGAAAGTTAGTGCCCAAAGGCTATCACTTTCATGTTCCAGCCAGTAACAACGACCGCCTGGCCGCCCCCCGGGCCAAGACAACGCCCCGGACCGAGGCCGCGCTGCACGGCCAGCCGTAACCATCTCGGTGCCACCTAGAGATGATCCTGGTTGTAAATGTCCGGCCGAAATTGCACCTGGCCCGTCTCATCCCCCCATGCTGTCAGATAGATAAGATGAATCGGCACTGGCGCTGGCAGGGTTACGGTCTTGGCGTGCGCCACGGTCAGGGCCTCCGTCAGGGCCTCTAGCGATCCCAGCTTGGTGCCACGCAGCAGAAAAGCGGCCAATTCCAGTGGCTTTTCGACCCGGATGCAGCCGGAACTGAGACTGCGACCAGCCTTGCGGAATAGTTCGCGGCTCGGGGTGTCGTGCAGAAAAACGCCAAACGGGTTGGCAAAAATGAATTTTACCTGGCCCATGGCGTTCTGAGGTCCGGGTTCCTGACGCAAACGATAGGGGAAATGACCGGCGGAAAGATGCTGCCAGTCGATGGAATCGGGTTCAATCTCCTGGCCCCCGCCCTCACCGCCCTGAAAAACCCGGATGCCCAGGCGACCAAGGTAGCCAGGATCCTTGCGTAAACGGGGCAGGATGTCCTGGACAGCGATCATGGGCGGGATGAGCCAATAGGAATTGAGCACAAGGGCGGTGACCGTGCCGCTGAAAACCGGAGTGGGCCGGTCGGGTCTGCCGGCCACCACTCGCATGTACAGGACGGCATGACCGTCTTCCATCACGGACAGAGAAAAATCAGGGATATTGACCAGGATGGCCCGAGTACCTGGATCATGCGGCAGCGCCTGCCAGCGTTCATGGTTGACTTCCAGTTGGCGCAACCTGGCGGCAACAGGCACATTCAGGGCGCCAAGCGTGCCGGCACCGACCACACCATCATCTTGAAGTCCGTGCCGCAACTGAAAGCGTTGCACCGCGGCTTGCAGGACGGAGTCGAAGATATCGCCGTCAATATTGGCCGCATCAAGGTCAGCGCTACGGGCGAGCCGCTGGCGCAACAACACGATCCGCTCCCCCTGATCACCAAGCTTAAGTTTGACGCCCGTTGGCACACCAGGCCAGCCGCCGGTCACGGCTATCTCTCGGTATTGGGTCAGCGCGGCTTGAAGATGTTCATCACCGCCAACAAGCGTAAAAGGCAGATTGGCAGCGGCCAGGGCGGCAGTGAAAAAAAGCAGGGAGCCAGCGAAAAGGCCGGCAAGGCAGAGCCTACCAGGTGCGGAAGGCGCCGGAATCGAGATGGACAAAGTCGTTGCCGGGATAATAGCCGACGCCGCCGTAAGCCAGGCTCAGGGCAGCGCGGCGCACGGTAGATAGTGGCACGCCGGGAATGCGGAAATCAATGGCCCGGCCTTCCATGTGCAGACTGTGCTTGGCGACCTCACGGCTCTGCCGCCGCAACTTGGCGTTGTACTCAGGCGAGCGGTAACCGGAAATGACCTGAATCTCCTTGGTGATACCGGCCCGTCTGACCGCGAGATTAAGGTGTTCCAGGGTACGGACATCAATAGGATGGATCGTGTTGGTGTAGTGGCAACGCAGAAGTCGATTGACGGCATCCAGGGCCGAACGGTCATACCGCCCGTTCTGGTCACGGTAGGTGATCGCCAGCCGTTCGCCGGTATGGATGTTGCGCAAAGCCAACCGCCCCAGTGGCAGACGGTCCTCGGGCCGGAGCATGGCCAAGGCGTTTTCGCCATGGCACAGGACAAGGGCGGCCAGCAGCGAGGCCTTTAAAAACGATCGTCTATTCAAATTGTGATAAAAGGACATAGGCACTATGAAAAACAGGTAAAGATGGCACGGGCACGATTTTGGGGCATTAGACCAAAGTCATGGTGGTTTTGTCAAGGCACTATGTCCCACTTTCTGTCCTCGGTTACGCACGGATCATTAATTCCTTGAGAGTTCACCTTTAATTCGGCTATGTTACGAAAAAATCAGCACCCCCTATTTTTTTAACAACCTGCCGGATGACCGTTTCCTTGCAAAAACATCTCGAACTCCTGGCCCCGGCCGGCTCCATTGAGGCCTTTTTCGCGGCCCTGGAGGCCGGCGCCGACGCCGTCTACTGCGGACTGAAGGAGTTTTCCGCCCGGGCCAAGGCCAAGAATTTCACCCTGGAGGAGATGGCCCGACTTACCGCCCATGCCCACAGAGAAGGGTGCCGCCTGTATGTCACCTTGAACACCCTTGTCAAGGAAGCGGAATTAACGCACCTGGTTGAGATTCTGGCCGCACTGGACGAGTGCCGCATCGACGGCCTCATTGTCCAGGATCTGGGGGTCTGGCGCCTGGCCCGTACTCACTTCCCTGAACTCTCTCTCCATGCCTCCACCCAGATGGCCATCCACAATGCGGCCGGGGTCAAGATGCTGGAGCACATGGGCTTTACCCGTGGCGTCCTGGCCCGGGAACTTTCCCTGGCCGAGATTACCGCCATCCGGGGCCAAACGCGGATGGAACTGGAACATTTTATTCACGGCGCCCTCTGTTACTCCATCTCCGGCCTTTGCCTGTTCTCCTCGTACCTCACCGGCAAGAGCGGCAACCGTGGGCGTTGCGCGCAGCCCTGCCGCCGCCGCTTTCAGCACGACGGCAAGGGGGGCTTTTATTTTTCCACCAGCGATCTCTGCGCCATTGCCCATGTGCCACAACTGGTGGCTGCCGGGGTGATGAGCTTCAAGATCGAGGGCCGCATGAAAAATGCGGAATACGTCGCCGCGGTGGTGGCCGCCTACCGCAAGGTGCTGGATGCCGGGCCTGCTGACCAGCAGCACGCGATCAAGGAGGCACAGGAGCTGCTGGCCAGTTCCTTTGGCCGCCTGCCGACCAGGGGTTTTCTGCTGGGCAATGCGCCAGCCGATCTTTCCATCCCGACCCGCAAGGGCGGCATCGGCCAACCCTTGGGAAAGGTGGCAAGGGTGGAGGGCGCCACGGTCTGCTTCACCACGGCCGAGGTGGTGCATGTTGGCGATCGGCTACGTATTCAGCCGGAGAGTGACATGAACGGCCTCGCCTTTACGGTCAAGGAGTTGGTCGTGGGGCGACGGCCGGTAAAAAGGGGTGCGGTCGGCGCCTCGGTGCGTATTCCCACCCCCTTCTGGTCCGGATTGCAGATTGGCGATCAGATTTACAAGTTGGCCACGGGCCAGACCTTTACCCTGAGCGAAGAGGCCTGCTGGCGGCGGCTGGCCAAGGGAGCGCCACCATCGGTGCGCGTTGAGCTCATGGTCAACTGCCGCGACAATGCCCTACAGCTCTCGGCCAGCGCGGCCGGCACCCAGCTTGTGGCTGACTACGATGCGGAGATGATCCAGGCGAGCCATTCGCCGCTAACGAAAAAGACCTTGCATCAGACCTTTGGCCAGACCGGCCAGGCCACCCTGGTGCTGGGCAAATTGACGGTGGGCCGGCTGTTACCGGTGGTGATCCAGCCGAGCCGGCTCAAGGAGATCCGCCGGGATTTCTATAACCGTCTGGCTGCGGCGGTGGAGTCCAGCCGCCAGACCCAGATGGCCGAGCGACTGACAAAAGTGCGCGCCATGCTTTTGCCCAGATGTAACCCACAACCGACCTCAACAAACACTATGACCGTGGTGGTCGCCCGCCGTCGCGACCTGGCGATCCTGGACGACCCGGCCGTGCAACGGGTCATACTGCCGCTTGCCCCGGATCTGCTCAAGGCGGTGATGCGAAGCGCGGGACAAAACAGTGGCCACCGGCAGCGCATCATCTGGGATATTCCGGCAATCATTTACGAAAACGACTGGCGCGCCTTCCAGACCGTGGTCCGACAACTGCTGGACCGGGGCTTTGCCGCCTTCCGACTCAACAACCTGGGCCACTTTCAGCTCTTTGCCCGCCATCCCGGGCTCCAGCTCCTGGCGGGCTCCTGGCTCTATGTGCTGAACAGCCAGGCGGCCCAAGCCTTGCAAGAACTGGGCGCGCGGGAATGCACCCTCTCCCTGGAGGACGACCGCCGCAACCTGGGTGATATCCTGGACCGCGTGCAGGGCATAGCGACCGCAATCACTGTTTACAGCCCAATTGCCCTGGTCACTTCCCGTATCCCCATGCGGGCCATGCGTTCCGGCACGCGGCTTAAGACCGAAGGCCTGGAAGAAACGATCAGTGTCGACGCGGCCAGCGGGCTTACCGTGGCCAGGCCAGCCAAGGATTTCTCCCTGCTCGGCCTGCTGCATGATCTTCGTGCTTTGGGTTGCAACAACCGGATCATTGACCTGACCGCGGCCGGCTACGCCAGCACCCGCGGCCAGGAAGTGCTGCGGGCGGCCCAAGAAGATCGCCTTCTGCCCGACACCTCGCTGTTCAACTTCGTGCGAGGTCTGGAATAACAACAACTATTCCATAAAGACGGAAACACCTGTCCGGATTGGCGGAAAAACCAGAAATAGCTAACGGATAATGATTTTCCACTGAGAGCATATCTCAATAATAAGATTACAATAAATTTGTTCAATTATTACTGGCACGCTACTTGCTTTACAGTAGAAGTAAAGGAGGTCAAGCAGGTGCAGGCCGTACGCCCTCGGCGCGCCGGACCCCGGTTACCTGCGAACTCCGCCAGGGCGCGGAGCAATCCTTACCAAAAACTTGATGCGCCGAAATGTGATGTGGGGCCCGCAACCACGGCGAGAACACTGCCGAGTGCGGCTTCGGGATCTGCCACCCAGGTTCCTGGTGAACCAACGGCACTATCCCTTGAGGTTCATACGCCTCCCGGGCCCCCGGGGCATAGGCAGGAAGGAGTGGCTATCTTGGCGGAGCCCCTCCTTCTTGCCTCATACCTTTTGTCGCCCTGCTCCGCTGCAAGCCCATGCCAATCAAAAGTCCTCGATGCGGTTACGAAACCAGCGGATGACAGCGTCCTTCTTGTCCGACATGTCCAGATGATAGATATCCGTGGGAAACAACAGATGCACCACCCCGGAATCAAAGATGCGCTTCACCTCGTACTCGTCGTGCGACACCCCCCGCTGAAACATGTAATTGAGGTAGGACTCGTTGGTATGGACGATGAACTCCACCCGCATACCGCCCATGCGGGCAAAAAATTTTAACATTGGGGTGTTGGCGGAACTGCCGATACTGGCGGAGTGATAGGCGCCGCCGGCCAGGGTGTCGCTGACCTCCTCCAGAATCATCAGGGTGCCGGCCCGGCTGGCGCTCTGGGTAAGATGTTTCTGAAAAAGCTTGACCTCCATGACGGAATCCACCACCGCCATGAGACCCAGTTCGTCATCCACGGCCACGGCCGGATTTTCCTCGCCCTTCCGGATCAATTTCAACACCCTCGCCTCGGGCGGTTTCTTCCGGATGCTCACGTAGATGGGAATTTCCCGGCCATTCACCTTGAAGCGGCGCCGTTTGATCAAGGTGATCTTCCGGCCCTGCCCCTTTTTCACCGTCTCGCGCTCCGCCGGACTCAACACCTTGACCTCGCGGCAGGCAAAGCTCTCGGGGTCATGACGGCTGGCCAGAAAGGCGATGTCCAGTTCACCGATCTTCAGGCGGTGGCTCCAGACATGGGCGTTCAAGAAGTCGAGAAACTGTGAAAACTTCTGCTCAATGCCGGTTTCCCGCTCTCGTTGATCGATGGAGCCGGCCAGACTCATGAGAATCAGCTTACGCTTGGCCTCGAAACGGGCCTTCTTATGGTAACGGCGATCAAAGATAATGAGCAGCAACTCCACTGGATCCTTGGTGGAATCGATCTCATTGGTCATCTCGATGTAGGACGTGTAGCTGGAAAGCACCCGGCCGCGCAGGTAGTTGATGACGGCATCGGCGGTGCGGGAATAGGTGTGCACCCGGGTTACGATCTCCCGCTCGTTGCCCTCGATCCCGAACATATTGGCCAGCAGGGCGTAGGCCCTGCGGCTGGCGGCCTGCCTGGCCGCGACGTTCTGAAGCAAGGCTGGGATCTCTTCGAAACCACGGACATTCAGCAACTCGGTGACCTGGTTACGCAGCACCCGGTACCGGGTGGTCCAGCCCTGGTCACGAAGCCCGCGCACCCATTCCCTGGTCGGCTTGGAGAACGGCGCATGGCCGGGGGGCTCATTCAACGTGGCAAAGGGGCCACCCTGCTCCAGCAAGAAAAAAATATTGTCTTTTGGTCTGGTGCTGGTCATGCCGACCTCCGCGGGCCAGCCTGGCGGGACCGCGTCAACATCAGCGACCTACCCGGGTATTGTTTTTCCAGATCCCGGGGGATTTTTCGCCGTTGGCCGCGACATAGGTGCCCTGACCGTTGATGCTGTTGCTGTCAAAGTCACCGGTATACTTGCCGCCATCCGCAAAGGCATAAGTACCCTGGCCATTCATTCTGCCGTCAACAAACATGCCGGTGTAGGATTCGTTGCCGCTGAAACTGTAGGCCCCTTTGCCATCCATGCGGTTCTGGGTAAAGCGACCCACATACTTTTCACCGGCGCCGCTGAAGGTGCCCTGCCCCTCCAGCTTGCCCTGCTTGAACTCACCGTCATAGGCGGTGCCGTTCTTCAGGGTATAGACGCCATGACCCTGGAACTGATTCGCCGACCAGCGGCCCTGATACTTCCTGCCATCAGCCATGACCATGGAGCCATCGCCGTCGCGGAGGCCCTGTTTGTACTGCCCGGTATAGGTGCCGAGACTGGAGGTGAAAACCCCCTGACCCTGGAATAATCCGGCCGCGAACAACCCTTCGTATTTGGTGCCCTCCTTGAGGATGAGCAGACCCTGACCATCGAAAAGGCCTTTGTCAAAATTGCCCTTATAGGTCGAGCCGTCACCATAGGTGCAGCTTCCGGCCCCGGCAAGCTGACCCTCCTTCCACTGACCAGCGCAGACCGAGCCGTCCTTGAAGGTAAAGGTTCCCTGGCCGTTTTTCTTGCCCGACGCCCAATCACCGTCATAGATGTCGCCGTTCTGAAAAGTCCTTTTGCCACGACCACTGGCCTCGTTGGCGACGAACAGGCCGTCATGGGTAAAACGATTGGCCAGGGTCAGCACCCCCTTGCCGTCAAAGCGGTCGTCCTTCCACTGGCCCGCATAGCTGGAGCCATCGGTGGCGGCAAGCGTTCCCTGGCCATTTTTTTTGCCATTGGTATACTCGCCGGAAAATTTTATCCCCGAGGGGTAGACATAGGTGCCCTTGCCCACCGGCTCGCCCCCCTGAAACTGCCCCTCGAACTTGCTGCCGTCCGCATAGCTCCTGGTCCCCTTACCCTGAATCTCCCCGCCGACAAATTCCCCTTCATAGGTGGAGCCATCCATAAAGGTAAAAATACCTTTGCCGTGCTGTTTATTATTTTCCCACATGCCAACGTATTTGGTACCGTTCGGGTAGGTGCGGGTGCCCTGGCCATTGTAAAGTCCGCCCCGGAAGTTCCCCTCGTAGGTGGAGCCGTCCCGGTTTTCCTTGACGCCAGGGCCGTCCGTACAATTTCCCTTGATGCAGTCGGCATGGGCGGACACGGCAATAACCTGCCAAGACAAGGCCAGCAGGAAGCCCAGGACATTTTTTTTCATGACGTCTCCCCTCGTGGTGAACGAAAGCTTCTTGAGCGAATCAGGGCCAGGTAAAAATCCTGGCAGCACGTTTCCTGATTGCGAATAATACGTTGAAATTGTTTGCATATCAAGAAAAAATCAGGGAGTCCCCAGTGCTTGCAGGAAGATCAACAGCAAAAATGCAAATCTATTTAGGCCTGAGACGTGCCCCAGGCCGAGGCTTCCTGCTGAAAAAGCAATATGGCATGA
>DYDL01000038.1 GCA_020717925.1 Desulfocapsa sp.
AGAGGGCGGGCGGCATTCATGGTGGGGCAACCAAAACCAGAACACGCGGTCATCTGTGCCAAGACATAATGAAATTGACGACAACCTCGCAAAGAAAATATGCAAAGACCTCGGAATAAAACTACCCTGACAAAGTCAAACCAGAACAAAAAGGAAACGCATAATTTTATGTGCGTCCCCCTTCCACCCTCTTCCACCCTCCATGTTGGCGAACGAGCAATACACAAACATCAAACGGAGAAATCGTAATGACCGAACAAATTTCCTTCGGTACCACTGAGTTTGCCGACAACCCGGAACCGCGTTGCCCGTGCCTATTGCTGCTGGATGTGTCCGGCTCAATGCAGGGGCAACCGATAGCCGAACTGAACTCCGGTTTGACCACTTTCAAAGACGAACTGGCGGCGGATGCCTTGGCAATGAAGCGGGTGGAAGTCGGGATCGTGACCTTTGGGCCGGTTCAGATTGCCTTGCCGTTTCAGGGGGCAGCGGCGTTCTATCCGCCGGCCTTGACAGCCCAAGGCGATACCCCGATGGGTGCCGCGATCAAACAGGGCTTGGACTTAGTTCGCCAGCGTAAGGATGAATACCGGGCGAATGGGATTTCCTACTATCGCCCGTGGGTGTTCCTGATTACCGATGGCGGCCCGACCGATGAATGGCATTCGGCGGCGGCTGCGGTGCGGGAAGGTGAAGCGTCCAAGTCATTTGCCTTCTTCGCCATTGGGGTCCAAGGGGCGAATATGGATACCCTCAAACAAATCAGCGTCCGGGAGCCGTTGCGGTTGGATGGTTTGCGGTTCCGGGATCTGTTCAGTTGGTTGTCGAGTTCCCTGCGCTCGGTATCCCGGTCCACGCCGGGTACCGACGTACCTCTCCAATCTCCGCAAGGCTGGGTATCTGTGTGACTTGGCGCGCAGTAGCCGCCTCGGCGGTCGGAACATCCCACACGTCCACCGGCACGGGGTGCGAAGATAGTTGCCTCGCCCAAGTTGAAACCGATCCGGCCAAGCCCCCACTGCTGACCATCTTTGTCGCGGACGGAGCAGGGACTGCCGCCCACGGTGGGACGGGTGCTGAATTGGCGATTGAAGCCGCCGCAGCATTTGCCGGCAAACACTATGCCCGGACGGAATTCGCCCTTAATGACCATTGGGCGGTAGAATGCATCCAAGCGGTACGGGCTAAAATATATGCGGCGGCGGATCAGCAAGGCGCGAAAGCCCGTGATTATGCCTGTACTTTCTTAGGTGTGGTCGCGTCACCCTTCGCCACCCTCCTAATGCAGATTGGCGACGGCGGGATCGTGGTCGATGTGGGCAATGGGATGGAAGTGCCCATTATTCCGATGGCTGGAGAGTATGCCAATATGACCAACTTTGTGACCGACGAGAACGCGATTGATGTGCTCGCTGTGGTTGCCCTGTCGGCCCGCGCCGATAAAGTCGCGGTCTTCTCCGATGGTATCCAACGGTTGGCCTTGAATATGGCCACTAACACTACGCATGAGCCATTCTTTACTCCGTTCTTTGCGGTCTTGGCGACGGCCACGGCGGCGCAAGAGGATCACCTCCAAACCGAATTGGCGCGGTTCTTGGACAGTCCAGCCGTAAACGAGCGTACCGACGATGACAAAACATTAGCGCTGGCTCAATGGGTCGATTAGGTGCGTGATGACGAAAACATTCGTCACGAGCGCGGGCGCGGCAATCCAGATCGGACGGGAACTTGGGAAAGGCGGCGAAGGTGCCGTCTATGAGGTTCCGGCCAACCACCATGTAGTCGCCAAGTTATACAACACGCACCACACACCGGATGCCCTGAAGCAAGCTAAGCTCCGCTTCATGGCGACGACGGCCGATAAGGAACTCCTGAGTTACGCAGCCTGGCCCCAAGAAACCCTGCACAAAACCCGCAACGGGCCGGTCGTCGGGTTCCTGATGCCGAAAGTCAGTGGGCGAGCGCCGATTCATATGCTGTATAGCCCGGCGCACCGCCGGCAAGATTATCCGCAAGCGGCCTGGGATTTTCTGCTCTTTGCCGCCCGCAACACGGCGGCGGCGTTTGCAGCAATTCACAACCACGGGCATGTGCTTGGGGACGTCAATCAAGGCAACGTGCTGGCCGGCGCTGATAGCAAAGTTGTGCTGATCGACACCGACTCTTTTCAGATTAACGCCAATGGCACGGTACACCTGTGCAAAGTCGGCGTCGCCCATTTCACACCGCCCGAACTCCAAGGAGGGGCTGGGTTTGATCGGATATCCCGCAACGGCAACAACGACAATTTTGGCTTGGCGCTTTTGATCTTTCATTTGCTTTTTGGGGGGCGGCATCCCTACTCAGGGGTGCCGCTCCGCGCCGATGCGGGTGAAGCCTTGGAAAAGGATATTCAAGCCTTCCGCTACGCCTATGCCTCGGATGGACAAAAGCGCGGGTTCAAGCCGCCGCCGAAATCCATCCCAATCACCATCGTGCCGGACCAGATACGGGCGATGTTTACGGCGGCGTTTACCGAGAACGGCTCGAAGGGCGGGCGCCCCACCGCCCAGCAATGGGTAGCTGCTTTGGACGGCCTGCGGGGGCAGTTGCAACGTTGTGCCACTACCCCAATGCATATCTATCCCGGCCACTTGGGCCGGTGCCCGTGGTGCGAGTTGGAAGATCATGGGGTGATTTACTTTCTGGATGTGCGGGTCGGGGTTGCCCCAACGGGCATTAATGGTTTTGTCGTGGCACGGATTTGGGCGGCGATTGAAGCCGTCCCCGCGCCCCCGGCCATCACGATCCCTAATGTGGCCACAATTGCGGTCACGCCCAGGCCGTTACCACCGGGCATAAAAAAAGAAGGCAATATCACCTTCCTGCGGATCGTTATCGTGGGGATTGCGCTCTGGCTCCTTACCGTCATCCTCGGTGCATGGTTCTTCATTCTTGGCGGGGCTTGGTTGGCGTGGGCATCGGTGGGCGATATTGGCGGAACCGAACGCAAGGCCGAACGGGCGAAGCGGCAAGCTGCCCGGGATGTCGCCCAGCAGGATTATGACAAGATCGTCGCGCGGGTACGGCAAGAAATCAGCCCAGAAGTGTTCAGTAAGAAGAAACAAGAACTCGTCCGCTTGCGGGATGAATACCAACATCTGCCGGAACGGGAAAGAACTGAAATCGCCAATCTACATGCCACGGCGGAAGCTCGGCAGAAGCACCAATTCTTGGAGCGCCACTTTATTGATGCCGCGAATATTTCCGGGGTCGGCCCCACCAAGAAAGCCGCCTTACGGTCATTTGGAATTGAAACGGCAGCGGATGTAACGTGGAACAAAGTTATCGCCGTGAAGGGTTTTGGCGAAGTCTTAACGCGGGCCGTGGTGGATTGGCGAAAAGCCTGTGAACGCCGGTTTGTCTTCAATCCCAATATCGCAGTAACGGAAGCCGCTAAGAACGCCGTGCGAGCACAGATTGCAACCCGCAAGCGGACCCTTGAAATCACACTCAATGCTGGCGCGGCGGAACTCCAACGCTTGCGTCAAGACATGATCAGTAGGGCGAACACGTTGACCCCCTTATTGCAGGCGACCAGCCAGAAATTGGCCCGGACACAGGCCGATCTAAATGTTATTTAAAGGGCGAGCAAAGAGTCAGGACATAATCAGGGGCTATTGACTACGTTAACCAAACTTACAGTGAATTCATAATCGAAGTAGAAGAGGGACGCCCATGCAATTATGCATCTCTTTGATCCTCCAATTGATACCCTCTTTCGCATGCCAATCTTTCACCATATCAGGCGGGCCTAGTCAAAAATCCTATGAAACATTTGTGTCGTTTGTTGCAACTCACCCCTCTTTCCAGAACGCACGAGGATAATGCGCACGAATTAGTTCATCCTTGGAAATCAGCCGAGAATCGTCTATGGCTGCCTGGGCAACAATAATGCGGTCAAAAGGGTCACGAGTCCAATCATGTCCAAGCGCGGGCAGGATCACCTTTTCGAATGGCTTGTCGCACACCTGCAACCCAATTTGCCCGCGCAGATAGCTTACCACGGTTTCGGCCGGCTCTGTTGTTCGCCCAATTTCAAAGAGGTACTGGAGTTCGAGCACTACCATCGGCGAAATATGGGGTTCCTCGACCGCGAGCAACTGTTTGACGGCTGAGGGGAAAAGATCCAGTTGCCCACTGTACAACCAGGCAACGACATGGGTATCGAGGTAGATCACGGCCGCCACTCTCCGGACCAGTCCACATGCACGATTTCCTCTGGATCGGCGAGCAAATATTTTTCATGCGCTTGCAACCCGCTGAGCCTGTCGGAGGACGGAGAAGGTATAATTTTCAATTTCCTGCCCTTCCGTTCGATCTCCAACGGTTCGCCGGTTTCAAGAACCTTATCCAGTAATTTGTAGATATTGCCCCGCAACTTCGACGCACTGACCGTCATAGCATTGCCTCCTTAATCCCGCCATTTTCTTCAGACTAGCAGAACAACGTACGTAAGTCAAAAAAATACGTACGTGTCGGCAAGAGGCTAGGGGTGGACGCCCGTGCCAACCAGCACCACAAATCCGGCCCCGGCCTGGATGCCCGCCACGCTCGGACCCGGCTCACTTTTTTCGACGGGCGGTTGCAGCAGGGCGGAACGGCTCTCGACCAAGGTGAAGCCGGCGGTAGTCAACCAATCCAAGGTTGTGGCCAAATCCACGAAGCGTGCATCGCGGTAAAAAGGATGGCCAGCCCGGCGCTTGGCGTCGAGGCCTTGGCCCCAAGGAGTGTCAAAGGGCACAGTGCCGATCACCAGTATACCGCCCGGCCGCAGGGCTTGCCGGCACTCGGCCAGCACTGCCTGGGGGTTTTCGACAAAGCAGAGGGTGAAGAGCAGGAAGATGGTGCCCAGGGAGCCGGGCTTTATTGGCAGGGCCTCACCCGCGCCCTGGCAGGGCAGCACCCCACGGTTGCGGGCCAGTTGGAGCGGCGCCAGGGCCGGATCCACTCCGAAGCGCGCCTCAAGGGGTGCGGCAAAGCGGCCCGGCCCCACTCCGATCTCCAGCCTGGGCTCGGGCAGTGGGGTCTGCAAGGCCTTTAGCGCTGCCAGTTCGCTGGCAAAAATCGGGTTGTTGTCAAACCAGCCATCGTATTCATCGGCCCGTTCCTCGAACACCTGGGCGCTGCGCCGGGTGCTCATCTCTTCATCCCCTGGTCCAGTAGGCGGGCCACCCTGGCGGCCAGCGGCGGATGGCCGTAATGCAGGGCCACGTACCACGGGTGCGGATGGAGGTTTGCCAGGTTGTCGCGGCCCAGCTTGACCAGGGCCGTGGCCAGGGCCGGCCCGTTGCTGGTGAGGTGCGTTGCGAAATCGTCGGCCTGCCATTCATGCCAGCGGGACCAGGCGTTGCTTAACGGCCGCAACAAAAAGCCGGCCAGACTGCCCAGGAAACCGAGCACCAGCAGTTTGCCATACACGGTAGGCTGGGTCAGGTGGAAAAGGGTGGCCAGCCCGTTGCCCGTCACCATCTGGAAGGCGAGGTAGCAGGCGGCCAGGGCGACCAGCTCCATGACCACTAACCGTTGCAGGATATGCCGTTTCTTCCAGTGGCCGGCCTCGTGCGCCAGGATACCCACCACCTCGTCGGGCTCGCTTTTGGCCAGCAGGGTGTCGAAGAGCACGATACGCTTCACCCGGCCGATGCCGCTGAAGTAGGCATTGCCGTGGCGGCTGCGGCGGGAGGCGTCCATGACAAAGATGCGGGCCACCGCAATGCCAGCCCGGGAGAGCACCTGGCGGATCTTCTCTTCCAGCTCCGGGTTGTCCAAGGGCGTAAACTTATTGAACAGCGGCTCGATGACATAGGGCGAGAGGAAGAGCAGGAAGACGCTGAAACCGCAGAAAAAGAGCCAGAAGAACAACCACCAGAAACGGGGCGCGGCCTCAATGAGCCAGAAACCGCCGGCCAGGAGAACTCCTAGCAGCACGGTGGAGAGTAGGAGCGATTTGCCCAGGTCGGCCAGCCACAACCCCGGGGTCTGGGTGTTGAAGCCGAACCGTTCCTCGATGCCAAAGGTGTGGTAGAGTCCGGTTGGAATCTGTAGTAATGTCTCGGCATAACTTAACAGCAGAAAAAAGAGGATCCCGGCAACCACGGGCGCAAGCTCCAGGCCAGTGAGCCAGGTATTGTACCAGTTGAGCAGGGGGGTGAAAAAAAAGAGCACGGTGATCATGGCCATGAGAGCGGAGGCGACAAAATCAAGCCTTCCCTGGGCCAGGGTGTAGGCCTGGATGCGGGCCAGCTCTCCGCTCTCCACAAAGCCGGTGAAGCCATGCGGCACCTTTTTGCCATGGCGTTTGAGGTGTTTGAGATTGACAAAGGCCACCAGATTTTCAATAGATTGGATCAGGAGATAGACGATCAGGACCACGGCCAGCTTGGGATGCATCGCAGAATTCCCTCCACGGATGGATTGCGGCCCGTCTGGGGCCTTTGCTTCCCACAGGCATACCCGAAAATCGCGGCACAAGGCAATCATGAATAATGCCCATTGTTTCCAAACATCCCTGCATGACCCGAATGATTTCACCCTGACCTTCGAGTTGGTGCCCAGCCGCGGCGGCCGCAGCAGTGAGCACGGCCGTGCCCTGGACTTTGCCCGGGAGGCGGCCGCCGACGGCCGTATCCGGGCGGTGAGTATCACCGAGAATGCCGGCGGCCATGCCGCCCTGTCGCCCGAGGTGCTGGGCGTGGAGATCCGCCAGATGGGTCTGGACGTCATCGTCCACTTCTCATGCAAGGACAAGAACCGCAACCAGATGGAATCCCTGCTTTTTGCCTGGGACCGCCTGGGGCTCAGAAACCTCCTGGTTCTGTCTGGCGACTATCCCAAACCGGGTTACCAGGGGCTGCCCAAACCGGTCTTTGACCTGGACTCGGTTCAGGCCCTGGATCTCATTGGCCGCATGAACCAGGGGCGTTTCGGCGCCGACCAGTTGGCCGCCATCGCCGACCCGGACGAGGCCACCGCCTTTTTCCGGGGCGTGGCGGTGTCGCCCTTCAAGCTGCTGGAGAGTGAGCTGCGTATGCAGTACGCCAAGCTGCACCGCAAGGCGGCGGCCGGTGCCACCTTTGTCATCACCCAGTTGGGCTTTGACGCCCGCAAGTTCCAGGAGGTGCTTCTCTATCTGCGCGCCAACGGTCTCGATCTGCCGGTGCTGGGCAACGTCTTCATCCCCAATCTGACCGTGACCGAACTCATGTACCGGGGCGAGATCCCGGGCTGCGTGATTCCGGAATCGCTTTATCTGCAAATCAGGCAGGAGGCGGCGTCCGCGGATAAGGGCAAGGGGGCGCGGCTGGAACGGGGTGCCAAACTTTTGGCCGTGCTCAAGGGATTGGGCTATGCCGGCGCCCACATCGGTGGGCCGGCCCTGGTCTTTGCCGACGTCAAGCGGGTTATGGACCGGGCCGAAGAGTTGGCCGCTGACTGGCCTATCTGCCTGCCGGACCTGAACTGGTGGCCCGATAACGCCTTTCACTACTTCAAAAGAGACGAGGCCACCGGCCTCAACCAACCAGAGCCTTCGCCGACCGCGGGCCGCACCGCCAGCCTGCTCTCCGGCTATGATCTTACCCGTCGCATTCATGACCTGGCCTTTGCGCCGACCGGACCTGCGCACATCCCGGTGAAAAGGCTCTGTCTGGCCCTGGCCGCCACCCGTCTGGCCCCGGGCCTGGCAGGCCTTGAACACCTGGTCAAGTTTCTGGCCTTCCGCTGCCAGAACTGCGGGGACTGCACCCTGTCGGAACTGGCCTACCTCTGCCCCCAGTCCGGCTGCGCCAAGTATCTACTGAACGGCCCCTGTGGCGGCAGCCGTGATGGCTGGTGCGAGGTTTACCCGGGCGTTAAGCGTTGCCTGTATGTCCGGGCATACGAGCGTCTGGTAGCCCACGGCTGTTTCGAGCAGACCCGTCCGGACTTGGTGCCGCCCAGGGACTGGGCGCTGAACAACACCTCTGCCTGGGTGAGCTTTTTCAGCGGCCGGGACCATGTTCACCTTGGGAGCGAACAAGGGTGAGACAGCGGCGCCTTGGCGTGGTTACTCCCTGGGGATGGTCACAAAAAAAGTTTTCTTCCTTGGCAAGAAAGGGTATATTCGATTCTTTTTTCAGGCGGGAAAACCGTAACCACGGTCCCGCTTCTCGCGTTTCATCATTCAGCCGGCCTTGTTACGCCGGACAGGCTTTTTTTGCCTGAGGAAAACCATCATGATCCGTGCGCAAGCCTCTTTGCGGCCCCGCGAGGAATGTGGCGTCTGTGGCGTCTTTGGCCACCCGGATGCCGCCAAGATCACCTATTTCGGTCTTTACGCCTTGCAGCACCGGGGGCAGGAGTCGGCCGGCATCGTCGCCTCGGATAACGGCAAAATCAGTCAGCACAAGGGCATGGGGTTGGTGCCCGAGGTCTTCAGCGAGACCATCCTGGAGAGCCTGCCGGGCCAGATGACCATCGGCCATGTGCGCTATTCCACCACCGGCGCCTCGGTGATCGAGAACGCCCAGCCCTTCACCGCCACCCACCAGGGCCGGGCCATTGCCGTGGCCCACAACGGTAACCTGGTAAACATCCGCACCCTGCGCGACCAACTTGAGGAACAGGGCTCCATCTTCCAGTCCACCATGGACTCGGAGATCATCGTCCACCTCTTTGCCCGCTTTTTCCACCTGGGACTCGACAAGGCCATCAGCGAAACCTTCAGCCAGGTGCGCGGCGCCTACTCCCTGCTGCTCATGACCAACGATACCCTGGTGGCGGTCCGCGACCCCCAGGGTTACCGGCCCCTCTGCCTAGGTCGGCTGGTGAACGGCAGCTATATCGTGGCCAGCGAGACCTGCGCCTTTGACCTGGTCGAGGCCACTTATGTCCGCGACATCGAGCCCGGCGAGGCGCTGATCATCGACAAGGACGGCCTGCGCAGCTTCTTCCCGCAGCCCAAGCAGCAGCACCAGTTCTGCATTTTCGAGCACGTCTACTTTGCCCGGCCCGACAGTGACATTTTCGGCTGGAACGTTTACAAATGCCGCAAGCGCATGGGCGAGATCCTGGCCCGGGAATGCACGCCAGAGGCGGACTTTGTCATGCCCTTTCCCGACTCGGGCAACTACGCGGCCCTGGGTTACTCCCAGGCCTCGGGCATTCCCATGGAGATGGGGGTGATCCGCAACCACTACGTGGGCCGCACCTTTATCCAGCCCACCCAGTCCATGCGCGATTTCTCGGTGCGGGTGAAGCTCAATCCGGTGCGCTCCCTGATCCAGGGCAAACGGGTGATCATCATTGAGGATTCGATCATCCGGGGCACCACCGGCCGCAGCCGGGTCAGGGCCATCCGCGAGGCGGGCGCCAAGGAGGTGCACATGCTGATCAGTTGTCCGCCCACCCGCCACCCCTGTTATTACGGCATCGACTTCCCCTCGGGTGGCGAACTGGTCGCCTCGCGGAAAAGCATTGATGAAACCCGTGACTTTCTGGGTCTGGACAGCCTCTACTACCTGAGCCTGGAAGGCATGGTGGAGGCCACTGGCCAGAGCCCCGATACCTTCTGCCTGGCCTGCTATACCGGCAAGTACCTGCTGCCGCCGGACCGGGAATTTCACAAGCTGGCCCTGGGCTGAGCCATGATCATCGACAAGGCCAAGGAGGTGCTGCGCATCGAGGCCGAGGGTATCCTCGCCCTGGTCGATCAGGTGGGCCCGGATTTTAAGAAGGCGGTGGAGCTGATTATGGCCAGCCCTGGCCGGGTGATCATCACCGGCATCGGCAAATCCGGCCTCATCGGACAGAAGATCGCCGCCACCCTGAACTCAACCGGCACCACCTCCTTTTTCCTGCACCCGGTGGAGGCGATGCACGGCGACCTCGGCATGGTGGACAAAGCCGACGTGGTGCTGGCCATCTCCTATTCCGGCGAGACCGCGGAACTCTGCATCCTCTTGCCCAGCCTGCAAAAGCGGGGCGTCAAGATCATCGCCATGACCGGTAATCTCCGCTCCAGTCTGGCCGCTCAGGCCGACGCCGTGCTGGCGGTGACCATTCCCCAGGAGGCCTGCCCGCTGGGGTTGGCCCCTACCACCAGCACCACCGCCACCCTGGCCATGGGCGATGCCCTGGCCGTGGTTCTGCTGGATCTCAAACAGTTCAAGGCCAGCGATTTCCGGCGCAATCACCCCGGCGGCAGCCTTGGTGAGCGCCTCAAGGTCCAGGTCGCCGAGGTGATGCTGACCGGCGCGGCCATCCCCATGGTGGAGGCAGGATCTTCCTTGCGTCAGGCAATCGAAGTGCTCAACGCAAAGAACATCGGCGCCGTGCTCATCATGGCCGACGAAGAGACCCTGGCCGGCATCCTCACCGACGGCGACGTCCGCCGGCTGGTCTCCCAGGGCCAGAACCTGGATTCCATCACCCTGGCCGCGGTGATGACCGCGGCGCCCAAGACCATCACCGAGGGGTTGCTGGCAGCGGACGCCGTCTCCATCATGCAGCGCCACGAGATCACCATCCTGCCGGTTACCGATGCCACGGGTCGCCTGCGGGGTGTCCTGCACCTGCAAGACCTCCTGGGCAAGGGCGAGTTCCGCTTTCTGGTCTAGGTCGTCCGCCATCCCCTCGCCTTTGGCGAGCGGGCTCGCCGCAAGCTCCCGCCGCCGCTATCTCCCATTGCAGCCTTGCCGCGCCATTTCCAGGGCGTAAATTGCCCTTGCGTCAAGTCTCCCTCATCGTTTACCCGAGTTACGGTGGACAGGCTGGTAGTAGTGGTGGTCTGGCCTAGCCTCGCAGGTCGCGCTTGAGCAAAGTCAGGACGATGAGCACGGTGGAGGCGATCATCAGTACCGGGCTGAAGATCCACATGAACAGGGGGATGAGAAAATAGTAGCCGCGCATACCCATGGAGAAGTGGATGCCCGAGGAGAGGAAGATCTGGGAGAGCAGACGGGTGGAGTCGGTGCCTTCGATTGCGTCCAGTCGCGCTTTGGGAATGTTGAGGATGAGGGACAGATAGTTGATTTCCCGGATGTGGCTGGTGAAATTAAAGAAGCAATACCAGAGGGTGACGATGATCAGCAGGATCTTCAAAAGGTCGACCGCCGGTTCCGTGGCCGGGGCGGGCCGGAAAACGCGCAATGTTTCGACCAGGCCGTGCAGGTTGCCCAGGAGGTTGAAGGCGCCCATGATGAGGATGATGGCGGTGGAGGCCAAAAAGGAGGCGGTCATGATGTTGTTGCGCAGGGTCTGCACGGTGACGATGCTGTTCTGATCACCGGAGTGGGCGGCGATCCAGGCGTTGCGATAGGCCTGGAGCTTGCCGAGGTAGAGGCGTTCCGGCTGGCTGTGCAGCATCAGGCCCAAAAAGGAGCGGTAGCCCACCACCGCCACCCCGAAGAGCAGCAGGGCCAGCCAGTCCAGCACGGAAATCCGGGTGCAGATATCCAGGAACGGGGAGAGGGCATGGGGCATGGGTGGTCCTCGCTGGTGGGTTGATATTGTACTGTCAGACACTAGGGGACGGGGTAAGGGTTTGCATGCAAAAAAAGGTTGTTTGTTGGCCAACTATCGTCAACGTAGCCGGTAGCCAGTGCGCCATAATCTTATCCGCATAGACTCCGCAGCAGTTCCAGGTTTTCCCGGTCTTCGTGGAGATCATCCGACTTGGGGGTTTCCAGGACCATGGGGTGGTCGGCAAAGCGTGGGTCGTTGACCAGATGGCGAAAGCCCGCCACGGTGATCTCGCCCTGACCGATGTGGGCGTGGCGATCGATGCGGCTGCCCAACCCTTTGCTGGCGTCATTGAGGTGGAAGAACCTGAGCCGCTCCAGGCCGATTAATTGGTCGAAGCTGGCCATGGTTGCGGCGTACGCCTCGGGGGTACGGATATCGTAGCCGGCCGCGAAGGTGTGGCAGGTGTCGTAACAGACGCCCAACTGCTCAGGATGGGCGGACGCGGTGATGATCGTGGCCAGCTCCTCGAAGCTTGCCCCCAGATTGGTGCCCTGGCCGGCGGTGGTCTCCAGCAGCACCATGACCTGCTGGCCAATATCGGCCTCGCTTAGTGTCCGGTCGAGGTTGGCGGTGAATCGTTGCAATCCCGCCGTGATCCCTTCACCAAGATGGGAGCCGGGATGGATTATCAGATATTCGATGCCCAGGGCCGCGCAGCGGCGCAACTCCGCGACAAAGGCGGCGAGCGACTTGCCCTCTGTCTCCGGGTTGGGCGAGGCGAGGTTGGTCAGGTAGGAGCCGTGGGAGGCGACCGGGATCCCAGGCGCCCGCCGTCGCCGATCCTTAAAGGCCTCGATCTCCGCCAGCGCCGGCGACTTGGGCTGCCATTGCCGCTGGTTGGCGGTAAAGATCTGCAACGCCTCGCCGTCCACCTCGGCCAGACGGTCAAAGGCCAGGGCGATGCCGCCGCTGACTGACATATGGGCGCCGAATCGGGGCATGGTTCAATCCTCCAGAAAGCAGTGCGTCAGGTCTTGGCAAACAGAGCGACATGGTTCAAGGCTATTATAAGCGAAACAAGGCGTTTGAAGCCCGCTTTTTGGACGCGGATTATCAGGGATCCTGGGGCCTTCCTTCGATCTCGGCCAGGGCTTGGGTGAGGTGAAACGCGTCCGTGACCCTTGTCCCGGTGCGCTTCTGGGCCGTGTCACCGGCATAGACCAGCAATCTGCCATGCGGCAGGTCTGGAAAGCTCCTGGCAAAGGTATCGAGGCCGCGGAAATAACCGCTGGAGATGGTTTGGCCCGCCTTGATCTCAATGGGGAGCAGGTGCTGGGCCAGGGTGTACAGCAGATCCACCTCATTGCCGGAACTGTCCCGGTAGAAGAACAGGTTGTTACGCCTGCCCAAGTTGTACCGGTATTTCAAGACATCCATGATCACCATGTTCTCGAAAAAATTGCCCCGCAGCGGATGATTCTCCATCTGCCTGGCCGCGTCGATGCCGGAGAGCCAGGCGGCGAGCCCCACGTCGTAGAAATAGATTTTAGGCGCCTTGACCAACCGCTTGCCGATATTGGCGTGAAATGGGCGCAGGAGAAAGACAATATAGCTGGCCTCCAACACCGAAAGCCACTCCCGCGCCGTGCTATGTGAGATGCCGGTATCGTTGGCCAGGCTGCTCAGATTCAGCAACTGCCCCACCCGGCCGGCGCAAAGCTGGACGAAACGCTGGAACAGATTGAGGTCGCGGACATTAACGAGCTGCCGCAGATCCCGCTCCACGTAAGTTTCGTAGTAATCGCCCAGGGCTTGGCCCGGCGGGATCGACTGATCGTGGATGCGCGGATAGAAGCCGGAGAACAACAGTTCGTCAACGGATTTTCTGCCATAGGCCGCCATCTCGTCCAGGCTGAAAGGCAACAGTTTCAACAGGGCGGTGCGACCGGCCAGTGACTGATTGATGGAATCCATCAACTCGAACTGTTGGCTGCCGGTGAGGACGAACAAGCCGTTCTTTTTTTTCTCGTCAACAATTACCTGGAGAAAGGAAAGGAGATGCGGGGTGCGCTGGATCTCGTCCAGTACGGCGCCATCGGGATATTGCCGGAGAAAGCCCACCGGGTCGTCCACGGCGAACTGCCGCACCACCGGGTTTTCCAGGTTGACGTAGGGCTTGTCACCAAAGACCGACTGGGCCAAGGTGGTCTTGCCCGCCTGGCGGGGACCGGTGATGGTGACCACCGGATATTTCGTTGCAATAAAGGCGGCATAGGCCGCCATGGTGCGACGGACCATAACGTTCCCTGCAAATTGAAGATTGTATCGTCAATTTGTAAAATAGCCGCTGAAGTCAAGGCAGTCAAGGTTTTCTTGAGAGAATAGGTGCCGTGGCGTGCAGGGTTAAATATCTAAAGCAGCTACGTCCCGTTGGTCCCAAAACGGGACGTTCCTGCTTTAATGACTTAAGTTCCCACTGCCCTGGTAAAAGGCGGCATCGGCAGACGACGCTGGTTTGGAGTCCTATCCGGCATGAATACCGGATAGGAAGCGTTGGCGTAAAACCCGTAAAGCAGCAGATAAGCGCCTTGTGGGCACTATGCGCATACTGCCCAAAATAGTTCGTCAATGATGCGCCACGCGTGCCAATTCTTCACGCATCACCCGCCGCAACATGCTTTCATCAAGCAGCTTTTTGGTTTTATCTAGAAATTCTCGCAAAGCGTCATTGATCATCGTTTGATAGCCAAATCCGGCCTCATCAGCACGGTTGCGAAATTCATCAAGGATATCGTTGTCAAGATAGATGGTTATCCGCGTTTTACCCTTCTGGGCAAGCACAGCGCCACGGCGGGCATTCTCAAAATCATATTCCTTTTTCATAGCACCTCCTCTCTTTCGGGTTCGCCACGCGGGCTGAAATCACTCTGATCGAGTCATCCCTGTACACATAAACGACGGTCAAAATCTGCTTGGTGGCGTTCATGCCGACCGAAACAAATCGCTGTTCTCCTTCAGCATCATCGTCTTCTCGGGTCAATGCCAAGGGATCAAAAAGCACGGACTCCGCATCTGAGAACCGCACTTTATGTTTGTGAAAATTACTTTTTGCTTTTAGCGGATCCCAGATAATTTTCATATTTCATATTATGCATATTTTATATGTATAAGGCAAGGGCAAAGCGGAAGTATATTTGGGCCGTCAAGCTGAAGGTCAGCTCAAGGTGAGGATAGTATCCGCGCCAGCTCGGTTGCTGTGTACACGGAGATTTTAGCTTTTTTGTAATCCTTACTTCCTTTTTGGCCCTGGCATTGCCAAGTACCTTGGCGGCAAGATACTGAATGGGGCCTTTAAAACGCTCTTAACCATTTAAAGTTTTAAAGCATTTTGCAATGGAACGGAAACCAACGGAGTTAGAATAATAGTTTAATGGTTATTAAGTTGTTATTCTAACTCCTGGATTCGTCCGGTTGCCTGATTGGGGTGGCATTTTTGCTCGCCCTATTTCAAAGGAAACGAGCCATGGTCTCTTTCAATTCCGAGAGCAGATAAGGTTTGACGCAGGCCGCAACAAAGCCGTAGTCCGCAAAATCGGTCATCACCGGATCGCTGGCATAACCGCTGGAGACAATGGCCTTCACCGCGGGATCAATTTGCTTAAGGGTGGTGATGACTTCCTTGCCGCCCCTGCCGCCGGGGATGCTCAGGTCCAGGATGACCATGATGTAGGGATCACCGGCCGAGCGCGCCTGCTCATACGCGGTGATGGCCGCGTTGCCGTCCAGGGTCGAGTCAACCCGGAAACCGGAAATTTGCAGGAATTGCGTCAACATTTTCACCACAGAGAGGTCGTCGTCCATCAGAAGAATCCTGGCGCCCCGCGCTTTCCGCGTAATGATGGCCGCCGTCTTTTGGGCAGCGGCCACCATGGCCGGAAGAAAGACATGAAAGGTACTGCCTTTGCCCGGTTGCGACTTCACCGTAATCGCGCCGCCTTGCTTCCTGATGATCGTCTCGCACAGGGCAAGCCCAAGTCCCATGCCCTTCTGGGAACAACGCTCCTTGGTGGAAAAATAGGGGTCAAAGATGCGGGGCAGGTTCTCGCGGCTGATACCAAGACCCTGGTCTTTAATCGCAATGCGCACGTATTGACCAGGGGCCAGGGCAGGGTGTAGGCTATGCCCCTTTGCCAAAGTTTCATTGCCGGCCATTATCTTGATCTTGCCGGCGGCTTCATCTGGCATCGCCTCCATGGCGTTGCGCACCAGGTGTTTAATGACCTGCCTTAATTGGTCAGGGTCAACATGGATGTGCCAGAGATCATCCGCCAGAGCGAATTCGGCCGTGAGGCCAGAATCCGCCAAGATGGCAGCGACCTCTTCTTGGATGAGGCTGGCGGGTTGGATGTCCATCGGCCGCTGGATGCCGCCGGTGGAGAAGGAAACAAGCTGGCCGGTGAGCTTAATGGCCATGTCTTGCACCTGCTGGGACTTTTCCAAAAACGGCATGGCCTTGCTGGTCGCCGCGGTGTACATCCTGGCAAGCTCCAGATTACCGAAAAGCCCCTGAAACAGATTGTTGAAATCGTGGGCAATGCCGCCGGTCAGCAGGCCAAGGGACTCAAGGTTTCTGGCCTTCGTGACCTCGGCTGCCATGCGCTTACGCTCGGTAATGTCCCGATTGCTGCCGCGGGTGCCGCAAAATCCTCCTTGCGCATCATAAACTGGCTGACAGACCTGGGAGAGCCAACGCACTCCTGCCGCTTCATCCGTGCGGATGATGCGGAACTCAAGCTCCTGGCCAAGTTGCTGATCCTCGGCCTGCAGGCAGTGCTGGTCAAAGACGGCCAGGTCATCGGGGTGGACAAGGTCACGCAGCAGGCCGGGATCGTTTACAAAGGCCGTGGCCGGCTGGCCGGTGATCCTGGCGCAGGAGGGGGAACAGTACAAAAAATCTCCCCCCGGCCCGCGCCAGAATTCCCAGTCATGGGTGAAATCCGCCACCGTGCGATACTTCGCCTCGCTCTGGAGCAGGGCCTCCTCCATCTGCTTGTGGACGGTGATGTCGCTGATGACGATGCGGCACAGCGGCGTGTTGTCAGCGGCATGGGCAAGGTTGCCCGCCAGCCGTGCCCAGAAGGGGGTACTATTGGCACGGCGCAGGCGCAACTCGCAGACCTGCGGGGGGCCGGTCACAAAGAGCTGCCCGCTCAGACGGGCGTAAACATCCTGGTCCTCGGGGAGGATAAAACGGGTTAGCGGCTGCTTGACCAGCGCCCTGCGATCCAAGCCAAGCTGAGAAGCGGCGGTGAGGTTGGCCTCCAGGATCAACCCCTGTTTATCGATAGTACAGTAGCCTATCGGGGCCAGATCGTAGAGATCGAAGTAACGCGCCCGCGCGGCCTCCAGTTCCTGCTGGGTGCGGCGTAGTTCCTCGTTCTGCATCTCCAGCTCGACCTGGTGCACCCGCAACTCGTGGAGCTGTTGCGCCGTCTCTTGGTCGTCTTGGTGCTCCGCCGACTTGCGGCTTGTGGTCCCGGGCAACGGCCAGCGAAAACCCCACGGTTGCACCGACTCCTGGGCGTCATGCTGGCCTGCCTCGGCCTTAAGCTTTGCCTCTGCCCGTTGCCGTAGCTCCTCCGCCTGCGCCACAGTGGGGTCATTTTCCGGCATGAACCTGTACCTCCTAACCTTTTTTAGATTTAGCTAACAATCATTTTAACTCAGTGTCAAGCCTTAACAAGCGTTCCGTGGTGGCAACAGCGTAGACCTGACCTGCCTTATCCAGCAAGGCTGTGGCGGTTATCCGCACCGCCACGCTCCGCCCATCCTTGGTTAGCCGTTCGGTTTGATACGCCTCCAGAGTCTCGGCGCGGCTGAGTTGCTGGATTCTTTCCACGGCCGCTACCTGCCGCGCCTTGGGGATCAACTCGCGGATGTTCATGGCCAGGGCCTCGGATTCGCTCCAGCCGTACATCCTTTGCGCCGCGCCATTCCAGGCCAGCATGCGACCCGCCAGATCCTGCATGATAATGGCATCTTGCGCATCGTTTAAGATCACGGCCAGACGGCGCGAGGACTCCTGGGCCACAACCATCTTGGTGATCTCGACAAAGTTGATCACCACCCCTTCAGCCACGTTTTCCAAGGTGCGATAGGGACGAATGCCCAACATGAACCAACCGCCTGCCTTGCTCCGCACCTCGGTCTCCATGGGGACCAGGCTGTGCAACACCGCCAGCGCGTCCTCCTCCAGGCGGTTATAGTTTGCCAGGTTAGTTACTATGTGCCCCACCGGTCGCCCCACGTCGGTCGAAATCAGGTTGATCAGTTGGGTGGCGGCCGGGGTAAAGCGCTGAATGCGCAGCCGCTGGTCCAAAAAGATGGTGCCAACGCCGGTGCCGGCCAGCAGGTTGTTCATGTCGTTGTTGGCCTGCACCAGTTCCGCTACCCTGCCCTGTAGTTCGGCATTGACCGTGGTCAACTCCTCGTTGATCGATTGCAACTCCTCCTTGGAGGTCTCCAACTCCTCGTTGGAGGATTGCAGCTCCTCGTTGACCGACTGCATCTCTTCGCCCGAGGCCTCCAGCTCCTCTGTGGTGCTCTGCAGATACTCCTCCTTGTCCTGCAGTTCCTGCCGCAAGGCGGCGATGAGCGTCCGCGGGTCGTCGGCGTTCATGCCAGGGCCGGCAACCTCTGCCACGGGCACCGCAAGGCTGGTGGTCTCCGCCCCGGTTGATGCCACTTCCTCCAAGACGACCAGATACTGGTACGGTTCGGCATGCGCCACCTGGCCAGCACTGTCTACGCTGGTTAAAGTATCCCAGCCTTCGCCAACACCAGGGGCCACCGGCTGCACCGTCAGGTTGACCATACTGAAATCACCGTTGGTTTTGACCCGCAGCCCAGGCCGGCGCACCGGCTCTTTTTTAATTATGGCACTGTGCAGGGCGTTGGTCAAATCGCGCCGCAGCCCTTGGCGGGCCATCTTCAGGATATTCACGCCGCTATCGCCAGCGGCCATTTCCAGATATTTGCCGGTGCGGCCGTGCAGGTAGAGGATCTCGCCGCCCTTGCTAACCAGCACGCTGACCGGGGTAAAGTGTTGCAGGAGAACCCGTTCGGTCAGTTCGCGCCGCGTCATCCTGCTTGCGGTTTGGCCACCATGGTGTGGAGCGGCCTTGTCCGTGATGCCGGGCCTGATAAATTTCCGCAAGGCAAGGCGTCGTTCGTCGTGCGGGTCATGCTTGCCGCGATACAGCTTCGCCTTACGATCCAGGGCGGTAAAGCGGTCACGAAACTCGCCCACACTCTCGGAGGTGCCCAGGAAGAGCAACCCTCCTGGGTTCAAGGCATAATGAAACAAGGGGATCAGCTTCTGCTGCAGCGCCCCGCCCATATAAATCAGCAGGTTGCGGCAACTGATCATGTCGAGTTTGGAAAAGGGCGGATCCTTGATCACGTCCTGCTCGGAAAAGATCAGCAGGTCGCGGATCCCTTTGTTGATGCGATAGGTGCTGCCATCCTCTTGCCTAGTAAAAAAACGTGCCAGCCGTTCCGGGGAAACATCACTGGCAATGCTGGCCGGATAGCTGCCAAAGCGGGCCATTTCAATGGCCCGACGGTCAATGTCGGTGGCAAAAACCTGCACCTTGAAGTGTCGTTGCAACGCCGCCATCTGTTCCTGCAACAGCATGGCAATGGAGTAAGCCTCCTCGCCGGTGGAACAGGCCACCACCCAGACCCGGATAACGGCGTTGGCCGGCCGGTCGGCCAGAAGCTGGGGGCCGATTTGGGCCGTGAGCGCGGCAAAGGCTTCCGGGTCGCGAAAAAAACTGGTGACGCCGATCAACAGGTCTTGAAACAGGGCCTGCGTCTCCAGCGGGTTTTGCTGCAGAAAAAGGACGTAGTCGTCGAGCCGTTCGATCTGGTGAACCACCATGCGCCGTTCAATACGGCGCAAGATGGTGTTCTCCTTGTATTCGGAAAAGTCATGACCGATCTGGTCGCGCAACAGGATAAAAATTTTATGAAACGCATCTCCCGTCTGGGGGGACTGGGGAATAATTGCTTTGCCACCATTTCTACGAATATGGGAGACATAGCGAAGCAGTTGGGCCGGCATCTCGGCCGGGGCCAAGATATAGTCCACCTGGCCAGTGGCGATGGCACTGCGCGGCATACCATCATACTCGGCCGATTCAGGCTGCTGCGCCATGACCATGCCGCCCTCGCCCTTGACCGCCCGCACCCCCAGCGTGCCGTCGCTGCCGGTGCCGGATAGCACGACACAGATCGCCCGCTCATGCTGATCCTGGGCCAGGGAGCGAAAGAAAAAATCAATCGGCAACCGCTGGCCGTGCCCGGCCGCCGGTGGCAGCAGGTGCAGGGTGCCGTTCAACAAGGCCAGGTCGCAATTGGGCGGGATGATGTAAACGCAGTTGACTTGCACGTCCATGCCGTCCGCAACCTCGCAGACCTGCAGGCGGGTGAAACGTTGGATCAGGTCGCCAAGGATGCTCTTGTAGTCAGGGGCCAGATGCTGCACCAGGACAAAGGTCATGCCTGGGTCGATGTCAACGGGCATGCCGGAAAAAAAGGCCTCAAAGGCCGCCAGCCCCCCGGCTGAGGCGCCGATGCCAACAACCGGAAAATCAAGCCTGGGAGTTGCGCTCTCTTCCTTCCCGCCTTTCTTTTTCCTGCCAACGGGCTTGGCCTGACCTGGGTTAGCCGCAGTCCCGAGGGCGGATTTCCGGAGAGCTTGCTTGACACCAGTACCCTGCTTTTTGCTCATTGGGAATGTCCTGTATAATCAAGTTGAATAAGGTCCGCCGCCCTCACGTCAAGGACACAGGGCCAGCTCGACGATCTTTTCAATCTCATCGCTGACCACGATATGGAGATCGCGGGTGATGACGTCAGGGATCTCCTTAATGAGCCAAAACGGGACGTTCCTGCTTTATTGATTTAAGGAAGCCGTGGCT
>DYDL01000237.1 GCA_020717925.1 Desulfocapsa sp.
GTGGACTACTGGGTCTTCACCCAGATATACAAATACGGGAAAATTCTCTAGGCTTTCTGTCCCTGCAACAAGGCATTTACTTTGACATGCGAAAACGGCGTTGGCTAAATGCTGCCCAGATGCCAAATCCCGACATGGATACGGCCAAACATTTTCAGATCACCTATTCCCGAGAGTTGGATGCACCACGGGATGTGCGGTATGCCGTTTACTCGTCTCGGGTTTGGAAGAGGTTTTTGTCGCTACTGCCCGACCGTCAGGCGCGTATTTTGGACGTGGGCTGCGGCAGCGGCTGCGTGCTGTATGCTCTTGAACAAGCAGGATACGAGAAGCTGACCGGATGCGATTTCGTCAACGCGGTCAGCAATGGGTTTCTTGCAAAAGCCCGAATTCACGTCGGCGATTTCAGCCGAATTGGATTTGCCGACGAGTCATTTGATGCCGTGGTTTCTACGATGGTGATCGAGCATGTTTCCGATGATCAGGGGTTCATGCAAGACATTGGAAAGTTGCTCAAGCCCGGTGGCGTCACCCTCGTAACCTCGGTGCTGAAGAAACCGTGGGCTTGGTATTTCTACCGCAATCCGCAGGGGCAACGAGTGCTCGAACATTCGCACCTGAGAGAATATCGCTCAGTCGCCGAGTTCACGAGGTTGTTCGAACAATGGGCCGAGGTGATCCTTCTGGAGACTCCCTCGATCAAGTTCCCCCTCGTTGACCATGTGTTTCGTTTGCTCCTCAGGCTGACCGGCGTGAGATGGTTTGCCGAAGCGCCCATGAGCAACCCGGTGGTCAAACAACTCCGAAAACTTCGTGTGCCGATACCTGGCTATCATGCCATCGAGGTGGTTATCAGGAAGAAGCCGTCCAAGGCCGCATGGCAGAGCCGGCACCTTGCAGACTAGGGAAGCACCGAGACCTCAAACAGCCGCCAAGGATCGTTGGTGCTCGTCATCTCTACCACCGGCTTGAGCCGCAGGTAACGAGCTTGATTCGACTCGCCCGCCTTGAGTGGCTGCCATTGCTGGGCGTCGTGGGAGCATTCTACTGCAACCCCGACCGGCGAACTCAGCGCCTTCACCGATTTGAAGCTCTGTGGCCGGCCCATGTCCAGCCGCCACCACAGACTGCCTGAAACCGGGCCGGAACTTTCCCAGCGCGTCTCCTCATAGCCGTCGAAGGCATCGGTCGCATGAAAAGCCGTGTTGGTATCCGAGCCAATCGCGCTCCAAGACAAGCTTGACAGGCCCTCACGTTGCCATGCGAAAGCGCGATGTCCCAAGATTGGCGCGCGCGGCGGCTCGGGGCTGAGTTTCCCACGCCATGGTTCGAGGTCCAGCATCGCGCCCTCGCGAGCCACAAACGGCACCGGCAACTCAATCGGCTCGCCGTTGGCGTCGCGAGCAATCCGTTTGAAAGTCATCGGTTCACCGAAGTGGCGCAGCACTTTCAACCGGAACTCCTTCCTGGCTGGTGCGAAATCCAGCCACAACCAGCCGCGCGGATAAAACAGCGGCATGTGCAGCTCGGCCAAGGCTCGACTGAGACGCGGCGCCAACCGCAGCGTCTGGCCCGGCACATCAAGGCTGGCACCGGCCAACTGATGCAGCCACCACCAACTGGCCATAGCACTCATGTAGCTGCTTCCGGTTTGTAGCGAATCGCGCAGCGTTGGGCTGACGTTGATGTAAAGGCCCCACGGCAGCTTGTAGTAATGGTAGAGCATCTCGTAGATGCGCCAGCCGACTTCGAGCGCGTCGTCGTTGAAATCTTCCGCCAACGCCATGCCCGCGAAGTAGGTGTATTGATAGGTGAACCAGTTGCGGTCGTTGTGCGAGCGGCCGTCGGGGGTGAACTCATCGGCCAGAGCCCAAGGACTGTTGCGGCCGTTGACTTGCAATAGCGATTCAACGCTGGCTTGCGCCTGTTGCTGGCTGGCCACGCGCGGCAGGCCAGCGAGGTTCATGAGCCAGTCGCCCGCCAACTGCGGTGTGAACAGCGTCGGCACCAGCAGCCGGCGGTCTGGCAAATAGCATTTCGCGAAAAACCGTCCCGTCCACAACCGCTGCAGGCCAGCCCGTGCCCGCTCCAGTCTCTGCTGGCAGAGCGATCGCACCTGCTCGTCGCCTTCGATGCGGGCAAGTTCAGCCGCGCTCTGGAGCGCCGCGCCATAGACACTGGCGGTAAACACAAAGTTGCCGGCGTATTGAACGCCCGCGTCGTAGGTCGTCCCGCCCTCGGGAACGCCGTCGCCGTCGTGGTCGGCCGTCGCAAGCCATTCGAGCGCCTTCTTGATTCCCGGCCACGAGATGTCCAGAAACGCGCGGTCACCGGTCCAGCGATAAGTTTTCAGCACCTGCCAGATGTAAACCGCCGCAAGGTCCGGCCAGCGGGTGATACCGTAGAAAACCCGCGGGTTGCCGATGGTCTGGTAAATGTTGCCGCAGAAATGGCTGATCTCGCCATCGGGCTGCTGACAGCGCCGGAACAGCTCCATCTCCGAGTTCGACAGCTCCGGAAAAAACGTCCCCGCAAAAATGTGCGACACCGTGCGCTGGTCCATCGTGCCGAGTGCGCCCTCCATCCACGACGGGTCTTCATGCACCGAAAATTCGCCCTCCCGCGTCAGCAATGTGTTCGTGAACATCGGGTGGGTCCCGTCAAGGATCATCCGCCGCAGCCATTCGGGCAGATTCGAGTCGAGCACCGGCTGGCGCCAGGCGACCGTCTCGCGCGCCAACCGCTCGCGTTGAGCCAGCGCGTAGGCCGCCAGCTCGCCGGGTTGCTTGAAGGCGCGCTGGTAATAATGACCATGGTTTTTGCCGTCCATTGTGACGTGGTTGGGCATCCACCAGACAAGCTTGAAGAGCATCTCTTGTTTGGCGCCGGCCGGCACGTTGACCTTGCGGCAAATTGCGCCGGCGGTGGAAAACGATTTGGGATTCTGGATTTTCGATTTTGGATTGATTTCGCCGTTGGTGGAGAAGGCACCGATGAGGTCGCCGGCAGTAGCGATCTCCCAGCCGCCGGCCGAGGTCGGGCCGTCGCTCAAAAGCCAGTATTCACCGGCTGAATTGCGTTTCATGCCCTCAAACTGCTTGGTCGAAAAAAACCGTAGTCCCGTCAGCGGCGTGTCCTTGACCGCGACCGGCTCGACCTGATTTCCCTCCTGTTCAAACCACTGGCGATGGTCTTTATAGATCTGATAGCCACCGCAGCCGATCAAATGTTCCAGTGAGAAAAGCAGTGAAACCTCCACGGGCTGGGAGTTGGTGTTCACCAGTGTGAACTCGAAGAAAGCCACCGGCAGACTCGAATCCTTCGCGTTGTGCGGCACTAGGGCAGACCAAGCGTGCATGCCAACGCCCACCGGCAGGGCCGGGTCGTGAAAGCTGGCATCAATGAAAGGAAAGCGTCCCCGATAAGCCACGTGCTCGACCTGCGTGACGCCAGCCAATTCGTGCTCGCGAAAACCAAACCGCAGCCAACGCGTGATGCATTCGTGGTTGGCGGCACCGGCGGCGCGAATGGCGAAGAATGTTGCCCGCGACGGCCGCCAGGGATGATCGTAAAGCGGCTCGTCCCAGTTGTGGTTGATGGAGAAGCGTGAGAACCAGCCACTGGGCAGCACCTCGAACCGTCCGCAACCCAGCGCGCCCAGCGGCACGCCGTTCTGCCACTGGCCGTTGTGGACCACGCCCGTGGCCTCATCCAGTCCCTGGTCAAGGGCACTGGCGTCGTTACCTGCCAGCGCCATGGCGCAAACCGTTGCGGTGATCATCTGCCATAGCCCGCTGATAAAACAAGTCTCACGCATTATGGTGCACAGGCTAAACAACCCCGCTAACTCAGGCAACACGAAATACCACGGCTTCCCGATTCGCCTCAACGCTCACTTGCTGGCGGCTGTGCGCGCCTTCCTTGAAGGCCGGCAGGATGACGCTGAGTTGGGGGTTAG
>DYDL01000238.1 GCA_020717925.1 Desulfocapsa sp.
CCCCTTGACAATCGGCCTGTTCTCGACCATTATGACGGGCCGTTCAGCAAGCAAAAAAATACGTCGAGGGCGCTCCATGAAAAACCATCCCCTGCTGCGGGGCAACCCAAAACCCATCACCCTGCAAGACTCGTACAAGACCTTTACCCGGGACCAGGACAAGGTCATCACCCCGGCGGAAACCATCCGCCGCTTCAAGGAACGGCTGGCGGCCGCCAGACTGGACATCCTCCGCGAAGTGCGCCGCATCGACAATGGCCGGTTGGATATCCCCATCTACTTCAGCATGTGCGGCAAGGACGCCCAGGCTATCATCGGCAACAAAAAACAGATGGGCAAGGGCAGCTCACCAGAGCAGTCCCAGGCCAGCGCCTGCATGGAACTGGCGGAGCGCTACAGCTTCTTCAGCTTTGTCAAGGATCCGGCCAACTTCATCACCGCCACCCACGGGGAACTAAAAAAACTGGACCTGCCGCTGCTCCCCCTGGAACGACTCCTGCAGTCGGTGCACGATACGAGCACCACGGTGGCCACCCTGGAGAGAATGCTGGCCAACATCCCCATCCAGTGGACCTGGGCCACCAACCTCACCCGTGGCGAGGAGGTGTTGGTACCGTTTTCCTGGTTTTTCGCCATCAACGAATTCAACGGCCCCTCGGCCGGCAACACCTGCGAAGAGGCGGTGAACCAGGGGATCAGCGAGATCGTCGAACGCCACGTCTGCGCCCTGATCAACCGCCATCACCCCAAGGTGCCGGCCATTGACCTGACCACGGTACAGGATCCTGTCGCCCGCGAGTTGCTGCAAAAGTTCACCAGCAACGGCATTGAACTCTATCTCAATGACTTCTCCCTGGATACCGGCATCCCAACCATCGGCGCTTTAGCCATCGACCGCTCCACCTTTCCGGCCAAGAGCGAAATCGTTTATACGGCCGGCACCACGCCCGGCGCCGAGAAGGCCCTGATCCGGGCCATCACCGAGGTCGCCCAACTGGCCGGCGACTTCAACTCCGGCTCCAACTATGTGGCGAGCGGCCTGCCCAAACCTTTGGCCATGTCCGAGGTGGCGTATATCACCAACCCCGGGGTCACGGTGGGCATGAATGAACTGCCCGACCTGAGCGATGCCAACATGAAGGTGGAGATCGAACGCTGCGTGACAGCGCTCAAGAAGCTCAACATGGAGGTGCTGGTGATCAACACCATGCATGCGGACCTGCAAATCCCCACCCTCTACACCATCATTCCTGGCGCGCACTTCCGGGAGCGCTCCATGATCCAGAATGCCGGACTGTTTGCCGCCAAACTGATCGCGGAAAGCGACATGGCTTACGAGGCCATCAACCAGCACCTCGTCGAGCTTCATGATATCGTACCGAACGCCTACTACCTCGAATTCTATCTGGGCCGCAACCTGCTCGCCATGGGCAGGCACGACGAGGCCCTGGCCCGCTTCCGCCAGGCCACCACGCTCCATCCCGAGGACGAGGACATGCCCTACCTCCATTCCTACCTCGGCCACTGCCTGAAGGACATGGAACGTTACGATGAGGCTATCGTGGAACTGGAAAAGGGGCTGGCGCTGGACGACGAGCGGCCGGATATACACAATGCCCTTGGCGTCTGCCATTTCAAGCAGCAGGGGTATGCGGCCGCCATCCGTCATTTTCAGCGGGCGGTGGAACTGGCCCCGGCCTCGGCCATTGACTACGCCAACCTCGGGATCAATTACCAGAAGCTCGGCCAAAATGAGGCGGCGGTACGCAATTTCGAAATCGCCCTGGATCTGGACCCGGGCATCGACTGGGCCCGCACCCTGCTCGCCGAACTAACCGCCAGCGCCTGACGCCTGCCTGCTAGACAGGCCCGGCCAGATGAAAGCTGACCTCGGTCTGCCCTGGGCTCTCCCTGAGTGTCAGGTTGGCGCTGTGTGAGATCAGTACATTTTTGATATACTGGGCATAGAGGATGTCACGGCGCAGGTCTGGATCCAGGATGGCCATGGTTGCCGGGTGCATGGCCTCGAACCCCTGGCGAAAATCACCCGGGGCGCTCAAACGGAAAATGGTTCCGCCCTGGTCTGCCTCCGCCGCGATGGTTATTGCCACCTCCTTGGGCAGATGGCCGTCGATCAGCCGCACCAGGTAGAAAAGGCAGCGCCCGATGCCCCGTTTTTTGCAGTACACCGTAAGTTCGTCCCGGCCGACGCAACGCACCTCGCGCTGGATATTGCCAAGATATTCCCGCAGGTCAGCGAAAATCCTCCACAGCTCGACCACCCCCATGGGCAGCCGCTCCTGGCTGTTGCCCACCACCAGCACCTCGCTTAAGTCATCAAAGAGCCGCCGCAGGCTATCGCTGGCCTGCTGAATTGCATCCATCTGGGTCCGCAAATCCGCGCGCTTAAAAACCTCATCAAGGGCCAGCACATCCAGCCCGCTACAGACGCCGGTGAGCAGGCTGGCCATGTCGTGCTTCAGCACGGACAGCATGATCTTCTGCTGGGCAAGATAGCGCAGCAACTTCTGGTAGTTGTCAAGCAGGGTACGGATCTGGACCAGGGTGGTGGCAAAGCTGCCATCCTTGGAGATGAACGACTGAGCCCCGGCCTCAAAGGCCTCGACCATCCGTTCCTTGCTCTGCTCAACCGCGGTATGAAAGGCGATGGGCACCAGATCGAACCTGGGGTCGCGGCGAATCTCCCTGGTAAGGGCGATGCCGTCCATGCCGGGCATGAGCCAGTCGATGATAAAGAGGCTGGGCGCAAGGTGGTCCAGGGCCGCGAGCAGGTCAGCGGCCGCGGCAAAGGTCCGCACGTCAAAATCGTCCTGAAACTGCCGTTTGAAGGCCTTGAGCACAAAGGCTTCATCATCTATGATCACGATCTGGTGCTGCCCTTTTTCGTGAAGCATTTTACCCTCCCCTACGTGACTTACAAACCTTGCTGTTTTAGAAATTGCAGCAACTGCCGCGGCTGCCATGGCTTCTGCAGGACGAGATCCGCCAACTCGGCGGCCGGCCCCAGCAGACTGGTATGGCCCGAGATGACTACCAGGAGAAAACGGCGCTGCTGAAAAAATGGTAAATCCTTAAGAGCCAGGAGCCAGTCCCGACCCGTGATATTCCGGCCCCGGTCGTCGGCGCGCACGAAGTTGTCCAGCATGACCAGCCGCATGGTTTTGATGTTGGCGCGCAGAAAGGCGTCGGCATCGGCAATGGTTGCAACATGATGGCAGCGCATCCCGACCGCCTTGCAGAAATTCATGGCCGCGGTGGCGCAGACAATATCGTCTTCCACCAAGAGGACTTCGGCTGGCCCGCCCGCTCCGGCGTGCTCCTTGCTGGCCCGCGCATAGGTGTCGATGGCCTGCAGGCCGCTCTGCATGTCAACGAACAAGAGACGCGGCAACTGCATGAGCATGTCCAGCGGGATGAAAACCGGGGTACAGGCCATGATCAGGGCAACGGCCGGCACCAGGGTGGCCGCGCCGGCAAGGGTGGCGTTCACATCGAACCATTCCACCGAGCCCAGGCCACCCAAGTCAAGTACCTCCTTGGCAACCGCGCAGAGCAGGGCAACAGCCAGGGCCAGGAAAAGGCTGCCCGCCAGCAGGATCGGCACGATGAGCAGCATCCGGGTCAGCGAACGGCCGGTCCGGGCCACCAGCAGCACCCGCACAATGATGGCGGAATAGGCGACCAGAAAGACGCTGGCGGCAACCCATCGGCCGACCAGGAAATGCGCAAGCTTGTCTGGCTCCGTGGGCGGTTCGTACCAGATCTTGAGGTTAAAAAAGGCAGCCATAACAGCAACCGCGCCGAGCATGAGCATACCGGCATGCAGCCACCCCCGATTGCGGGAAAGGGCCAGGGCCTGGGAGAGCTTGATCGACCAGCGCTGCATAGTTTGCAGGGTAAACGATTTGTCTCGGATTTTCAGGGATATTCTGGAAA
>DYDL01000239.1 GCA_020717925.1 Desulfocapsa sp.
CATTATGTCCCGGGCAATCTCGGCCACCTGCGGATCGGGGTCGCCTGCCAGTGGGGCCACGGCGGCCAAGGCCTCCGGGGTGGCGATGAGGCCGAGCAGGCTGACGGCCTCGCCGCGTATGTATGGGGTGGGGTCGGCCAAGAGCGGCAGCAGGGAAGGGATGGCGAACGCTATCTCGTGTGGCCGCTGTTTGGCCAGTTCCTCAAAAAGCACGGACATGCCCAAGCGTACCACGAAGCGGTCGTCGCGCAGCAGATCGCCGGCAAGCGAGTACAGGCCGGGATCTTGCTTGAACATGGCCACGATGTTTTCCACGTGGCCCATTTCGATGAAGTCACCAATTACGCTGAGCAGTTCTTGTCGTTCGCTCTGATCCATTGGGCGGTCCTGATGGGTTACGCAAGGCGGCGGCCGGCGTGGTGTTGCCTGCTGCAACCTACCCATTTCGGCCCGGTTTCACAAGAGGTATGGTGAGACTTAGCAACGATGGGCGGCTGCCGCGACCGGGGCGCAAGAAGTGCTTGTTTTGCCAACCCGCAGCAGGTAAGATAGCCGAGTTTGAAGCATGGTCCGTGGCTAACTCTTACGTTTTTCTCAAAACCTGCATGGCTCTCTATTAAGGGAGCGCAATGGCTGGAGACACTATGAAACAGGTCAGTGACAGTGATTTCGAGGCCCAGGTCTTAAAGTCCGCGGTTCCGGTGTTGGTGGATTTCTGGGCGCCCTGGTGCGGGCCCTGCAAGGCCATCGGGCCGGTTATCGAGGAAGTGGCCACCGAGTTCGAGGGACGGGCGCTGCTCGTCAAGATGAACGTCGATGACAACCCCGCCACCCCCGGCAAGTACGGCATCCGCGCCATTCCCACCCTGATCGTCTTCAAGGACGGCAAGGTGATTGAGCAGGTCACCGGCGCCGTGGGCAAGACCCAGATCGTCGCGATGATCAACAAGGCTCTGTAAGTGTGTGCATTTTTTCACGGTCGTTCCGGCGGTCCGGCCAGCGGCCGCGCCTGCCAGTGGGGTAGTCTGACGTGAAAACATCTTCCCGGTCCGCCAGACTGCGTTGCTGCCTGTCCGCCTCGCTGCCGCTGCTGTTTGCCCTGCTGCTGTCAGCCTGCGCTACCCCCAAGGTGACCGAGGGACAGGATCCGGTCAAGCTTACCTCCAAGGCCATGGATGCCTTTGGCAGGGGTCGCTATTCGACCGCCATGGAAGACTTCAAGGATGTGCAGGATCAGTTTCCCTTCAGTAAATACAGCCTGCTGGCTGAACTCAAATCGGCGGACGCGCGTTTCTACATGAAGGAGTATCCCGAGGCCCTGGTTCTGTATCAGGAGTTCGAGAGCAAGCACCCCACCAACGAGGCCATGCCCTACGTGCTTTTTCAGATCGGCATGTGCCATTTCAAGCAGATCGACACCAGTGACCGGGATTCCGGCGCGGCCCATGAGGCCATCGGCATTTTTACCCGGCTGGTCCGGACCTATCCCCACTCCTCCTATGTGGACGAGGCCAAGTTTCGCGTCAGGCAGGCCAGGGAGTTGCTCGCTGATAATGAACTGTACGTGGCCCGTTTCTATCTGCGGACCGGGGCACTGGCAGCGGCGGTCAGCCGGCTTGAACTCCTGCTGGCCCAGTATCCCGATACCGACGTGGCGCCCAAGGCCGAGGCCATGCTGGCCGATGCCCGGGCCCGGCAGCAGGCCGGCCCGGGTCATGGCTTCCGGGACTTTTGTAAACGTTTTCTCCCCTTTTTCTAGTATAGGTGCGTCGTGCGGCGCACCCTGCTAACCCTTGCCTTCCCCCTGCCGCTGGCAACTCCGATCGTAACGTTCCTGTTCGCTGAAGATACAGCCGCAATATGGCTGGCGGTATAGCCCCATGGCCTTGGCCAGGTCGATGCCCTGCTGCCAGCCCGACCTGAAGTCTCGGTAGACAAAGGGGATGTTGTGGCTAGCCGCGCACTCCTCGGCGATTTGCCGGATCAGGGCATGTTTCTGATAGCGGCTGTAGAGCAGGGTGGTGGTAAAGCCGTCGGCGTTAAGCGCGCGGGCCTTGGCCGCCACCGCCTCCAGCCGCAGCCGGTAGCAGATGGCGCAACGCTCCTCCTCGTGGAAGACTACACCCCGCAGGTAGGGCGCCAGGTCGTACTCCCGGTGGCATTCCATGGCCAGGCCGGTTTGCTGGGCCAAACTGTCCATGGCCGCAAGCCGGCGCTGAAATTCCTGGAAGGGGTGGATATTAGGGTTATAGAAGAAGCCGTGGACCGTGAAGCCCTCGTCACGCAACAGGGTGAGTGGATATGCCGTGCAGGGGCCGCAGCAGGCGTGCAGCAGCAGCTTCACAACACGGTCCTGGCCTTGGCCAGCTTGAACTGGGCTGGCTTGATCTGGTACTTCTTGATCTTGTAATTGATGATCCGCAGGCTGGTGTCGAGCAGGTTCGCGGTTTTGCTCTGGTTGCCGTTGGTCCTTTTCAGCGCATCGACGATAAGTTCCCGTTCAAAGTTTTCCACCGCGGTGGTGAAGGTCAGGGGCTTGGCCGTCTCGCTCACGGTTTCGGCGCTTTGCAGGGTGGGCGGCAGGTGATAGCTTTTGATGGTATCGTCGTCACAGATAAGGACGGCCCGCTCCATGCAGTTCTGCAGTTCCCGCACATTGCCGGGCCAATGGTACTGGACGAGCAGGTCGATGGCCGGTGTCGAGATGCGCTGGATCTCCTTGTTGTTTTCCTCGTTGTACTTCCGCAGGAAATATTCGGCCAGCAACAGGATGTCGGTGCGCCGCTGGCGCAAGGGTGGCAGGTAAATGGGAAAGACGTTCAGCCGGTAGTAGAGGTCTTCGCGGAAACTGCCAGCGGTCACCGCCTGCTCCAAGTCTTTGTTGGTGGCGGCCACCAGTCGGACGTTGCACTTGATGGGCTTGAGGCCGCCCAACCGTTGAAATTCCCTGTCCTGCACGACGTTTAACAGTTTTACCTGCACGGCCTGGGTCAATTCGCCGATCTCGTCGAGGAAAAGGGTGCCGCCTTCGGCCAACTCAAAGCGACCCTTTTTGGCGGTCTGGGCGCCGGTGAAGGCGCCTTTCTCGTGGCCGAAGAGTTCGCTTTCCAAAAGGGTTTCCGGCAACGCCGAGCAATTGACGGCCACAAAGGGGCGGTTTCTGCGCTTGCTGTTGTGGTGGATGGCCTTGGCCACCAGGGTTTTGCCGGTGCCGGACTCGCCGCGTAACAGCACGGTGGCGTTGGAATCCGCCACCCGGTGGATCATCTCGAAGACCTCCTGCATGCGGCTGGAATTGGAAACAATGGAGTCGATCTGGTACTTTTCTGAAAGTTGCCTTTTCAACTGGGTGTTTTCCAGTTGCAGTTGCTCCTTTTCATGGTTTACCGCCTGAATGCGTACCACGGTCTGGGCGATCAGACCGCTCAGGATGGTGAGAAAGCGCAGGTCTTCGTCAAAGTTCTGGCCGCCCTCCGGGTATTCCCGGTCCACGCTCAAGGCGCCGATAGTGTGGCGGCCATGCTTGATGGGCACGCAGAGAAAACTGAGTCGCGCCAGGCGCACGTCGCCACGGGAGCGGGTGCGATTGAGGAAGAGGGGTTCCTCGCTGATCTGCGGCACCACGATGGGCGCGCCGCTGGCCACCACCCGGCCGGTGATGCCCTCGCCGATTTTGTACTTGCCCCGCTTTCTAGCCTCGGCGGTCAGTCCGGGGGCCACCTCCACCTCAAGCCCGCCGGTGACTGGATTGATAATGGTGACCGTGCCGTTGCTCATGCCGGCCTCGCTGGCCAGAAACTCCATGCCCTGACGCAGGCAGTCACGCAGATCGCTCGACGAGGCCAGAATCCTGGTGATCTCGTAAAGATGGCGGATGTGGGTCAGTTCGGTTGAGGGATGCACCTTGGCCAT
>DYDL01000039.1:0-1744 GCA_020717925.1 Desulfocapsa sp.
TTGTCGCACTTTTTAAGGCAGGTCTTCATAATATCCCTGGGACATTGTTCACTAGTTCACTAACTATTTTCAGCCTTATCGCATTATTGGCAATCAGTCGCCTTTTTTACACAGGAACTGGGGTCAGGCTTCCAAGTTGACAAGTTGAAGTAACAACTTGGAAGCCTTACCCCATATAGCTTGGTGTTAGCTAACATATGGCTCTAGACACAGCAACCGCTGATGCAACTTGTTCACTGCACAGGCTAAAACATCACTCCAACGGTTAGTGAAATATCGTTTGTGTAGCCGCTAATGTCTGTATTTTCAACATACCACTCCGTTTCACCAGCGTAGCCCATTCTACGAAACGCCAGGGTGACGGGGATTATGACTTTACCGTTACTGACGTTAATATTGACACCCCCTGCGAGGCCAAGACCAAAAGTTGCCAAAGTGATATCAATTTTTTCACCATCAAACGCAACGTCAGATTCTCCATTGTAGTAGCCCAGCAGTACCTGAGGGCCAGCCCATAAACGGATATTTCCAGCAACGTTTCCTCCAAAAGCAAAGGAGTTGCTTACTAGAACACCGACTGTTTCAAGGGCGACCCCCTGATCATCTTCCAGGTCTCGGCTGTCAAAGCCTACTTGGAGCCTGTAACTGAAGACCTTGCTCGGTGTTATGGGACTGGTCTCAAGCATGAATCCGAGGCCTGCAAACGAGGAATCAATGTTAAATTCTTCAGAGTAAGGTTCATCATACTCAAAATCGCCAGATCCCGTTCCTAGCTCAAGATAACCTCCCAGGCTGAGCGCCATGGCGTTTGAGCTGTAACTACCGACCAACATGCCCAGCATGACTATCGTAAAGATTGTTCTGTTCATTGCCTCTCCCTATGATAATGAGTTTTGTTTTGGCGTACAGCAAAGTCTGCCGAAGCCCCAAAATGGGTTACAGAAGACATTCTGCCTACCATTTTTTCTTTTTCGACAACATTGTGATATGCAAAGAAATGTGCAAAGTCAACCCAAAAAAATGCTGCAAGGTCAACTTGGAAACCTGACCCCGTATTTTCCGTCACCTCTGCGGCGCGCTTAGGGCACGTCCGCGGCCGAAGCCCTGCCCCTTGGTGATGCTCATGCCAGTCAGTTCCGGGATATCCCGCAAGCCCATGGCGACCAGCGAAAGTTGATGCGGTTTGATGAACGCGGTTACCCCATTTCATGGGGCGACCTCCGGGCTGTTAGCGGTTTTACGGTTCTCAAGCCACTCGTAGATCGTTGGCAGCACGATAAGCGTGAGCAAGGTCGAGGTGACCAGGCCGCCCATCACCACGACTGCCAAGGGTTTTTGAATGTCGGCTCCCGAGCCCGTGGCATAGAGCATCGGGACATGGCCGATGAAGCTGCAGAGCGCGGTCATGATCAAGGGACGAAAGCGCAGGTTGCAGCCGGTGCTGATAGTCTCTTCGACCGAGCGCCCTTCCTCGCGCAATTGGCGGAAGAAGGCGATGAGCACCACGCCATTCTGTACCGCGATGCCCATCAGTACGATGAAGGCGACGGCCGCGGAGACCGAGAGCGGCATGCCGATCGCCGCGATTGCCAGCACGCCGCCGCCAAGGGCAAAGGGCAGGTTCAGGATCACCAAGAGCGAGTCCCGGAAGGAACCGAGCGCCATGTAGAGCAGGATGAGGATCAGGGTCAGGGCCATCGGCACCACGACCGCAAGCCGTTGCATCGCCCGCTGCTGATTCTCG
>DYDL01000039.1:1750-20122 GCA_020717925.1 Desulfocapsa sp.
CCGCCATACTCGAGGAAATAGCCGGGGGGCAGGCTGGACTCTAGCCCGGCGAGGCGGGTGCGGGCCTCGGCCACGAAGCCGCCAAGATCCCGGCCGCGGATATTGACCTCGGCCGCGACCCGGCGCATCCCTTTTTCGCGGCTGATCTGGGCCGGTCCTTCGACCGTGGCGATGGTGGCGATCCGCGCCAGCGGCACGCGCGCCCCACCGGCCCCGGCGAACAGGATCGCACCGACCGCATCCAAATCGGCGCGCGCCTCCGGGGGGAAACGGACCACGACCGCCACTCGTCGTTGTCCCTCGACCACGCGGGTCGCCTCCGTGCCCGCGAGCGCCGTTTCGATCGTCTCGTTGACGTCGGCGACGTTGATGCCATAGCGCGCCATGGCCTGACGATCCAGGGTGATCTCGATCTGTTCCATGCCTGATACCTGCTCGACCCGGGCATCGCTGGCGCCGTCGAGGCTGCCGAGGCTGGCCGCCGCCTGGTCGGCAAACCCCTTGAGCAGGGCAATGTCTTCGCCGTAGATCTTCACGGCGAGGTCGCTTTTAACCCCGGAAATCAGTTCGTTTACCCGGAGCGCGATCGGCTGGGAGAAGGAGAGCCTTACCCCCGGAATCTTGCCGAGTTCCCGCTGCATGGCGGCGACGAGGTCAGGTTTGCTTTTCGCCGTGGTCCACTCCTTATGATCTTTCAGCATGATTAAAAGATCCGTCTGCTCCGGTCCCATTGGATCCTCGGAGATCTCGGCGCGCCCGGTCTTACTGATGACCGCGGTCACCTCGGGGAAGGCCGCGCGCAGCCGTTGTTCCATGAAGCTGCTGACAGTGACCGAGCCATCGAGCGAGGCGTTTGGCAGCCGCACCACGTTGATCGCGATCGCGCCTTCATCCAGGTTGGGGATGAACTCGGTGCCGATCCGCGTGGCGGCAAAGCCCGAGGCAACGAGGATGAAGGCAGAAATGACGAGTGTCACCCGGCGAAATTTCCGGGCGCCGGCGAGCAGGGTAAGGTAGCCGTGGTGAAAGCCCTTGACGATCTGGAACTCCTTTTCCGGGGCCTGCTGCAACAGCCATTCCGCGGTTACCGGCACAAAGGTCAGCGCGGTAACGAGCGAGACGAGGATGGCGATGATCATCGTCGCCGCCAGCGGGGCAAACATCTTGCCCTCGATTCCCTGCAAGGAGAAAAGGGGGATCATGACGATGATGATGATCAGCACCGAGAAGGCGACGGGACGCGCCACCTCGCTCACGGCCTCAATGGCGATGTGGCGCCGCAGCCTGGGCTCGTTGCGTTCGCCGAAGTGGCGGCGCACGTTTTCGACGATGACGATGGAGGCGTCCACCACGATACCGACCGAAAATGCCAGCCCGCCCAGGCTCATCAGGTTCGAGGAGATCCCGGTGCGGCCCATGATCAGAAAGGTGATGAGAAAGGTGATCGGCAGGGAGGCGAGAACGATGAGCGCCGAGCGCAGCTCGGCAATAAAGAGGAAGAGGATCAGAATCACCAGGATACCGCCCTCGAGCAGGGCTTTGATCACGGTATCGATGCACGCCTCGATGAGCGTGGTGCGGTCATAAAAGACATTGAGCGAGACACCAGGCGGCAGGCTTTTCTGGATCCTGGGCACGGTCTCCTTGACACTGGTAACCACCTCCTTGGAGTTCGCCCCCCGCAGCATAATGACCATGCCGGCGACGGCTTCGCCCTTGCCGTCGCGGGAGACCGCGCCCTGGCGGGACTGCGGGCCGACGACGACCTCGGCAACGTCGTGGATATGCACCGGCGAGCCATCAACGACTTTCAGCACAACGTCGCTGATGTCATCAATGCCGGCCATCTGGCCGAGGCCGCGGATATAGGTCTGCTCCCAGCCACGCACGATGAAGCCGCCGGCACCATTGGCGTTGTTCTTTTCCAGCGCCGCCACGATATCCCGCAGGCCGAGATTGTACTTGAGCAAGGAATCTGGTCGTACCAGCACATGGTACTGCTTAACAAAACCGCCAAAGCTGTTGACCTCGTTCACGCCCGGGATCGGCCGCAACTGTGGCGCCACGAGAAAGTCCTGGATGCCCCGCAGTTCCATCGGCGAGAGCGTGTCGCTCTCCAGGGTGTACTGGAAGATCTCGCCCAGCCCCGTGCTGATTGGTCCCAACTCCGGCCCCACCCCGGACGGCAGATGTTCCTTTGCCCCCTGCAACCGTTCAAAGACTTGCTGACGGGCGAAGTAGATGTCGGTGTCGTCATCGAAGACCACGATCACCTGCGAGAGTCCGGCCTTGGAGAGTGAGCGGACCTGGGTCACCCGGGGCACTCCGCCCATCTGTTGTTCGATGGGGTAGGTGACCTGCTGCTCGATGTCGGCCGCCGAGAGCCCGGCGGCCTCGGTCAGCACCATGACCTGAACATTCGTCACGTCCGGAAAGGCGTCGATCGGCAACCGCGTCCAGCCGACCCAACCGGCGACGCACAAGAGCAGGGTGGCAGCGATGACGAACCAGCGCTGAAGCATGAGGAAGGTGATAAAGGTATGCATGTCGTCCCCCCTAGTCCGCGCAGCCGGCGCCCATCTTGCCGCGCAGCACGTCGCTTTTTAGCAGAAATGAGCCGTCAATGATGATCCGTTGTTCCGCCGTGATGCCGGAGGTGATTTCCACCATGCCATCGAAACGGGCGCCTAAGGTGACGGGCCTCCGCACCCAGTAGTCCCCCTCCTTGTGGGTGAAGACAAAGGTGCGACCCTCGTCGGCCAGTACCGCCACCTTGGGCACGGCTATGGTCTCGCCGCTGGCGGGCATTAGTAATCGCACCGAGACGAACATGCCAGGCTTGAGTAAAGCATCGGTATTTTCCACGCTGAAACGGGCCTTGGCGGTGCGGGTCTCTTCGCTCATGCGGCCAGAGATCGTGTCCATCCGGCCGCTAAAAACGCGGCCTAGGGCCTCGACCGTGGCCGCGCCGCCGGCAGCGCTGGAGACGGCGTCGAGATCGGCATCTTTCAAATCCGCCATAATCCACACCATGTCCAGGTTGGCAATGGTGAGCAGCGCCTTGCCGGTCTCGGCGTACTCACCCGGGGTGGCATGGCCCTCGATAACGGTGCCCGCCTTGGCGGCGCGCACCACCACTAGCCCGTTCAGGGCGGCCGTCCCACTTTTGGCCGAGATGGACTCGATGTCACTCTTGGTGAGCCCCAGACGCAGCAGCCGGCCACGGGCGGTGGCAATCTCGGTCTCGGCCTCGGTGCGTCTGGCCTCGGCCTCCTGGACCTCGACCTCGGCCGCAATCTTGCGCGCAAACAACCGCGCTTCACGTTCAGCAACCTTGACCGCGAGGTCCAGGCCGGTCAAGGCCTTGAGAAAGCTGCCCTTGGCCTCCGCCACCTCGGGGCTGTCGACCTCGAAAAGCGGCGCCCCGGCCGCTACTTTCGCCCCCGGCGTGGTGAAGCCGCGGGTGATCAGGCCAGTCAAGGGGCTGGCCACATGCACGGTGCGGGTTTCGTCGAGCTGCACCTCGCCGGGCAGGCTGCGTTCCTCGTGCCGTCCTTGCCGCTTTTCCGCAAAACCGGTGCGTACCAGGCCATTGTCGCCCACGATAGTTGCGTCGAGCTTAACCATGCCGATTTCGTAACGGCATTCATCGCACTGGTATTGCGGTATATCGTGTTCGCAACGGGCACCCCACAACTCATCCACCGGCCGGTCGAGATCGCTCTTGTCGGCAGCATGCTCATCGCCTGCCTCCTCATGCCCGGTCTCGCGGGTCGGACATGGCGGCGCGGTCTGGGTGGCGGTTGGCGGCTCCGCGAAGGGCTGGTACGTGTGGCGGGCGGCCAAATAACCCCCTGCCCCGGCCAGGGCGGTAAGCATGACTATGATAATGACAAGACGAGTAGTTTTCGTACGGCTCATGGGTTTCTCCTGTCATGAGAGGATGACGATGCATTCAGTGCAATTGCCGGGATGGCGGGTTGGCCAAGGAGGCGGTCCAGCGCGATGGCGGCACGGTTGAGGTCGAGCATGGCGTCCAGATGGCGGGCCTGGGCCTGCACCTGGGCCTGGGATGCCTCAAGTACGTCGCTGTAACGGAACTTACCGACCCGAAATCCTTCCATAACCGCCTCGGTGGCCTCCGTGGCCCGGCTTAAAACCTCGCTTCGCAAGGTTCGGGCCTCCTGGTCGGCAGCGACCAGCATGGTGTGAGACTTGATGAGCTCGGTTTTCAGGCGGCGGGTTGTCGCCTCCTCATTGGTCGCGGTCTTGCGCACGGCAGCGCCAGCCTCGGCAAGGGCTACCTGATTGCGCTGGAAGAGCGGCAGGGGGAAGGAGAGGCCAACACCAACGGCGCGGCCGTCCTGGTCTGGAATTTCGCGCAGGGTAAGGGAGAGGGCAGGATCATACCAGGCGTTGGCCTGTTCCAGCGCGAGGCCAGCCGCGGCAAGGTGCGACTCGCTCCGGCGCAGGGCCAGCATGGGCAGATCCTGCATGGTGGTCAGCAGGGTCTGGCGGTCTGGAATTACGACCTCCTGGGCAAGGTGTCCGGCGGCGGTGACGATGGCGCTGTCCGAATCACCAAGGGTGGTGGCAAGGAGAAGTTCGGCCTCGGTCAGGAGGCGCGTAAGCCTCTGGGTTTCAGCCCTGGTCTCCGCTTTTCTCGCCTCGGCCCTGGTCTCTTCCGTGGCGGCGAGTTCGCCGGCCGCAACCCGTTCGTGGGTAATGTTGGCCAGTTCCGTGGCGATTTGTTCCGCATCATGTTGCAGGTTCAGCCGTGCGCGTGCGCCCTGGACTGCCAGAAAGGCCATTCTGACCTCGGCGGCGATGTCGAGCCAGACCGTAGTCTGTTCGCGTTGCAATCGTATGATTTGGGCTTGACCCTTGTGCTTGCGCGCCGCTGGCTTGCCGCCAATTTCAAGCGGCTGATTTAAGGACACCGTGGTCTCCCGGACATCGTCAACAGGAAGATCGCCACCCAGATTATCCCAGACAATCCCAAGCTCGGGGTTGGGAGGCAAGCCGGCATGTTTCAGCTTGAGCGCGGCGGCCTCAAGATCGACCCGCAAGGCGGAAAGTTCCTGCCGATTTTGCGCGGCGCTGGTGAGAGCCTCCGTAAGGGTCAGTCCGGCCGAGGCGGTGAGCGTGGCTGGCTCGGCAGCCTGGGCCGGCGGCACAACCGCGTGCCAGAGGGTGATGATGCCAATAATCGTAAATAAGGCGCAGCGCTGGATACGCATGGATAATCCTCCAGGTTGGGGGAAATGGCGATTGCAGTGGGTGCTGCCGGCAATAGCCGGTGGTCACCGTTGCCGGGACAGGGCAGGAATCAAATAAGGAGGATAACGCTACGCGGGGAAACGAGTTGGGGAGGGGGCGGGACATGAATGGCGCGGGAAGGTTTTTGGGCTGCCTGGGAGAGGATGATTGACGCTCCCGTAAGGACCAGGGCCGGAGCCGGGGGCTGGACAAGATTGCCATGGTGCTGCGCCGCTGCATCTCCTCCAGGGGAGACGTCCAGGCAATGAGCTTGGTCTCCGAACCGAGCATTGGCGTCACACCCGCCAGCAAGGTCGCAGGGGAAAGAGCCTTGCTCCAGGTGTATGTCGCCATCCGCCATGAAGCAAAGGTTCACCTGCCCCCCAACCCCGAGTGAAAGGGTGGTAAGGGCCAGGATGATGAGGCAGAGTCGGAGGTGTTGGATGATGTACCACATAGTGATATGAAGTTTAAGGAATGGCACAGTAGAAGTCAAGTAACTTAACGGGCCGTCCCTATCTGTCGTTCTCTGTCTTGTCCTTCCTCAGGATTTCATTCCGCTCTCTTTTGTATTCATCGTAACGGGGATGTTCCTTGGGAACCGGGTCCGTAGTCTCGTTGACGTTCTGCTCCCGCGCATGCAATCCTTCGTAAAGTGAATTATAGACACGTTCCTTGGCAGCGCAAGCACTGATGGTTGCACAAAGCATTATGACTAATAACAAAATTATTTTGTTTCTCATGGCCTCTTCCCCGCCCCGTGCGCCAGCGCCTGTTCGCGGATAGCCTTTTCCCGGCAGATGACGCTGACGAAACGGGCCGGCATGTTGGGAAAGGCGCTGATGAAAGAGACCACGCATGAGGCCAGGTATGGTACTGCCTGGACAATGAGTACCAGGGTCCAGCCGAGCAGATCGACGTTGTCGGCGTCGGGCATGGAGGCGACGGCGCTTGCGGCGGCCAGGAGGGCCACGAGGAACAGGGTTTCCTCCCAGGCCGAGCCCAGCGCCTTGAGCAAGGGTGAGGAGTTGGCCATCTTGGGGGTGCGGAAAAAGGGCTTGTTGGTGGTGACCAACCCCTGCAGCACGGCCTTGGAGATCGTGTAGGAGAGGGAGAGCCCGGCCAGGGCCGCGGCCAAGGTTTCCCGGGTGTTGGCCTCCAGTTTGGCGCGGTAAAGGTAAATCATCTTGCCGGCCTTGAAGCAGAACAGGGAGAGCGGCAGGATGGAGAAGACCAGCATCGGCGGGTCAATGACCCTGGGCGCAATGACCATGGCCGCGGACCAGCCCAGGGCCAGCACGGTGAAGAGCAGATTCATGCCGTCGGTGAGCCAGGGCAGCCAGCCTGCCAGGAAATGATAGCGTTGGCCGGCCTGGAGCCCGGTCTTTTTCCTCCCCGCCAGGGTGCCCGCGTGGCGGCGCAGGATCTGTACCGCCCCGTAAGCCCAACGGAAGCGCTGTTTTTTGAAGTCGCCAAAGGTGTCCGGGATCAGCCCCTGACCATAGCTCTTCGGGTTGTAAATGGCATCGTAGCCGTGCTCGAAGATGGTAAGCCCCAGGTCGGCATCCTCGGTAATACACCACTCGCTCCAGCCGCCAACCTCCGCCAGAACAGATTTGCGGATCATGGTCATGGTGCCATGCTGGATGATGGCGTTGCGCTCGTTGCGGGTGATCATGCCGATCTGGAAGAAGCCTTTGTATTCCGCATAGCACAGGGCCTTGAAGGCGTTCTGACAGCCGTCGCGGTAGTCCTGCGGCGCTTGCACCACTCCGACGCGGGGCTCGGCGAACTGCGGCACCAGATCCTTCAGCCAGGTCTGGTCCACCATGTAGTCGCTGTCGATCACCGCGATAATAGTGGCATCTGGCGCGGTTTGGGCGAGGGCATAATTCAGCGCCCCAGCCTTGAAACCAGCCAGTGGGGCCTGGTGGAAGAAGCGGAAACGGGAGCCCAGAAGCTGGCAGTGGGCCTCCACCGGCTGCCAGACCGCGGGATCCTTGGTGTTGTTGTCGATGACCAGAACCTCGAAGTCCGGGTAGTCGATTTTGTTCATGGCGTTCAAGGTCTGAATAACCATGTCCGGTGGTTCGTTGTAACAGGGGATGTGGACAGAGACCTTGGGCGCCAATTCCGCGGCAAAAGGCCGGGGGGTAAAGGAGCGCCGGCGGCCGGTCACCCATAGGGCCTCGGCCCATTCATGCCCCTCGGTCAACATCACCACAATGACGCCGATCATGCCGATGACCAGTGAGATGCCGACCAGCACCGTGGTCACGGTCATGTACTGACTGACAAAATCATAGATCGCCCATACCGCCGCAGTGGCCGACACGTAGGCCAGGACCGCCAGAAAACCGCGGCCGCGTTTACGCAGGGTGCGGCTGTCAATGAGCAGGATATAAGAGGCGAGGATGGCCAGCAGCAAGGAGATACCGGCCAGCATATGCCATTCCGGAATCTTGACAATGGGTTCCTTGAACTCGAACTTGGGCTGGCGATAGACGTCGTACACACCCCAGTAGGCCCCAACCGAACCTTCGTTGATGCGCTTCCAGGGCTGGTCAAAGGCCTCCATGATGTAGTAGGTGTAGTTTTCGACCTTGGCCCGGGCCAGGAAGCGCCGCAGGAAGGTGGCCTCGTTGGATTCCGAGGCCTCGGCGTCCTTGCGCGGCCGGCCGTTGCTCGGCCAGCCGACCTCGGAGATTACCACCGGGAGATTCGGGTAGGCGGTACGCAGCGCATTGGTGCGATCGACCACGTAGTCCACTGCGGCGTCAACGGCAATACCTTCCCAGTAGGGCAGCATTTGCGTGCCGATGAAGTCCACGTGCTCCGCCAGTTCCGGGTGTTTCATCCAGATGTGCCAGGGTTCGGCCGTGCCGACCGGCACTCGCACCGCCGCTCTCACCTCGTCAATGTACTGAATGAGTTGCTCGACTGGAACGTCGTCGCGCAGCAGGACTTCGTTGCCGACGATGATGCGTACCACGTTATAGTTGCTGTTGGCGACCTGGATGAGCTTTTCGACTTCCGCCTGGTTTATTGCAGGGTCAGCGCCGATCCACGCTCCGAGGCAGACGTTGATCTTGTATTTGCGGGCAAGTTCCGGCACCTGGGCCAGGACGCCCTCCATGGTGTAGGTGCGGACGGCAAAGGTCTTGCCGGACAACAGTTTCAGGTCGGCATCAATCTCCTCCGCGGACGGCAGGATATGCTCCATGAAGTCGTCGTCCGCCTGGGCGGGAGAAAAAGAGAAGCCCTGAATCCGATCCGGCCAGGCGGGCTCCTGTTCCGGCTGGTTCAGGTAGGCCCAGAAACTGAAGGTCACCGCGGCAATGGCGGTCAGGATGATAATATTGGCGCGCAGCATAAAACCACCCTAATATGCAATAATGCCGGCTGACAGCCGGGAGGTAGAAGCTAACAAAGGCAGCCCGATGCGGGCGGCTGCAATATTATACTGAAAGGGGTGGAAATGCATTTGAAAAGCAGTTGGACTGAAGCAAATATTTTAGCCAGGCGTAGGGTGCGCCGTCAACGTTGTCTGCGGCCGGGCCGCCAGGGGCAATGCCTCAGATGACCACGACCTCGGGCAAGGGCTTGATGAACTGCTGGCGCAGGCTGTAGGTGTAAGCGCCCTGGGTGGGGATGAGCAGGATGTCGCCGGGTTCGATGGCCTGGCCCCAGTAATTGTAGCCCCAGACGTCGTGGGGGGTGCAGAGGGCGCCGAGGATATCGCACACCCTCTCTTCCAGGGCGGGCCGGCTCAGGTTTATGACCGGGAAGTAGTCGGACTCAAAGCGTTCCCAGCCCACGGCGTTGGTGCCGGCGTCGGTAATCACCAGGTCGGGCTGTTTTTTGTCCACCACCGACAGCAATAGGTGCATGGCGTCGTTGCATAGCCAGCGGCCTGGTTCAAAACAGATGCGGCATGGGACCACGGCCAGGAGGTGCTCCCTGATCGCTTCCCCGAGCTGGCTGGCAAAGTTGGCAATGGGCAGGGCGGGGAGCCGGTAGTGGGACTGGCCTGGCGCCAGGGCGTGCCCCATGGCCTTTTGCGCCATGCCGGCCGGGGTGCCCGCCTCCTGCAGCCAGTCGCCCTGAGGCGGCCAGTAGCCGCCACCGATATCAATGAATTTGAGTTGCTCTCTGTAAGCCTGCGGCAAGGAGGCCAGGATTACCCCCAGAGTGCGGATGAAGTCGATCTGGGCCGCCGGGGTGAGGTTCCAACTCGTGTGAAACTGCAACCCGTGCATAACGATGCCCGGGTGACTGGCCGCTGTTGCTAGAAAACGGCCGAGATCGGCGGGCACAATGCCGAATTTACGCCACAGGCCATTGGGGTTGGTGGTCAGGCGGACCCCGGTCCGGACCTGGGTGTCGTGGCGGGCGGCAATCGCGGCCAGACGCTCCAGTTCGCCGAAGCTGTCCATGAGCACCGTCACCCGCTGGCGATGCGCGCAGGCCAGTTCCAGCTCAGCCCTGGTTTTGCCCGGGCCGCTGAAGACGATATCCTGGGCGCCCAGGCTAAGCGCCATCTCCAGTTCCAGGCCGCTGGAGACATCAAGACCAAAGCCTGCCGCAAGCAAGGTGGCGGCCACGGTCGGGTGGTTGTTGCTCTTCATCGCATAGTAGAAACCCACCTCGGGCAGGTGCTGGCGGAAGGCATGCTGGAATTGCCCGGCCCGTTCCGTGAGCACATCGGACTCCAGGATATAGAGGGGCGCGGGGTGGGCGGTCAGCACCTCCAGATAGCGCTGACGGTTGCTCAGGTAGTGTTGCACAAAGGCGCGCAGTTCTTCCTGGGGCAGCAGGGGCGTGGTATGTCGATTCGGTGGTTCCGGGTGTATCATGGCTCGTCGCTTAGTTGATGGTGACCCGCAGCCGGTCGGCCAGTTCGTGACACTGGCTTGCCAGGTCCAGGTCAGGGCTGGGTTGAAAGATGATGTGGCCAAGATACCAGGAGTTGTAGTCCTCCGGGGGCATCCGTACCTGGTGACCGAGCTGGCGGAGCAGGTGGATCTCCCGCAGCCGGCTATCGGCCAGCAGGGCGCTGGCATCAATGTCCCGCAGTACGCCGGAACCCCTGGCATGCAGGCGCAGGCCCACATGGGGAATCTGGTCCTGGTCTTTTTCTATACGGATGGGGGCCTGCCCGGCAAAGTCGAGGGAGAGCAGCAGCATGTCCAGTTGACGGGCACGGCGCAGCAGAAAGGGCAGGCAGTCGCCGCCGGCGCGGGGGGTCATTTCCAGCAGCACGATGTCCGCGCCGCAAACCATGAAATCGGCCATGCATAGCGCTCTGGAGAGGCCCAGGGCTTCGGCGCCGGAGCGCAGCAAATCGGCCAGTTTGCCGTTGGCAACCGGGTCGGGAAGGGCGTCCACCAGGATGTAGCCCCGGGTGGTGCCAAACGGCCCGGCTGGCGCCGGGATTTTCCGGGTCAACCGGATGACCTTGACCTGACCTGTTTCCAGGATGAAGTCGCAACTGTATTCCTGGCCATGAATACAGTTTTCGGCCAGGGCCAGCGGTTCACTGTCCGCATAGAGCCGGTCACCCTTCCGGTCTTGGAGACCATCAATGATAGCGCGGAAGGCCGGGCCGCAATCAACTTGGCTGGTACAGTGAAAGACCAGCTCGCTGCCGCTGCCGGCCAGGGGTTTTAGGACGATGGGCCCGCCGGTTTGGCGCTGGAACTCCTCTGCCTCTTCAGCGGCGCGGATCAGCCGCATTGGCGGGCAACTTACGCCATGTTGTTGCCAGATGGTCTTGGAAAGGAATTTGTCGCGGCATTGGCGGATGCTGGTTAAAGATGGGTAAGGCAGGTCGAGTTCCTGGGCAAGGGTAGCGGCCAGCTCCATGGATTCACAATCAAAGCAGGCGACCCCCGCGGGAGTCAGGTGGTAGCGGCGCAGATGGGCGGCCAGGGCGTCGCAAGCCCGGCTGGCATCGGTGAGCGCGCAGAGGAGCTCTTCTCCCGGCTTGGGCTCAGGCTCCCGGGCCGCCTGCCGGATGGCCGGATCGGTGAGAAACAGGGCCCGGCCAGGAGCGGCCTGGCGGATCCAGTCGATGTAGTCGGCGGTGGTGCCGACCACCAGCACGGGTTGGCTAGTATTCACGCAAGCGGCCTTCGACAACAGCAGTGGCCTGCCGGAAAGCCTGCCCGGCCTGCACGCGCATCTCGTACAGGGGGCGGGGGGTGAGGTGGAAGCGTTTTTTCCAGCCGAAGTCGGAGCAGAGAAAGTCGACGACCTCAAGGCGCTGCTGGCAGGCCCACTGGATATGGTGGAAGTTGATCATCTTGGCAATACCGGGAAATTCATGATTGGTGCCGCCGGCCAGCACGGTGTAACTGCTCTCCCATCGCGCGCCGATGTCCACCGCCGCCACCACGCCGCCAACGAGAATGGTGGTGACCCGCAACATGTTGTTGCTGGCCAGCCAGGCCACCAACCGCTCGAAACCGTCCAGGAAGCGGGGGTCGGAAAAATAAGAGCCCTCGCCAAAGGCCTCCTGGTTCATGCTGAAGACCAGGCCCGCGTCCGGCCAGTGATCATGCCGGTACGAGACGCCCTGCCCATGCAGGCGGGACTGTTCCTGGGCCAGTTTCTTGCGGGTTTTACCGGAAAACTGGCCCATATAGGCCTCAAAGGAAAAGTCGTGCTGGCCGGGGAAAAAGAGATAGCCGACCTCGTCCACGGCCACCGGGTAACCGTCGGCCGGCACCGCTTCGCGGGTAAGGTAGCGAAGCTGGGCCGGACCAGGAACGCTGGCCAGAAGTTCCCGGAAGATATGGGGGCTGCTGGCTGGCAGCTTGTTCTGCTCGAGCCAGGTTTTGCCTTGCCAGGTCTCTCCCGGGAACAGGCCGTACTTCCGCGCCTCGGCGAGGTAGCTTAACGCCAGCAGACCCTCGATTTTACCCTGGCTTTCGGCTACCAGGAAAAATGGGCGCGCAGCAAAGGCATCGGCAAAACAGGCACGCACCGGCCAGAGATCGAACAAGCATGCCGTTGGCCAGGCCGCTTGCCATATCAGTCTGCACTCGTCAAAGTCTTCGCACACCCGGATTCGGGTCATGCTAACGCCTCATGGTGGCGCTCATTCTGCTGCTGCTGCCCTTAAAGAATTTCTGGGCAAAGGCCTGCACCGTTTCCGGCTGGTAGGCCTTGCAGCTAAAAACGTCGAGGTAAACGGCGTTGGTCAGGTTGGCGAAATGGCCGGAGATCAGCGAGGTCTCAATGAGCTGCACCATGGAGAAACCGGCCACCTTCTCGTCCTCGCCAAAATGCACAACCTGGGTTTCGCCGAACCGTTTCATCTCAATGAGATCGCAGAGTTCAACGACAAAGCGGCGGATGGCCTCGGCGTCGCGGATGGTGGCGGCGTCGCAGTCATAGATGTCGATGGCGCAGGAAATACCCCAGGCCTGCTGGGCTACCGCTTCGTTCATGACGCGCAGGCCTTCCTGATTCTCTTTTTCAAGGTGTAAAGTTTGCATGGTTACTCCAGATGGTTAGCGGTTAGAGGTGGGGCCCCGACCCTGCGGCGGGGGGGCAATGGCTAATCGGTCTTTAGCACGTTTCGTGCCAATGGCGTTGAAATTTATTAAACGTCTTGAAATCATAGAGGAAATATTTATTTTCATGATTCATTCCGGGCGCTGTTTAATTTAAAACGGTATTTTTGTACCGGTCATTGCCTAATGTTGCCAAATTATGGTATTTTTGAATTGGCCGATGGCGGCCTTGGTTGGGTTAGTTGTGGCCCTGAAAACTATCTGGCCGGAATAGTTTGGTTTTTTGAAAAATGACAAGTTGGAGGCCATGGGTGCCGCGAGGTTGGCAGCGGCGAATCAGGCATGATTTTACCGTTTTTCGCGACTTGTTAGTTCTGGCGGGAAAAAATAGAAAATCTTTTCTGTTTTAGGAGGGAGGCGACATGCTGATCCGCATGGTTCTAGCCATCAAGGAGGTAGCCCTGCAGCGGCACCTGGAGCAACGGTTTTCCCACGCCGACATTCAGGTGGAATGCCTTGGCAGGGTGCGAACCCCTTGGCAGAAGGTGGTGCAGAGTTGCGGCGATATCATCGTGATCAGCGAGGAACTGATCCCGCGGCCGGTCGATTCCGGTATTCTTATGCTTAACAATCTGCCGGAGAACCCGACCACGGTCATTCTACACCATACCGATTCGGCCGAGGAGCATGCCCAGATCATGGCGGCCGGGGCCGATGTTGTTCTGTACTCCGGCATCTCCCTGAAGAATCTGGCCGAGGCCATGGAGAGCATCCTGGAGTCCCGTCGTCAGTTCCGGACCCTTGACCAGTTTGATCGTAAGCGCCGCGTGCAGCCGAAGCTTAGCGACTTTGGTTCCACCAGCGAGGTGATGCAGATTTTTATGAACCAGGTGGAGCAGGTGGCATCGAGCGACTCCATGTTGCTCTTGCTTGGCGAGACCGGGGTGGGAAAAGAGCATCTGGCCAAGGCCATCCACACTGAAAGCGCCCGCTCCGCCGGCCCCTTTGTGGCGGTTAATACCGCAGCCTTGCCGGAACAGCTTCTGGAAAGCGAACTTTTTGGTCACACCCGTGGGGCCTTTACCGGCGCCACTCGCTCCCGGCGCGGCGCCTTTGAGCAGGCCCACGGCGGCACTATTTTTCTTGATGAGATTGGCGAGATGCCCCTGCATCTGCAATCCAAGCTGCTGCGTGTTCTGCAGGACTTCGAGATTCGCCCGGTGGGCGGGGAAAAGCCGATATGGGTCGATGTGCGGGTGGTGGCCGCCACTAACCGGGATCTGGAGGACGAGGTTGGGCAGGGAAATTTCCGCAAAGACCTCTATTACCGCCTGAGCGTTGTAACCCTTACCATTCCCCCCTTGCGCTATCACCGGGAAGATATCCCCACCCTGGCCCGACGCTATATAAATTATTATCTGCACAAGATTGGCTGTGACGTGAGCCGCATTTCCGAGCCAGCCATGCAGGCCTTGTGTCGCTACGACTGGCCTGGCAATGTGCGCGAGTTGATGAACGTGGTTGAGCGCTCCATGCTGCTCTGTCGCACCGATGAAATATCCCTGCTGGATCTGCCTGATTCATTCCGCCGCGGTACCTCCCCGGAGGGCCGCCTGCTGCCGGCCGGTGATGATGAACTGCTGACCTGGAAAGGCAAGAGCCTGCCCGAGGTGCAGGGAGAAATGATGGAAAAGGTGGAGCGTCTTTATATCGCAATGGTGCTGCGTGAGGCGGGCGGCCGAGTGGCGGTGGCCGCCGGCATGGCCGGTATTCACCCGCGCGGCCTGTATAATAAAATGAAGCGGTTGGGGCTCAGAAAGGAGGACTTTAAAAAATGAGCCGTTGCCTGTCGGACCGCGATTATGGTGGCGGTATCAGGCCATGATTGTATCGTTCTGACAAGCAAAAGGCGGGGGCGACAAGCCTCCGCCTTTTGCTTCATCATGCAATGGGCTGGTTATTTTTTTTGTCTTTTCAGCATCGCACCCGCAAAGCTGGCTAGTCCCGTGCCAAAGAGCAACATGGTGGCGGGCTCGGGAACCGGTTCCGTCCCTCTGGTCTGGCGTACTTCAACCTCGGGTCCAAACTCAAGCGGTAACGCCTCCCCGGCCCCATCTCCGCCCACCAGCCAGGTGTCGGCAGTGTCTAAGCCGATCAGTGAGGTGCCCATGGCCAGGCAGGTGAAGTTAAGGGTGGCAAGACGAAATGACGTCGCTTGCAGGGTCGCCAGTTCCTCCGTGGACAGCAGGGACAATTCCGCGAGATCGATGACGCCACTGCTATCCGGGTCGCCAAAGGAAAGATCCATGGCTTCACCAGCCGCGGCATCGCCGAGGAAGTTGTCCAGGGCATAGCTGGCGAACGACATCTGTAGCGGATTGTAGAGGATGTCAACATCGAACTCACCAACCTGCGCATTGTCGAGTTCAGACACCATCAGGTCAACGCTAAAACTGTCACCCTCGAGCACGGCAAGGGAAGACTGGGCAAAAGAGAGCAGTATGGCGCCCGCTGACCCTGCCCAGCCAAGAAGGATGGCAAAAACAATTACGATAATTTTTTTCATGGCCCACCTCTTTTAGTGAATTTTTAGTTACTGAGCACAGCGCGGTTTGTTGCACTTGAGCACACATTTTCTGGAATCAAGAACATTGACAACGCCATTGCTGTCGATATCCAGGGCCGGATTGACCGTGTTGCGCGCGGCGTTGATGATATTGATGTCCAGAATGTTCACCGCGCCATCGCCATTCACATCGCAGCTCTTCTCCTGCGTGCAGTTGCTGATGGTTGCCGTGGTGCTTCCCGTATCGGTCAACACGAGGTTGTCCGAGGAAACCACCTTCAGGCCGATGGGGTAAACCCCAGCGGCATTCCACGTTGTCTGGGTAGTCTGGCCGAGCGCGTCATCATATTGTCCGTCTCCATCCAGATCCCATTCCCAGCCAACCACGGTGCCGGTCTGGGCGGTTGAGCCCGAGCCGTCCAGGGTGACAGGCACGCCGATACACCCTTGATACGGCCCCTTGGGGTCCGCGGTGGGATTGCAGAGCTCTGGCGGGGCGGTAACCGCTATCGCCTTGGACATGCAACGGCTTTCGCCGGTGACCGCCATGACGCGATAGTAGGTGGTTTGTCCCATGACGAAGCTGCCCAAGTCTTTGAAATTATCGGTTGTGACTGACGTATCTTCAAAGCCGATATCGCTGCCCGTGGTGCTTCTGTAGACGACATAATGGTCGGCGCCGATGTTGTCCCATGACAGGTGCACATAGTTGCAGCCAGGTTGCGCGCTCAGCTCGCAGATGCAACCCTCGTAGACGTTGACCACGGAAAAATCCTGATCCGTCAGATTAGGTTGGCCGCTGTTCGGATAGGCCAACAGGGTGTTGTCGGTAACCTGCAGACCAATGTCATGGTTACCGGCCGTAGTGAAAACCGTGGCAAAATCGGAGCCCAGGTTAAGCACGGCACCGCTGGCATCCGTATAATTCCAGGGAGCGCCATGCAGATCCCAGTTCCAGGCGGTCACTGTGTCGTTCGGACAGGTTTCGCATCCTTGCTCATGTTGCCCTTCGTTCGGGTCATAGGATCTTGCCCCGTCCAGGGTGAGCGTGTCGCCTGCGCAATAGGAAACCAGATACGGCCCTACTAGGTTGGCTACCGGTGGGTGCGGCGGATTACTGATGACAACATTCTTGACATAGGTCGCCGTGCGGGCGGGATCGCTGTCATCGGTTACCCGCAGTTGCACCGGATAGGCGCAGGGGAGGCTGGCGCAGGCAAAGGCGTGTTGGAGGATGTCCGGACCGGTGGTTGACGTATCGTACACCCCGTCATTATTCCAATCCCACGCAAACTGGATGAGGTTGCCGATGTCCTTGTCAGCCTCGGAATGGCCGGAACAGCCTGGATCAAAATTAATCGCGATGTCCGGGTAACTGGGATTCGGGTCGGTATCAAAACAGGCAATCGGGGCCTCGGCAAAGAGGACTGGTTTCAGGATGATCACCGACCATGAGGTGCCAAGAATTGGTCCATAGTAATCCCAGGAGCTGTAAGTAACCAGTTGGTCGGCGATCTTTTCCGCCAGTCCCTGGGTAATGCCGTCGCCGCGGTACCAGTCAAAGTTGTTGGCGGCGAAGGTCGTAACCGGACTGGGCTGGGCAAGCCGCATCGCCTTGGCAAAGGCATAGTAGGCATAGACATTATTTTGATTGATCCAGTTGGTGCCAGCATTCCAGTTGTCGGCAAACCAGCGTTCGCTTCGCACCCACCGGGGATCAGCCGTGGTGTTCCCGGCAAAGGAGAGCTGCACCATGCCTGACGGGGTCAGGGCGACACCCCAGGAAGGACCGGTATAGCCGAATCCGCCCCAGAGGTTCTGGGTGCCATCCCAGTTCCATTCATAATGGCTGTAGTTGAGCCAGTTGTTGTTATAGGTTTTCACCCAGTCGGGCACGGTCAAGTTCCAGGGCGGGTGCTGCGCCGGGATCATGCCGATGGCTCCCCACTGGCAGGCGGAATTGTCAGGCCAGTCTTGCCAGTTGTAGCGCCAGCCGCCGATGATCCCGTATGGGGCGCCAATATCCCCATCGTATTGACCAAACGCATACGCGTCGATCATGTTCTGCACAACTTCCCTGTAGGTATCGTTGACCCCGTCGCCGTTAAAATCGCGACCAGAGTCCGCATTCGGCGTGCCGGCGGCAATAATGGCATCCATTACCATGCCACCCTCATACACCGGGCGATAGTAATAATCACGCACCTCGATACCCAGGCCATCACCGTTGCTGTCCGGGTCGTCGCCATGCTGCGGGCTGATGGCCATGGGTTGCAGCATGGCATAGCCTGGGTCATAGAACCACCCAGTGAAGAGCCAGTTCAGGCCGCGTGCCACCATTTCTACATAGGGGTCTTCATTCGGGTTGCCGGTTTCCTTGTGACCGTTGATTTCAAAGGCTTGTACCGCAGAGGCCGTTGGTGAGGCAAAGTAGCCATCATAGGACCACACCATGAAGGGCGAAGCATCGAAGGTATGGTAATAGGAGCTAGCATTACTGCCTGCCTTGTAGAGATACCAGAGCCCATTGTCGATGGCGACGTTGATCTTGCTGTCCAGGTCGGCCGCCTCGATCTTGACCAGGTAGGTGTCGGTCACCGGACTGCTCACAACATCGTTATTGGCCACCAGCAATTGGGCCGTGAAGGGGGTTCCTTGGGCGCCCGCATAGGCATGGACGGTTTCCACATTGTATTGGGTTTGCCCGGAAAGGGTCATTACCGCTGATTCGCTGCCATCGCCAAAATTCCATTTGTACCAGGTCTGGGACGTGTCAGCGGTGTGGACGACACATTTCAAGATAATTGCCTGGCTGTCCCAGGTGGTGTGATACTTGGCGACATCGCCCTGCCATGGCACGCAGATAACCCGGTCTACGGCGGCCGCGTGCGTTTCCTTCGGGGCGATGCAAAGCAAAGCTATTTGTACACATAACACGCATAACAGGCAGCTTGTGGCACGATTCTTTTTCACGGTCATTTCCCAGTCCTCCTTTTGCTAGTTGCACAATTTTGATGGTTGCCTGAA
>DYDL01000240.1 GCA_020717925.1 Desulfocapsa sp.
GATGACCGTAACGCCCTCACCGTAGATGTACTCCTCAAAACCCAGGGTTTCCATATCCCCTTCGCCCGCCAGTCGGTACAGGTCCATGTGATAGAGGGGGAGGCGACCCAGGTATTCGTGCAACAGGCTGAAGGTTGGGCTGGTGATATAGAGATGGCCGGGCACCCCGAGCCCTGCGCCAATGGCCTGGGTGAGGGTGGTCTTGCCGGCGCCAAGATCACCGGTCAAGGTGATTAGGTCACCCGGCCGGGCCAGTCGGCCCAGCTTGCGTCCCAAGGCCAAAGTGGCCGTAAGGCTGGGCAGATGGATGGACTTTTCCTGCATGTTTTGTCAGCCGCCAGCCGCTATTTCCTCTTGTGACAGAAAAGACAGCGATATTTCGGCGGATGCTTCTCCGGCAAGGGAGCCTGGCCGGCCGGGTTGTGGCAGCTCTCGCAAAATTTCTCCGCCTCTTTCTTGCCCATGTCGAAAAAACGGGCATGGTTTTCATCATGCGGCAAGGGGTGCGTCTTTTCCTTGGGGGCAAACCAGAGCACTGTGAGGATGCCGACGCTGGTCAGGATGAAGAGCAGGTGAAGCAGTTTGGTTTTTTTAGGGTTGTATGTCTCGGCCATGTTGCAGTTCCTTCTAGCTACTCAGGTTGTTTGGACGGTAGGTATAATCCTTAGAGCCCCTGATCCGCCATTTCCAGCAGGTTGAAATCCATCAATCCGGTACGGAGGCCGAGTACCAGGCTCTCCATCACCAGGCGGCAGAGGGTGCGGTTGCTGGCGGTGAAGGCCGCCAGCCGCGCGTGGCGTTGGTGGTTTTTGAGCAGTCGCGCAAAACCGTTGTCTGCATAATGGTCGTTCAGAATGGTGTTTGCAACCGTTTTCCCTGAGAGGATGGCCGGAAAGATACCCTCGCCGGTGAGTCCCGAGGCCAGGCCGGCCGCATCGCCCACCAGAAAGATATTGCCGAAACGCCAGCCTTGGTAGTCGTAATTGATCAGGGCCGCCTCTGGTCTGGCCTGGCCCAGGTCGATCCCTCCGCTCGCGGCCCACTCCCGGCAGCGGGCCTGCAGTGCATGCGGCCGCATTCCCCCATGACTGATATAGGCCCCCACCGAGGTCCGCTGCCGGTGCGGGAAGATCCAGGCGTAGCCGTTGCCGAAGCGTTGCGCATCCAGGTGCCATTCCATGCGCGGTAGGGAAGCGGGGATATGGTATTGCACGCCCACGCCGACCCTGGTGGTCGGCAGGCCCAGATAACGTCGTACCGTGGAAACAGAGCCATCGGCTCCCACCAGGTGGCGATAGCCGACAGCTTCACCTGAACGCAGGATGACGCGATCAGTCTCGATGCGGCTGACCTGCGCGTTGATCCGTATCGTGGCGCCGGCCGCGGTGGCAATGGCCAACATATGGGTGCCCAGTTTACCGCGGTCCACCGTGGACACCATGGGCAGGTCTGAGGTAAGGATGACCTGCTGGAGCGGGGTGAAGATGTGCTGGATGGGGAAGGAACGCTCGATAAGATCATCGGGCAGATTCCTGAAAAGCCCTGCCCCCGTAATGCCGCCGGCGCATACCTTGGGGCCGACCTTTCCCTTTTTTTCCAGCACCAGCACGCTAATGCCTTGACTGGCCAGGGTTGCGGCACAGGCCAGGCCGCCGGGACCGGCTCCTATGATGACGGTATGCCACCTTTCCATGGGGGTTGCTGCTCCTTCCTGCAATGGTAGGCACGGTCGCGTCCGGGAACTACCTTTTTCCAATAATCCATGGTAGTATCCTGCCCGCTTACCGCTGGTCGGTTGCTGCCAGTGCGTATAGTATACCAGGGATACGTATGTTGCCAACCGCTTGCTCGCGCGGCAGGCTGTCAGAACCCCAAAAACGATTTCGGCCGACTAGGATCAATGGCCCGGCGGCCAACCTGTAAGGATGGAAACATGGAAAAGAAGCTCAAGAAAAAACGGGAAAAGGGACGATCATCCATTGGGTTGCTGCTTAAGGTTGTGGTGGTGTTGGCCCTGGTTATGGCAGTCGTAGCCACCATCATCGTCTGTGAAACTGAAAAACCGGCGATAGACGTGCTCGATGAGATTGCCAGCCTGGGCATGAAAGGCGAATTCCGCTTTACGGTAGCCGATGCCAAGAGCGGTATCCGCGAGGTGGCGATTGAGATGATCCAGGGCGATAAAAAGGCGACCCTGTACAGCAAGACCTTTCCCCGCGCCGGCTATCTCTTTCATGCCGGTCCCGAGCGGCTGGAGGACAAGGTCGCGGTGGATGGCAAGGCCCTGGGCTTTAAGGATGGCAGCCTGGAACTGGTAATTACGGCCCGGGACTTCTCCTTCTGGCACTTGATGCGGGGTAACGAAACCCGCATCACGACCGAGGTGCAGCTCGATACCCAGGCGCCGGTGGTGGCGATCATGGAGTCGCCCACTATTGTCAAAATCGGCGGGGCCGGGGTGGTCGTCTACCGCTTGAGCGAGGAGGTCGCCCGGCACGGGGTGACGATCAACGGCTTCTTCAATCCAGGCTTCCCGGTTCCCAGGAAGGGACCGGGGGTGTTCGCCGCCTTCTTCGCGCTGCCCTATGACCTGGCCAAGGATCCCGAGGCGATGGTGACGGCTGAGGACCGGGCCGGTAACCAGGGCCGTGCCGGCGTCGGTTTTCCCGTGCAGAAGGCTAATTTTAGGATGGACCGGCGCATCGACGTGAGCGATAACTTTCTCAACTTGAAAATGCCCGAGTTCCAGGCCCACTACCCGGAGATGAAGGGCACGCCGGTCGAGCAGTTCCTCTATGTTAACGGCGAGCTTCGCCGCAAGAACTACGAGCAGATCCTAGCGGTCTGCCAGAAAAGTTCCCCTGAGCGGCTTTGGGACGGCCGTTTCCTGCGCATGGAGCGCGGCAGCCCGGAGGCGGGCTATGCCGATCACCGCACCTATTTTTACCAGGGCAAGGAAATCGATCGTCAGGTGCACCTGGGTGTTGATCTGGCGGCCACTCAGCGCTCCGAGGTGACGGCGGCCAACCGTGGCCGGGTAGTTTTGGCCGATTATTTAGGCATTTACGGCAACACCGTGATCATCGACCACGGCCAGGGCATCCTTAGCTTGTATTGCCATTTAAGCGAGATCACCGTTGCCCTTGATGCCATGCTGGATAAAAATGCGACCATCGGCCGCACCGGGGCGACCGGCATGGCCGGCGGCGACCATTTGCACTTCAGCATGCTGGTGAACGGTATCTTTGTCTCCCCGACAGAGTGGTGGGATTCCCACTGGCTGCAAGACAACATCTTCCGCTTCCTGTAAACGGCTGTGTCGCGCATCAAGATCCTTTCGGAAAATCTGGCCAACCAGATCGCCGCGGGCGAGGTGGTCGAGCGTCCAGCCTCGGTGGTCAAGGAACTGGTGGAAAACGGTGTGGACGCCGGGGCCTCCCGGATTGAGGTCTGGGTGGAGGGCAATGGCACCAGGCTTATCCGGGTGCTGGACGATGGTTGCGGCATGGACGCGGACGACGTGTTGCTCTCCCTGGAGCGGCACGCCACCAGCAAACTCGCGAGTCAGGAGGATCTTGCCGCCATCCTCACCCTCGGTTTCAGGGGCGAGGCCGTACCGGCCATTGCCTCGGTGGCCAGGCTTACCATCACTTCGCGGGTGGCCGGGGTGGACCTGGGCATGCGGGCTGAGATCCGTTATGGCAGGCTGGAGAGTGCCCATGAGATGGGTTGCCCCCAAGGCACGGCCATGGAGGTCCATGACTTGTTCGGCAATGTCCCGGCCCGCCGCAAGTTTTTGAAATCCGCCGCCACCGAGATGGCCCACATCGAAGAAGTGGTGGTCGCCTGCGGCCTGGCCCGTCCCTCTTTAGGCCTGCG
>DYDL01000040.1:0-17065 GCA_020717925.1 Desulfocapsa sp.
ATAGCAATATAGCAAGGAACGACCTGAGTGGCACCTCAAGCGGCGATCAAGTACTGATGTGGGGGAAATGCGACCCCCTGGAAATAAAACATAAATTTTATTTTGACTGGGGTTACAGTATTCAGGAGGAATACAACATGAAAAATTCTTGTTTAGTTCTGCGGATGATGTTTGTTGTCACAGGTATTGTATGCATGCTTCTAACAAATGCATGCACGTCAAGCATTATGTTTGCGCAAAAGGAAAAGGCGCTTGAGGTATGGGGTGGTACGCCAATAATATCAGATGAATCCGACGGCTCGAAAAAATATAGATACCGGAAGTTAGTAGCAACCGGGGAATCCATGTCAGGAACGAATGGTGTTCTGAGCGGTTCTAAACAAAATTTAGAAATATTTTGCGATCATTATATTATAGTCAACGCAAAAGGAGAAATTGTCACCCACTTTGCCATTGGAATGAAGTCAACAAGCAGCAATGGGGTTATCGTAAGGCCGACTATTGAAGAGCCCTACGACATAATCGACTGCACGGAAAAACTTCCGTAAGTCCACCACATCATAGTCAGAGGGCTGAACCGGCAGGATATCGCCACCACATTTTCAAAGTGGCGCAAGGTGCGCCCAGGACTGAATGTCACGTTGCAGCAGGAAGGTGCCGTAGCGTTTCAAGAAGTCCAGGGCCTCCTGGGTCGAGGTCTTGGAGAAACGGAGGCGGGAGAGTTTGGCGCTGGGCAGATCCTGGGCCATCCGCAGCAGGTTGGCGGTGCTGAGCGCCAGGGGCAGGGTGGTGCTGCCGGCCTCGCGATTACAGCGGTGGCAGGTCAGGCCGCCCTGGCTCAGGCTGAAGCGGTATGGTGCCTGTGCTGGATCGAGTTTGCCGCACCCCTGGCAATCAGTCAGGTGGGGCCGATAACCCAGGGCGGTGAAAAGTTTTACCTGAAAGAGGATAATTGTTTCCGGCCAGGGTGCGTCCTGTTCCAGGCTGGTCAACGCCCAGACCAGGAGGTCAAAGAGGAGCTGATCGCCGTCGTTTTCCCTGGTCCAGAACAGCACCAGTTCGCAGAGCAGAGTGGCGGCGGCGTAACGATCGTAACGGGAGCGGAGGGTGGCAAAGGGGTTGAGCAGCTCCACTTGCTGGATCTGGACCAGATTGGAGTGGCGGCTGGGGGTATAGTCCAGTTGCAGTTGGGAGAAGGGTTCAAGCCGGTTCAAAAATCGCTTTTTGCTGCGTTTGGCACCCTTGGCGATGCCGGCGAGTTTGCCCCTCTCCGGACAGTAGAAGGTGACGATCTTGTCAGCCTCGCCGTGGTCCATGACCCGGATAACCACGGCCGGCGTCTGTCTAGCTTCCATCTTCAGCCTTAAGCCTTGAGCCTTCAGCCTTGAGCTTCTTCAAATCACATCATCTTTTTAATGTAGGCCTTTTCTCGTAACTGATCCATCCAGACCTTGTAGAGTTGCTCGGATTCCTGACTGTACAGGATGTTGCGAATCTCCTCTTGCACCGTATCAAAGGGCGCCTTGACCACCACGTTGCCTTCCTTGGCGGACATCAGTTTGAAGAACTGGAAGCCGGCCTCGGTTTCGACAAGCTCGCTTACCTGGCCGGGCGCGAGCGGCAGAATGACCTCGCGCATATAGGGGGCCATCTCTTCCTTGGCCAAGGTACCGATGGCGCCGCCGTCACGGGCAGATGGCATATCAGAAAGATCCTTGGCCAACTCCTGAAAATCAGCGCCCGTCAGCACCTGCTGCCGCGCTTCCTCGGCCCGCTGCCTCGCCTCGTCGCGAGAGGCGGAACGGCCGGCCTGGCCCCAGACAAAACCCATCTGTAAAATAGTGTAGCCCTCGGGGGCGCTTTGTTGCACGTACTGGCTGTCGTAATATTCCTTTACCATCTTGTCGGTGATCACCACCTTGGAGCGGACCTCCATGCTCACCAGACGTGACTCCAGCATCTGACTTTTGATGGACTGGCGGTAGCGGACCTCGTCGGTGCCGATCTTTTTAAGATCCTGCTGAAACTCTTCTTTGTTGCGGTTGTTCTTTTCCATAATGCGGGCAATGGCGTGCTCCACCTCGGCATCATCTATATCCATGCCGATTTCGTTGGCCTTCTGCACCTGCAACGTCTTTTCAATGAGCCGATCCAAGATGTCCTGCCTGGCTTTTTGCATTGCAGCCTGCTCTTCGGACTGGGCCATCCCCTGGCTCTTGATACGCCGAAGCAGGGGGGTGGCCTCCGCGTCGATCTCGGAAAGGGTGATCACGTCGTCGTTAACAATAGCAGCTACCTGATCAATGATCGTGACTTCCGCCGCGGTGGCAACAGGCGCCATGCCTAAGAGCCACAGCAGGGCAAAAAGAAACGCATACGCGTTGCGATAAAAGGTCATGATATGATTGGATTCCATGGTTGCAGGACAGGCCTGGCAGTTATCAGCCTTAAGCTTTCAGCTCTACATAGCATCATCCAGCAGGGTGCGCAAGATTTTCCGGGCCATGGCAATAACGCTGACGTCAACGTTTTCCGGCAGTTTGACCAGCAGGCGAGAATCAGGCAGCAGCCGGATGGCGCCCCGGCTGGCCTGCACCATTTGCAGCACCTTCTCCGGCCGCACCGGGGTTCTGTCGTGGAAAGAAAAGGCGAGGGTGCCTATCCCTTGTTCCAACCGGCTGATCCGTGCCTGTTTCAGATCCTGCTTTAGGGCGACAACGGCAAGCAGGTTGCTGGCCTCATCTGGCAAGGGGCCGTACCGGTCCACCAGTTCATCGGTCAAATCGGCCAATTCTTCCTCGCTGGCGATAAAGCTCAAGCGGCGGTAGGCGATATAGCGTTGATTGGCGTCAACAATATAGGGCGCCGGCAGGAATGCGGAAAGCTGCAGGTTGATCTCCGGCTCCACCTCAACCGGCTCCTCCAGATCAACGCCGGCCATTTGGCCGCGCTTAAGATCTTCCACGGTTTTCTGCAGCAGGTCAAGGTAGAGATCGTAGCCCACCGCGGCAATGGTGCCGCTCTGCGATTCGCCCAGGATGTTGCCGCCGCCGCGAATCTGCAGGTCGCTCATAGCCAGCTTGAAGCCACCGCCCAGTTCATTGTAGTCCATCAAGGCCTGCAGTCGTTGCTGGGCATCCTTGGACAGGCCATCCAGCGAGGGCACCAGCAGGTAGGCGAAGGCCTGCTCGCGACTGCGGCCAACCCGGCCGCGCAACTGATAAATTTCGGCCAGCCCCAGGCGGTCGGCCCTGGTGATGATGATGGTGTTGGCGTTGGGGATGTCGAGACCAGACTCGATAATGGTGGTGCAGACCAGCACGTCGATCTCCCGGTGGACAAAGGCGACCATTATCTCTTCCAGTTCCTTGCCATCCATCTGGCCATGGGCCACCGCCACCTTGGCCAGCGGCACCAGGGCCTGCACCTTGCGGGCCATCTCGTGGATGGTCCGCACTCGGTTGGAAACCAGGAAAACTTGGCCCTGGCGCTGCATCTCCCGGGTGACCGCCTCCTTGATGACCAGATCGTCGTATTTGGCGACAAAGGTCTTAACCGAGCGCCGGTGCTCCGGGGCAGTGCTGATGATTGACAGGTCGCGCACCCCCAGCAGGGACATCTGCAGGGTGCGGGGGATGGGCGTGGCGGTCAGGGTCAGCACGTCCACCCCCACCCGCAACCGTTTCAGTTTTTCCTTGTGCGCCACGCCAAAACGGTGCTCCTCGTCCACGATAAGCAGGCCGAGCCGTTTGAAATCAACATCCTTGGACAGCAGGCGATGGGTGCCGATAACTATATCGACGCGGCCGTTGGCCAACCCCTTGATGGTTTCGCGCTGCTCGGCGTTACTCCTGAAGCGATTCAGGCAGTGGATGGTGACCGGAAAACCCGCCAGTCGCTCACGAAAGGTTTCCACGTGCTGTTCCGCCAGTACGGTGGTGGGCACCAGCACTGCTACCTGATACTTGTCCTCCACCACCTTGAAGGCGGCGCGGATGGCCACCTCGGTCTTGCCGTAACCCACGTCGCCGCAGACCAGGCGGTCCATGCAGGTGGTGGAGGTGAGGTCACCGATGACGTCGTTGATCGCCTTGATCTGGCCAGGCGTTTCGTCAAAAGGGAAGGACTCTTCCAGTTCCTCGAACAACTGATCGGCCATGGAAAAGGCCCGGCCTTCGATGAGTTGCCGCCTGGCGTAGAGCTTAAGCAGATCCTGGGCCACCTTCCAGACCGCCTCCTTGACCTTGCGTTTCACCGTGACCCAGGCCTTGCCGCCCAAATGATCGAGTTTCGGCTGCTTGTCGGTGAGGCCCTTGTACTTGGTGACCGTGGCGAGCCGGTCCACTGGCACATAAAGTTTTTCATCCCCAAGGTAGGTGAGGATAAGAAACTCGCGGCGTACGCCATTTACCTCCAGGGAGTTGAGCCCCTGGTAGGTGCCGAGACCGTGCTCTTCGTGCACCACGATATCGCCCACCCGCAGCTCTTCGAAGCGGACCGGCTCGCCTTTTTCCTGACGCCGTTGCCGCCGGCGGGGGCCAAGCCGCATCTCGCCAAAAAGTTCGCTTTCGGAAACGAGGTGCAGGTTGAACTCTGGCAGGTCAAAGCCCGCAGTCATGGGGGTGGGATAAAGGACCACCTGGCCGGTCGGCCAGCCGCTAAGGACGGCTGGTTGTTCCGCGATTGAAACCTCAAGGTGGTGCGGGGTGAGCAACTCGGCCAGGTGGCGGGCATGGCGGGGCGAGCGGCAGGCGATGCCGACCCGGTCCCCCTGCTCCAGCCAGGCCGTAATGGTGCGGGCCAAGGGTGGCAGCAACCCCTCGCTGCGGCGTTGCAGTTCCAGTTCCTGCTTGAGAAGACGGTGACTGTCGCTCTTTATTGGGTAAAGTTTATCTTGCTCCAGATCCTCGGTGTGAAAGTCATGCAACCTTATCTGGACCATACGGTCCAGGGCGGCAAAAACCATGGCGCGATCAATGAAGAGCCGGGCAGGGGGCAGGGCAGGGGTGTTGCCCTGGGTGGCCTCGTTAAAGTTGGCCCCAATTCTTTCCCAGGTGAGATCCATGGAATGGCGTATCTCCATGGGGTTGACGAGCACAGCGATGGCATCCTGGGGGGCATATTCCATGGTGGAGGCAAGGTTTTTATGAAACAGGGGCAGGAAAAATTCAATGCCTGGAAAACGGCGGCCGCCTCGGAGTTGTTCCTCCAGCAAGGTGGTGTGTTCTCGTTGCCAGCCAAGTTCAGCGCCACTCTGGTCGAAGCGGTCCAGGAGTTCAATGGCGCCCGGGCTTTCCGCCATCGGATAGAGGCATTCGTGGGCCGGCAGCAATACGGCCTCTTCAAGCTCCTGGATGGAACGCTGGGAAATGGGGTCGAAGAGTCGGAGGGATTCCAAGGTGTCGCCGAAAAAATCAAGCCGCAGAGGCGCCTCGAAGCCTGGCGAGAAAATATCGACAATGCCGCCACGGACGCTGAAATCACCCACCGACCGCACCATGGCGGCAGGCTCGTAGCCCAAGTGTACCAATCGTCGAGCCAGCTCTGCCTGATCAACATCCTCGCCTTTGATAATCAGTTCAGCCAGACCGGCCAAGGTTTGTTGCGGCAAAACCCGGCGCAGCAGCGCCTCGGCCGAAATGATGAAGATCTGCGGGGTCTCGGCGGTAAACAGGGCATACAGGGCGGCCAGGCGACTGGCGATAGTGTTACGGTCTGGCGACAGCGGGGTATAAGGCGGGATATCAAAGGCCGGGTAAAGTTGCACCGGGATATCGGTGAACAGGGCAAGATCCTGTTCCAGATTAGCGCTGTTCTGATCGTTGGCTACCACACAGAACAGGGTGCGCTTGCTCTCAACGGCCAACCGGGCCAGCAGCAGGGCCGGCGCACTGCCCCGCATGCCGGTGACATTCAGGGAACGTTCTCCCTGGAGCAGGCCATGGTAAATAGCCTCTATGTTGGTTGCGTCCGTCATGAGCCGACCAGATGCTTGGCCCGGCCTGGGAACAGGCCTGCGATTAGAACGAACCGCCGATGCTGAAATCCCAGTTGCTCTGGTCTTCGTCCCGGGCCTGTTTAAGATTATAACCCCATTCCAGGCGCAGAGGACCCATGGGGGAGAGCCAGCGTACGCCCAACCCGGTGCTGCCCTTGACAAAACCGAAGTCCCAGTCCTTGTCCACGGCATATACGTTGCCTGCGTCCAAGAAAACCACACCCTTCAGGCCCGCGTCCTTGACCAGGGGGAAGATATATTCGAAATTACTATACCACATCTTGTCGCCGCCGATCCGCTCGCCGGTTATCGGATCCTGCGGGCTGATCTTGCCAGACTTGAAGCCGCGGATGGTACTGATCCCACCAAGGTAAAACTTTTCATATACCGGCAATCGGCCGCCGGAATTTTTTTGCACATAGCCAGCGGACAAATTCAGATGAAAGGTGGTATCCACGAAGAATTTATGGCCAAGAACCTGGTCGCCCGGAAAATACCATGAGGTTTCCGCCTCAAGGCTCGAAAAGGCGAAATCGCCGCCCAAGGGCGGGCCGGCGTTCTTGAGAGTGATGGAGTGCCGAGCGCCCGACGAAGCGTCATAGCCTTTATCCCTTGTGTCGCGCACCACCCCGAGTTTGACGTAATTGGTGATGCCTTCGGAGTCGAGAATTTCCTGGCTGGCGTCTATCCTAACGTCATTCAGGACCGTTGCGTCATAGCCATAACTCCAAAACAGGGTCCACTGCCGCCAGAGGGGGTAGCCAAACCTGAAGCTGAAGCCATTGGAATCCTTGGTGTAATCGTCATACTCTCGCTTCCAGTTGAAAAGATCAACGCCGGTCAGCAGCTTGGTATCGAGAAAGGCAGGCTCGGTGAAACCAAGATTGTAACGTGATGAAGTGCCGCTCAGCTTGGCCTGAAGGGACAATTTCTGGCCACGGCCAAAGAGATTGTCCTTACTGATCTCACCCTGAAAGAGCAGATTTTCCGAAGAACTGTAACCAGCGCCGACCGAGAAGGTGCCGGTGGGTTTTTCCTTGACCTCGACGTTGACATCCATCTGGTCTTTTTCCAGGGTAGGCTCCGGGTTGATAGTGACGTCTTCAAAATAACCCAGACGTCTAATGCGGGCAATACTTGCCTTAACTTCCCTGGCATTAAACAGCTCTTTTTCCTTGATAGCCAACTGACGACGGATGACCTTGTCCCGCGTGTCGGTGTTGCCCTTGATGTTGATCCGGTTGACATAGATCAGGGCGCCTTTCCGCACCATGAACTTCAGGTTGACGATCTTGCCTTCAAGATCATTTGTTATGTCAGGTCTAATTTCGGCAAAGGCATAGCCTTTTTCCGCATAGAAGTCAGTGAGTAGTTGTACGTCGTCCCGAATGATCTTGCGGCTCAGGTATTTTTCGTTACGAATATTGACAAGATTAAGAAGAATGTCAGTCTCTTCGATGAGTTCCCCGGCCACTTCAACCGTGCCCACCTTGAACCTGTCACCCTCGGAAATGGAGAAGGTGACAAACAGCCATTCACCTTCCTGCACTACTTCAGGCTTGCCGACCTTAGCCTCTATGTAACCGTTATTGTGGTAAAAGGAGGCAATGCGGTCCGCATCGTGTTCCAACATGCCGAGCTTGAGCAGGCCAGCGTCGGTAATAAAGGAGAAGAGTCCCTTTTCCTTCACGCCTTCCAGCACCTTCTTGATCTCCTTGCTGGAATAGGCGTTGTTACCGGTAATACGGATCTCCTTGACGTAGATTTTCTTTCCCTCGTCAATGGTAAAACCTACCTCCACCTTGCCTGGCGCGGGTTCGCTCAGCTTGGCGTCAACGGTGGTATTATAGAAACCCTTTTCCTTGTAAAGCTGCCGAATATTCTGAATCGACTTGTTGACCTCGTTGGTATTGATGATCTGGTGGCGCTGGACCGTCAACACCGGTTTGATGTCATCCTCCTTGATTTTGTCCTGGCCAATAATGGTAACCTCGCTGACCAGAGCCTTCTCCTTGACCACAAAGGTAAGTACGGTGCCGTCATCCGTCGCTGTCGCCTCCACCTGGACATCCTCGAAAAATCCCAGCTTATAGATATTCTTGAGATCCTGGGACAGAATTTTCCGGTCCATGGGGCTGCCCTGGCTACTGACAATCCCGCGCAGGATGGCGCCGGTGTCTACCCGATTATTACCGCGAACCGTAACCTTGGTGATGCGGGTGGTACGGTCGGCAAAGGTGACAATCTGTTCCACGAGCTTTTGTAAAACTCCTTCAAGCCCATCGGTAGAGTCGGCGGTGGCGAAAAAGTAGCTGGTGGCCGGCTCTCCTTTACTGTCAAAAACCGCCAGGTCGACGCTGATGGCATTGCCGGTCTGGGTAAGGGTGCCGGTAGCCAGGAAGCGCAAGGCGTGCTGGGCAAAATAGCTGGACATCTCCTGCCGGTCCGGTGGCCAGGTGGCGTCGTAAGAGAACAGGGCCGCGGCCCGCGATCTGGGCAGCATGGAAACGCCCTTGGCGGTCAACATCTGTTGCAACAGGGTGTCGGCCGTGGCCGCCAGGTCGGCCGCCTTGGTTATGGCATGGATTTTAAGCGGTAGAAACTCTAGTGACACCGGGGCCATGGTTGCCGCCCCTTCGGCCGCCAAGGCGGGCGCGGCGCAGACGGGGTTGCCGGCAAATAGACCGCAGATCAGCAAAACAAGGGTAATAATGCGCCCGGGATGTCTTAAGGAGAAAGTTCGTATGGCCATTGGCGTGGATAATTCCATGGGGTTGGGGGTTGAGCCGGCCTGCCACCGGCCGGTCAATTTCCATAGCAACCGGCGCTTCCTTTGTCAAGGACACAACTTACCGGTCATAAGAATGTTACAGGCGGAGCCTACAGCCCAGAGTGCAGCTTGCCGTCCGTCAGAGTAAGGCAGCGGTCCATCCGCCTGGCCAGGTCATGGTTGTGTGTCACCATGACCGTGGTCAGGGCAAAGGCCGCATTCATTTCCCCTATAAGGTCAAAGACCCTGAGGCCGGTCTTGGTGTCAAGATTGCCGGTTGGTTCGTCGGCCAGCAGCAGGGCTGGTTTCATGATGATGGCCCGAGCAAGGGCAACCCGTTGCTGCTCGCCGCCCGACAGCTCGCCAACCTTGTGATGCAACCGACTTGCCAGGCCTACCTTGGCAAGCAGATCAATTGCCTCGTTGCTCAGATCTTTTTTGTCGAGTCCGGCGATGAGTCCAGGCATCATAACATTTTCCAGGGCCGTAAACTCGGGCAGCAGGTGGTGAAACTGAAAGACGAAGCCGATGGTCCGGTTGCGGAAAGCGGATAGTTCCTTGTCGTCCCTGGCAAATACGTCCTCGCCCTGTAACAGGAGAGATCCGGTCGAAGGACGCTCCAGGGTGCCGAGAATATGGAGCAGGGTGGTCTTGCCGGTGCCGGAGCTGCCGACAATGGCCACCAGTTCCCCCTGTGCCAGGGAAAGGTTGACCCCGTCCAGCACCTGAAGATGGTGCTGACCACCCTCAAAGTCCTTGCGAAGATTGGTGGCCTCCAGCAGCAGGGGGGAGGTGGGGCGACTCATCGCTGCGTCGATTCGTATATCACTCATAGCGCAAGGCCTCGGCGGGATCAACCCGAGCTGCCTGCCAGGAAGGGTAAAGGGTGGCAATAAAGGTAATCAGCACCGCGGTGATCGAGATGAGGATAACGTCCTGTGGCAGAACCTGCACCGGCAGGGTGGAGATGGGATAGACCTCGGGCAGCTTGATGAAACGATATCTGGAGAGGATCTCGCAAAGGGTGAGGCCGCCGACGATGCCGGCAGTGGTGCCGACCAGGCCGATGATCAGCCCTTCGTAAATAAAGATGCGCATAATGCTTCGGCTGGTAGCGCCCATGGATTTCAGGATGGCGATGTCCTTGGATTTCTCCATGACCACCATGATGAGCGTGCTGACGATGTTAAAGGCCGCCACCATGACGATGAGGGCGACGATGATCGACAGTGCGGTCTTTTCGAGCTTTAGGGCCGAGAAGATATTCTTGTTGGTGCGCATCCAGTCACGGGCCACATAGCCCGGGCCCAGCCGTTTTTCCAGGTCCAAGGCGATCTGGTTGGCCTGGTAGATGTCATTAACCCGCAGTTCAAAGCCGTGCACCGTCTCGCCAAGGTCCAGGAACTCCTGGGCCGTGGAAAGGGAAACAAAACTCAAGATCGAATCGTATTCGTACATGCCGGTCTGAAAGATGCCTACCACCCGACAGGTCTTCATTTTAGGGATGATGCCCATGGGAGTAAGCGGGCCAGCCGAGGACATGATGCGCAGATTGTCCCCCATGGTCACGTGCAACTGCATGGCAAGTTCATTGCCGATGACCACGCCGGGCAACTGAGACTTGTCGTTGGTTGCTGGTCCGGTGAGAGCATCCAGAGTGCCTTGCTTCATGTGCTTGTCGAGATTCAGAACCCTGCTGACCGTGGCCGGGTCAATGCCGCGCAGTACGGCGCCGGTGCCACCGATGCCGGCGGTCATCATGACCTGGCTGGTGAGATAGGGGGTCACGCCCGTTACCCCGGGCTGGGCCGCCAGCATCGGGAGCTGATCGCGATAATCACCGATAATATCGCCGTATTTCTGCACCACGATATGGGAGTTGATGCCCAGGATCTTGTCGCGGAACTCGGAGGTAAAACCGGTCATCACTCCGAGCACGACAATGAGGGCCATGACCCCGACCGCCACGCCGGCCATGGAGATGATGGTGATCAATGAGATAAAGGTCTGTTTTCTCTTGGCCTTCAGGTAGCGAAGGCTGATGAACCACTCGAATCCCAAGGTGTTTTCCTTTATTTTTCCGGCCGCAAGTGGGGGAAGAGGATGACGTCCCGAATGGATGGTGAATCGGTGAGCAGCATTACAAACCGGTCGATACCGATGCCTTCGCCAGCCGCCGGCGGCATGCCGTACTCAAGCGCCCGCAGAAAGTCCTCGTCCAAGACCGGGGGGATCTCCTCGTCATCACCGCGTTCGGCAATCTGTTTTTCCAAGCGTTGCCGCTGGTCGGCGGGGTCGTTCAGCTCACTGAAGGCATTGGCGATCTCCCGACCCGTGATGAACAGTTCGAAGCGGTCGGTGACCTCGGGGTTTTTCTCGTTGCGCCGGGCCAGGGGCGACACCTCGGTAGGATAGGCAGTAACAAAGGTCGGGTTGATGAGTCTTTCCTCGACCAGCAGTTCAAAAAGCGCGGTCTTCACCTTGCCGTGGCCGGCCGCGGCGTCAAGGACAATACCCTTGTCCTTGGCCAGTTGTCGGGTGGCGGCCGGATCTTGCAATATGTCCGCGGAAAGGCCGGCCACTGCCACCAGGGCCTGATCCATGGTGTAGCGCTGCCAGGGAGGCGACAGGTCCACCTCTTGCCCTTGATAAACAATCTGCATACTGCCGCGGACCTCCACGGCAATCCAGGAAAGCATCTCCTCGGTGAGATCCATGAGGTCTTCGTAGGTTGCAAAGGCCTGATAGAACTCCAGCATGGTAAACTCAGGGTTGTGACGGGTGGATAACCCCTCGTTCCTGAAATTGCGGTTAATCTCGAACACCCGCTCAAAGCCGCCCACCAGCAAACGCTTGAGGTAAAGCTCAGGCGCGATGCGCAGGTAAAGGTCCATGCCCAGGGCGTTGTGGTGGGTCATGAAGGGTCGGGCCACGGCGCCGCCAGCGATGGGATGCATCATCGGCGTCTCAACCTCCATGAAGCGGCGGTTAACCAGAAATTCGCGCATGAGGCGGATGATCTCCACCCTGCGGCGGAAGGTGTCGCGTACCTCTGGGTTGACGATGAGGTCAACATAGCGCTGGCGGTAGCGGGTTTCCACGTCGGTAAGGCCGTGGAACTTCTCGGGCAGGGTGCGTAACGACTTGGTGATAAGCTTGATGGCCGTGGCCTGAATGGTCAACTCGTCGGTCTTGGTTCGGAAGAGGGTGCCGGTAAAACCGGCGATGTCGCCGAGATCCCATTTTTTGAAGGAGGCGTAAGCCTCCGGACCGATCAGGTCACGCTTGACGTAGACCTGCACGCGCGCTGTTTCATCCTGGACCAGGAGAAAGGCGGCCTTGCCGAAGTTTCTGAGGCCAACTATACGGCCCGCAACCGAAAACGGGCCGCCGGTGGCAGGGGTCTCGCCAACGATCTCCTTGCCGGCCCGCAGGACTTCCTCGATTCGGTGGGTCGGTTTGAAGTCATTGACAAAAAGGCTGGTGCCCAACGCCAGCAGTTCGTCGGCCTTCTGTCGGCGCTGCTGTAGTATCAGGTTCAATTCGCTCATGGGTGGGGTTTCCGTTCAGGCTAGCCCGGGGGGCGGTTACAGGCCGTATTGTTGTCTAAGTGCGGTGGCTGTGTCACGGGTTAAGGTCAAAACCCGTTGGGCCAAGGCCTGCGTGAGTGAGCCAGTGCCGCATGACGGGGTGATCAGGGAGCGGGCCAGAATATCCCGTACCTGCCTGTCGTTGCCGGCCAGTTGCGTCGCATTCTCTTGCCACCTGGCCGCCAGAGAGGCAACGCTCTCTTTTCCTATGAGTTCAGCATCGCCGGTAGGCACCAGGCCCCAGGCCAGGATGCCGCCCCGGTCAATAAAGTTCAGGACTTGAGAGCGGCAGGTGATAAGTCGATCAAAATAGCCGTAGGCGTCGAAGCTCAAGACGTCCAAGGGTAGGGACAGCAAAAGATTCCAGTCGGTGTTGGCGCAGACGTGAATGCCCGCCAGGCCGCCGGCGCCTTGGATGGCTGTGATCACCTCAACGAGATCCTGGCGAATGTCGTCGCTGGACACGCCGATGAAAGAGGATGAGCCCAACCCGGCCAGGGCCGGTTCGTCGATAAAGACCAGCACCGGCAATTTCAGTTGGCTCAGAAACATGGCCTGCCAAGCGGCCCGCGCAGCCAACCCCTTGACCACGATCTCCCGCACCATGGGGTCGTAATAGCCGAGTTTTTTGTTGGCGTCGGTAATGCCGGTGAGCAGGGTAAATGGTCCGGTGATCTGGCCCTTGACCGCGGCCATGCCGACCTTGCTTTTGGCAGCCGCAACCAGAGCAAAAAGACCGGCGGCGCGTTTAGGTTCTATGGCGAACATGGAGCCCAACAGTTGCTCCGGTGTTTCTGTCACCGCCAGGAAAGCCTCGAAAAAGGCAAGCATCGCCTCCTCAAAGCCAGGACCGGTGGTATCGTAAAGTATGCTTCCCGCCTCCTCGATGATGCCCGGAAAGCCTTCAACGAACTGGTTCATCATCCCTTCATGAGGGTTGGCCGGCAACTGCGGCCAGAGTGGAATCTCCGGCGTGGCCTTAAATATCCATTCCAGGGCCTCGGCGTGCATGGTCAGGGGCAGGCTGCCGATGAGGACCGGCCGGCCGTCGGGCTGAAAGGTGCGCTGGGTGGCGGAAGCGGTCATGGCTATGGTCTGATCCCATGGTGCTGGTTTTTTCGGTCCGAACAGGCGGGGTATTAACAAGGCCTACTAGCTAGCAATATTGCGTATGATTGTCAATGAATTTCGGGCGGGAAAACAGGCGGGACAGGTGTTGTGAAATCCGACGAGTCCGACAGTTCGGACGAGTCCGACAGGTCGGACAGGTCTGACTCTCTGCTCGACTCTCTCATTAACTTGACTGTGCAGGTCATATTGATTAATCTTACAAGATTGCGAGAGTGGCGGAATTGGTAGACGCACTGGACTTAGGATCCAGCCCACATAGCGTGGATGGGGGTTCGATTCCCCCCTCTCGCACCAGTTGCGGAAAGAGTCTGTCTACAAATCGAATAACATTGCCGGTTTTTTTTGGCTTAAGCTTTTAAACAAAAAAGGAAGGTGTCATGCAGGTTACGGTAGAAAATGTCAGCGGGCTGACAAGGAAGATGAAGATCATGATCCCGGGTCAGGATGTGGTCGCGAAAATTGATGCTGCCTATGCCAAACTTGGCCGGGATGTTGCCATAAAGGGGTTCCGTAAGGGCAAGACCCCGCGTCAAGTGCTGGAGAAGAATTTCGGCGAAAAGGTGCGCACGGAGGTGGCTGACAAGCTGATTCAGGACACCTATTTTGACGCCTTGGAGCAGATGAAACTTGACGCCGTTGCCCACCCAGACGTCAAGGCCTTTAACTTTCAGGATGACGGTTCCTTTGCCTACGACGTTGAAGTCGATGTGCGGCCGGAGTTCGAGCTCGGCCAGTACAAAGGGTTGGCGGTGGAACAGCCGGAAGTCGTTGTGGACGAAACCCTGGTGGACCATGAACTTACGGTTATGCGCCAGCAGATGGCGCCTTTGCGGGGCGTCGAGGATCGGGCCATCCGGAACGGCGATCTTATCGTCATCAACTTTCAGGGTTTTCATGACAACACGCCCATGAAAGAGGTGCGGGGCGAGGATTACTCGGTGGATATCGGCTCGGGCCGCAACGGCAAGGAGTTCGAGGATCTCTTTGTCGGCCTGTTGAAGGGCGAGGAAGCGCTACGCACGGTAGCTTTTCCACCCGGCTTTGCCAACCCGGTGCTGGCTGGCAAGACCGTGGAATTCAAGATTGCGATCAAGGATGTAAAGGAACGGGTTCTGCCGGCGCTGGATGACGAGTTTGCCAAGGATGCGGGCGCCGAGTTCACGTCGCTTGCCGATCTGCGAGAGCACATCCGTGCCCGTCTCCAAAAGCAACGTGAAGATATCGCCAATGGCGACCTTACCGACAAGATTTTGCTGAAGCTTCTGGACGCTCATGATTTTGAGGTTCCTAGTCGGCTGGTGGCCTATGAGATCAACGCGCTCATCAAGGAAACTGAAGACAACCTGGAGCGGCGCTCGCCCGGCATGACCTTGGAGGCAGCCGGCATTACCCACGAGCAGCTCACCGAGCAGTATAAAGACGCCGCCATCCGGCGCGTGAAGGGCGATTTCATCCTAAAGAAGATCGCTGCCCAGGAAAATATCACCCTTACCGATGAGGACATGAACAATGCCTTTCAGCGGGTCGGGGATGCCTACGGCATGACCGTGGCCGACGTAAAGCATTATTTCCGTAAACGTGAGGATCTGCTGCCCTTCATGAATGAACTGCTGAGCGAAAAGATCGTCAATTTTCTGCGGACCGCGGCCGCCATCACCAAGGTGCCGGCCGCCGCGGCCCAGCCCCGGACCGAGACAGCCACGGGGGCCAGCGCATGAATCTGATTCCCATGGTGGTTGAACAGAGCCCGCGCGGCGAGCGGGCCTATGACATCTATTCCCGTCTGCTGAAGGAACGCATCATTTTCCTGGGCACGGCGGTGAACGACGACGTGGCCAACCTGATCATTGCCCAGTTGCTCTTTCTCGAGGCGGATGATCCGGACAAGGATGTCACCTTTTACATCAATTCGCCGGGCGGTTCGGTCACCGCTGGTCTGGCTATTTACGATACCATGCATTATGTGCGCTGTGACATCGCCACCCTCTGCATGGGGCAGGCCGCCAGCATGGGTGCGCTGCTGCTGGCCGCCGGCACCAAGGGCAAACGCTATGCCCTGCCTAATTCCAGAATCCTTATTCATCAGCCCATGGGTGGTTTCCAGGGCCAGGCCACTGACATCGACATCCACGCCCGCGAGATACTGCGCATGCGCGAGGATCTGAACAAAATTCTGGCCAACCATACCGGCCAACCCATGAAGAGAATCTCGGCCGACACGGAACGTGATTATTTCATGGGTCCCGAGGAGGCCAGGAAATATGGTATCATTGACAAGGTGTTGCATAAGCGGGGCAAGCAGGAGGAGGGGGAGGCATAATCATGGCCAAGAATGCCAATGGTGAAATCGAGGTGCTCTGCTCCTTTTGCGGCAAGAGTCAGGACGAAGTAAAAAAGCTCATTGCCGGGCCCACTGTCTACATTTGCGACGAGTGCATTGAACTATGCAATGAGATCGTCCGCGAGGACCGCAAGCAGGCCATCGAGGCCCAGGCCAAGACTTCCTCCTTGAAGCCCATGGAGATCAAGGCTCACATGGACGAGTATGTGGTGGGCCAGGAATACGCCAAAAAAGTGTTGTCGGTGGCGGTCCACAACCACTACAAGCGCATTGATGCCAGAAACCGCATTGACGGTCATTCCGAGGTGGAGCTGCAGAAGAGCAACATCATCCTCATCGGCCCCACGGGCAGTGGCAAAACCCTCATGGCACAGACCCTGGCCCGGACGCTCAACGTGCCATTCGCCATGGCTGACGCCACCACGCTTACCGAGGCAGGGTATGTGGGAGAGGATGTGGAGAACATCCTGGTTAACCTGCTGCAGGCCGCGGACCACGACGTACAGCGGGCCAGCCGCGGCATTGTCTACATCGACGAGATCGACAAGATCGCCCGGAAGTCGGATTCCGCCTCCATCACCCGCGACGTTTCCGGCGAAGGGGTGCAGCAGGCTCTGCTCAAGATCATTGAGGGCACCGTGGCCAGCGTTCCTCCCAAGGGCGGTCGCAAGCACCCGCAGCAGGACTATATCAAGATCGATACCACCAACATCCTCTTCATATGCGGCGGCGCTTTCGTGGGGTTGGAAAACGTCATCAAAAAGCGGGTAGGCACCAAGTCCATGGGATTCGGTGCCAAGGTGGTGAGTGACCAGAAGAAAAAGTTAGGCGAGATTCTAGCCCAGATCCGGCCCGAGGATCTTTTGAGCTTTGGACTGATCCCTGAACTCGTCGGCCGTCTGCCGGTGATCGCCTCCATGGAGGAGTTGAGCGAGGAGGATCTCATCCGTATCCTGAAAGAGCCCAAGAACGCGCTGACCAAGCAGTACCAGCGGCTGTTTGAATTCGACAACATCAGGTTGCGCTTTACCGAAGGCGCCCTGGAGGCGGTGGCCAAGGAGGCCATCCGGCGAAAATCCGGGGCGCGCGGGTTGCGCTCGGTACTGGAGCGGGCCATGCTCGATGTCATGTACGAGCTGCCGTCCGATCCCAATGTCAAGGAATGCGTGATCAACGAGCAGGTTATCCAGGCCGGGGAATACCCTGTGGTGCTCTACGAAAACAAGACGAAAAAG
>DYDL01000040.1:17196-20092 GCA_020717925.1 Desulfocapsa sp.
ACCGACCTGCATTTTGAGCTTAGCTCCTATCCCATGATGTCCCTGCGGGACATTGTCCTTTTCCCGCACATGGTGGCGCCGCTGGTGGTGGGCCGCAAAAAATCCATCCAGGCCTTGGAAGAGGCCATGGCCAACCATACCGAAATCTTTCTGGCCACCCAGAAGGACGCCAGTGACGAGGATCCCAGGCAGGGCGCGGTGCACACCATCGGCACAGTAGCCGGGGTTTTACAGTTGCTGCGCCTGCCAGACGGCACGATCAAGGCCCTGGTGGAGGGGAGGCGGCGGGCCAGGATTTCCCGCTATCTGCCGCACGAGGAGTTTTTCCGGGTGGAGGTTGAGGAACTCCTGGAAACCGGCGCGGTTGATGCCGAGACCGAGGCCTTTGTCCGCCAGATCCGCACCGTATTTGCCGGATATGTCAAACACAGCAAGAAGATTCCTCCCGAGGTGGTGAAGTCCCTGGCCAACATCGTTGACCCGGCCAGGTTCGTGGATGTGCTGGCCTCCCATCTGCCCCTGGCCACTGGCAAAAAGCAGGAGATCCTCGCCGCCTTTGTTATTCAGGATCGGCTTGAGCTTGCCTTGAGTTTCCTCAACATCGAGAATGAGATCGTCTCCATGGAGGAAACCATTCGCACCCGGGTCAAAAAGAAGATGGAGAAGAGCCAGAAGGACTATTACCTGGCCGAACAGATCCGCGCCCTGCAGAAGGAGATGGGCACTGACGATGACGCGGCCTCGGAGCTCGATGAGCTGGACAAGCAGATCCGACGCAAGAGGCTGCCCCAGGCGGCGCGGGCCAAGGTGAAGCGGGAGTTCAAGAAACTGAAGCAGATGCAGCCCATGTCGGCCGAGGCCACGGTGGTGCGCAACTATATCGACGTCATCCTGAGCCTGCCCTGGTCCGAGAAGTCCAGGGAACAGGTGGATATCCGGGCCGCTGACGCCATTCTGGAAGAGGATCACTTCGGCCTGGCCAAGCCCAAGGAACGCATCCTTGAATACCTGGCCGTGCAGGCACAGGTAAAATCGATGCGCGGCCCCATCCTTTGCCTGGTGGGGCCGCCCGGGGTGGGCAAGACCTCTTTATGCAAATCAGTGGCCCGGGCCATGGGACGTAAATTCGTGCGCCTCTCCCTGGGCGGGGTGCGCGACGAGGCTGAGATTCGCGGCCATCGACGCACCTATATCGGCGCCATGCCGGGCAAGATCATCCAGTCCCTGCAGAAGGTCAAGGTCAACAACCCGGTCTTTTGCCTGGACGAGGTTGACAAGATGAGCATGGATTTCCGAGGCGACCCCTCGGCCGCCCTCTTGGAAGTGCTCGACCCGGAGCAGAATTACGCCTTCAACGATCACTACCTGGATCTGGATTTTGACCTGTCCGATGTCTTCTTCATCACCACGGCCAACAACCTCTCTTCCATCCCGCCGCCGCTCAGGGATCGCATGGAGGTCATCAAGCTGGAGGGCTACACCGAGGAGGACAAGCTGCGTATCGCCACCGATTTCCTGGTGCCCAAGCAGCTTGCAGCCAACGGTTTCACAACCGATGACATTTTTTTTAACGACAAGGGTATCCTGGAAATCGTGCAGCGCTATACCCGCGAGGCTGGGGTCCGCAATCTGGAACGCAGCATTGCCGCCATCTGCCGCAAAATCGCCCGCGACCGTCTGAAGAACGGTGCGGACAAGACGTACCGGGTGGCCGCGCCCGCCGTGGCCCGCTACCTTGGCGTGCCCAAGTACCGGGTGGGGCAGGCCGAGGAAATCGACCGCACCGGGCTGGTCACCGGGCTGGCCTGGACCGAAGTGGGCGGCGAATTGCTGCAGATCGAGGCAGTGCTCATGCCGGGCAAGGGCAAGCTTATCATTACCGGTAAATTGGGGGAGGTCATGCAGGAGTCGGCCCAGGCCGCCCTGAGCTATGTCCGTTCCCGGGCCCTCTGTCTCGGTTTGACGCCGGATTTCTACCAGAAGGTCGATATCCATGTGCACGTGCCCGAGGGCGCCATCCCCAAGGACGGGCCGTCGGCCGGCATCACCATGGCCACCGCCATTGCCTCGGCCCTCTTGCAGTTGCCGGTGCGCAAGGATATCGCCATGACCGGCGAGATCACTCTGCGCGGCCGGGTGTTGCCCATTGGTGGCCTCACCGAGAAGCTCCTGGCTGCCCGCCGGGGCCACATCAAGCACGTGCTGATTCCCAAGGAGAACGAGCGCGATCTGGAGGAAATTCCGGCCAAGATCCGTAAGAGTCTGCGCATCGACTTGGTGGAACATATGGACGAGGTGCTGACCAAGGCGCTGGTAGTGGGCGAGGGCGTCACCCTGTTCAAGGGGGTGAGCATGGCTGCCTTCTGTCCTGACGTGATGCTGCCGGCCGACACCACCGTCGCCCATCAGTGAGGGAAGAGCGGTCGGGTAAATTCCTTGCTAGTTGCCAAGGTTTTTTATTGACGAAGCGGGGTGCTACTGGTAAATAACTGTTCCGCTTGTTGGGGCGGGTAGCTCAGCTGGTTAGAGCATCGGCCTTACAAGCCGAGGGTCACAGGTTCGATCCCTGTTCCGCCCACCAAAAACCGTTAAAGCCGTTTGAACTGTTTAAACCGTTTGAGCAGTTCCTTTAAATTATGGGGTCGTAGCTCAGTTGGTTAGAGTGCCTGCCTGTCACGCAGGATGTCGCCGGTTCGAGTCCGGTCGGCCCCGCCATTAACGCCAGAGGGGGAAAGCAGCATCTGCTTTCCCCCCTCTTTTTTTTGCAGACAGGTCGGACATGTCTGACCTGACCGAAACAACAACCTACTCTTTCTCGAGCTTGATCCACGAATCACGCAAGGTAACGGTGCGGTTGAACACCAACCGGTCCGGCCGCGCATCGCACCGATCCACG
>DYDL01000241.1 GCA_020717925.1 Desulfocapsa sp.
TGTTCATAAAAATAGGCTCCTCCGATATTACGACTGATGATGATTCGGCATAATAAAAAAAACGGCTCAAAAACTTTCGCCCAAGAGGCAGCAAAATAATAGCCAACTTTAAAAAAGGTGGAAAGAACTTTAGCATAAACCCTAAGCCGTTACAAGAAGTTATCAGCATGTGTCCGAGACGTCTGCAATTCCGCTTTTCCTTGAAGAGTAGCCATGCATCCTGTATATTTCATAATCTATTGAATTCGGCAGGCAAGCTTACGGCATCAATGAGGGACCTGATGGGTAATTGCGTCACTCCGCATGGTGGAAAACTGCAAAATTTGCTGGCAGCTCCTGATCAGGCTGAGGCGCTAAAAAGAGAATCCAACCAGTTTACATCGCTAACCTTATCGCGGCGTCAGGCCTGCGATCTCGAATTGCTATTGAATGGCGCCTTGTCACCCCTGTCCGGCTTTTTAGGACGAGCTGAATATGAATCGGTTGTCGACACCCTCCACCTTCCAGATGGCACCCTTTGGCCAATCCCCATCGTCCTTGACGTTACGGAAGTTTTTGCCGACAAGGTCAGACAAGGCCAAAGAATCGCCCTGCGTGACGACGAGGGGTTCATGCCTGGAGTGCTCACCATAGAAGATATCTGGAAACCGGACAAAATACGCGAGGCTGAAAAGGTTTACGGCACCTCCTCCAAGCTCCACCCTGGGGTGCGTTACCTCTTTGAAAACGTGCATCCCTTTTACGTCAGTGGCCGGGTCGCCGGCATCCAAAACCCGGCCCATTATGACTTTGAAAGCTTGTGGGATACCCCCGAAGAACTGCGCGCCCTGTTTAAAAAAATGGGTTGGCGCCGGGTGGTTGCCTTTCAAACCAGCAAACCCATGCACCGCTTGCAACGCGAGGTAGCCCTGCAGGCCGCCAAGGATATTCAGGGCCACATCCTCATCCATCCGGCCGTTGGCATGACCAAACCCGGAGATCTGCACTATTATTCCCGCGTCCATTGTTATCAGGCAATTCGGCGCCATTTTCCGCACAACCTGGCCTTGCTTTCTCTTTTGCCACTGGCCATGCGGATGGCGGGTCCACGCGAGGCACTGTGGCACGCCATTGTAAATCAGAATTTCGGTTGCTCCCACATGATTGTCGGGCCCAAACACGCTTATCCGCCAGCCAAAAGTAACAGCACCATTCCTTTCTACCAACCCGATGAGGCCCATGGACTGCTAAGACAATACGCTGGAGAACTTGATATAACCATTATTCCGGTCGAAGCCATGCAGTATGTGCCGAGTCGCGATCGGTACATGCCAACCTCCCAAATCAGGGAACAGGGCTTGGAAGGCATGGAATATACCAACGCCATGCTGAAAAAAGAGCTGGTCATGGCAGCAGACATCCCAATCTGGTTCAGTTACCCCGAGGTAATCCAAGAACTACGCAAGGCATACCCGCCTCGTAACCAGCAGGGCTTCACGTTATTTTTTACTGGCTTGTCAGGTTCTGGCAAATCGACCCTGGCCAAGATCATTTATGCCAAGCTGCTGGAAGCGGGCGATCACCCGGTCACCCTTCTCGACGGCGACATCGTGCGCCATAACCTGTCGAGCGAATTGGGTTTTTCCAAGGCCCATCGCAACATCAACGTGCAGCGCATCGGTTATGTGGCCAGCGAAATCACCAAGAACCATGGCGTGGCTATCTGTGCGCCCATAGCCCCCTATAGCGACACCCGCCGGATCGTACGCGAGATGATTGAAGAACATGGCGCCTTTATCGAGATCCATGTTTCCACCCCTCTGGAGACCTGCGAAGCGAGGGACCGCAAGGGTCTTTACGCCAAGGCGCGCCAAGGGCTGATCCCGGAATTTACCGGCATCAGCGACCCATACGAGGAACCAGAACAGCCAGAGCTGCGGATCGACACATCAAACCTTAGCCCCATGGAAGCGGCACAAGAAGTCTTCCTATATCTGATCAAGGAAGGGTATCTTGATGCCGCGGACCATGCATCATGTGTATCGCATCGACCTGCATGTTAATCTCCAACCAACAAGGATAATATTATATGAAAATCACCATAATCGGTACCGGTTATGTGGGCCTGGTTACTGGAGCATGTCTTTCGGAATTCGGTCACGAAGTTACCTGCATGGACAAGGACCAGGCGAAAATTGACAAACTGCTGAATGGTAGCATACCTATTTACGAACCAGGCCTGGACGTGCTGGTCAAAAAAAATGCGAGTGAGCAGCACTTACATTTTACAACCGATCTCCAGAATGCCGTGCAGCAATCGACCGCGGTATTTCTGGCTGTCGGCACCCCATCGCACCGCCGCGGCAACGGATACGCCGACTTGACCTATGTGTATGAAGCCGCCCGGGACTTGGCTCCGCACCTCCGGAACTACACGGTGGTTATTGACAAGAGCACGGTGCCCGTTGGTACGGCGCAGCAAGTTAAACGGACCATTTACACCGAAAACCCAGAGGCTGATTTTGACGTTGTTTCCAATCCGGAATTCCTGCGCGAAGGTGCGGCGCTAAGTGACTTCATGCGACCAGACCGGGTGGTCATTGGCTCTGAATCTCCGCGGGCAACCGCTGTACTGAAAGAAATCTACAATCCCCTCTACTTACGCGATACCCCCTTTGTCATCACCAGCCCGGAAACAGCGGAACTGATCAAGTACGCCTCCAACGCCTTTCTGGCCACCAAAATCAGCTTTATTAACGAGATGTCCACCATCTGCGACGCGGTTGGTGCCGATGTTGCGGCCCTCTCCAAGGCCATGGGGCTTGATGGGCGCATCGGCAGCAAATTTCTCCATCCCGGTCCCGGGTATGGGGGTTCCTGTTTCCCGAAAGACACCCTGGCCCTGTTGCGGATCGCCCAGGAGCACGGGGCTGCCTCCCGTTTGGTGGAAGCAACCGTGGAGGTAAATTCGGCCCAAAAGGCAAGGATGGTCAAAAAAATCAGGGACGCCATAGGCGGCTCGGAGGCTGGCAAGACCATTGGCGTCCTCGGCCTCACCTTTAAACCTGAGACAGATGACCTGCGAGATTCGCCGGCCCTTTCCATTCTGCCGCCACTAGCCGAAAAGGGCGCCCGCATCCAGGCCCATGACCCGGCCGGCATGGAGGAAGCCAAAACAATAATGCCAGACATACATTATATGGAATCCCCCTACGAAGCGTGCCGTGATGCCGATGCCATAGTCCTGCTTACGGAGTGGAACCAGTACCGGGCACTTGACCTTCTCAAGCTCAAGTCAATGATGAAATCGCCGGTTTTTATCGATCTCCGCAATGTCTATGATCCAGACAGAATGAAGGAACTGGGTTTCCAATATTACAGTATCGGCAGGCCGCTACGACACAGCTAAAAAGTAAGTACTCAGGTGGATAGTCTGTAGCTGTTTAGGTTGAGAGGGTGGAGCAAGATCATGGGAGATCACAGAAAGCAGAGAATCTTTGAGCTGGCCGACATGATCACAGGCTTGCCTGCAACATTCGTCCTGCCGTACCTAAAAGTATACAGTCTAAACAACCTGTGAATTAACGCTAACAAAGCCATGGCAAGGGGTGAATGAGTTGACTAACGATCGCAAAATACTGATTACGGGTGGGGCCGGATACATCGGTTCCCACACCTGCGTTGTGCTGCTGCAGGCCGGCTTTGAGTTAGCGGTGGTCGACAACCTGTGCAACAGTTCCTTGGAGGCGCTCAGCCGGGTGGAGAAGATCACCGGGGGAAAAATATCCTTCCATAAGGCCGATCTGCGAGACACCGCCGCGCTCTTACAAATTTTTACGAATGAAGAGCCCCGGGCCGTGATCCATTTTGCCGGCCTGAA